>NZ_NEGD01000001.1:0-346182 GCF_002135245.1 Acinetobacter sp. ANC 4218 | reverse complement strand
GACGAACCAGTGTATTCAAAGTATGTCACGCAGAGGGAACTGTTGGGATAATGCAGTAACCGAAAGCTTCTTTCATACATTGAAAGGTCATGTGATACATGGCAGTGTGTTTGCCACTCGAAAAGAGGCTAATGCTATATTGTTTGACTATATTGAGATTTATTACAATCGGGTCAGAAGGCATTCTGCAAACGGCTGGTTAAGTCCAGAAGCCTTTGAGCAGAAATATTGTAAGAATTTAGAGGGACTTGTTGTCCACGATACTGTCTAGGATCAAATTTTCAAATTCGAAATCAGGAGAATTGCAATTTATATAACCAACAATATTATCTTTAATTATTTGTTCTCTTAAAAACTTTAAATTGGCTTCAACATCATTATCGCAAGAAATAAATACAAACCTACGTAAGATTTTATCCTGTAGTAAATTTTCCTCCAATCGCAACATATTTTTTTGTTTTTCTTTAAAAACACCTTTTAAATTAATGATTTCAATACCACTTAAAGCAGCTTTGGGTAAAGCATATAATACAGCTTGATATTCAGTTTCACCCTCTACATACCACCTTACAGTACTTCCTGTATGTAATCCAAATTCAAATGCAATATGAGGTCTAGTTGTTAAAGCATTTTGAATTGGTCTTTCAGAGCCATATAATTTAGTCTTCGCACCCTCACGCCAAATACCAAAAGCTTCATCCTCTTCACTCCACTGAACACCATGCACTTCTTCAAAAGCTAATCGTATAACTTCAGCAATATGCCGAAGCCATAAAGCACCTCCAATATTGCCTTTTATATTTTTTCTTTTAACCCATGGTGAAAGTCTTAACAAAATATAGAGCTCATGATTATCATCAAGTCTTGCAGCTTCTATTCTTAAACGCTCATGATAAGATTGCCAAATTTCAGGATCTAGTTGTTTAATATATTCTAAAATTCTCTCTTTATAAGGTCTTAGCTGTGATTCAAATTCTTTAAGAGCTGAGCAGTTCGGGGATGGAAAAGTTGTCTGATTTATAATTTTAGGCCAATATAAAGGCTCCAATAGAATGGCTAAACAACTAATTTCATCCGCTAACCGTATTTTCTCTATCATTGAATCAGAAGCAACTGACTCTTGATTCTTAATTTTTAAATTTCTCAAATCAATTGCCAATACAAAAGGATACATTCTAAAAAGATGGAAATAATCCTCTTCACTGTCTTTAGAGACCCAACCAAACTCTACAAACTTACTTAGATCACCTCTTACCACTCCAGAAACAGCTATCCCTCTATCTTTAGCAAAATGAATCATCTTAGATTCACTGATCAAATCATTTTGAGAGAAGTTAGTATATTCTTCTAAACATTCAGCAAAGAAACTTTTTATTTCTGTATTCATGTTCTGTTTTCATCTAAAAATCAACTTGTTTTATCATGTAGTTATTTGCATTAATAGTAGTACTTCAAATATTTAGATTATGAAAATACACCTCCAACCCCCTCACCTCATCCTGCGCCAGTGGCAAGACTCCGACACTACCCCATTTATCCAAATGTGTGCAGATGACAAAGTCATACACTACTTTCTAAAAAAACTCGATGCGACTGAAGCAATCGCTTTGTTCTTTTTATCCTGAATTTAAGCGACAAGACTTCGTAAACTTGAAGAAACAATATTAAAAATATGAAATTGCCACTTATCCATTTTTTAGCTTTGTATTTTCAAAAAATTTATATAGAAACAAAATTCTTTAATTATCAGTTTTACTCATTTCAATAAATTTAATCTATTGTTTTATGAATTAATTTATAAAAACGTCTCACTTTTTTATGCAAAATTAAGCTAAATATCAGATTTATAATCACTATTATGCATAAAAAAAAATTGTTATGATGTATCCAATTTTTAGGAATAAGTCATCATGAAAATTGTTTGATTACAGCAATTTGCTTTTTTCAAACAAAAAACATCTCTCCATGATGCTACCGATATCCAATTGCGTTGATGAATGGGACATTTTAAAGTTATCTGCATCAATCAATTGATCTGATTCACACTTGATTTAATCTCTCCAATGACATATTCGTAAATTTATCGCCAAATTAAATTTACTAGGACATATACATGAAAAAGCTCCTTGGTCTTGTTTTAGGTCTTTCAGTTGGCTTGTCTGGCTGTGGTAAGCAAGAAGCGCCTGCAAATAATGCAGCTCAAACAAAAGACGCGAATGGTCTGCAAACGGTCACTATGGCGTCTACAGGTTCGGATGCAGAAGTTTGGCGTTATATTGCCACACTTCCTGAAACCAAAACTGCGGGTATTAAGCTAGAAGTGAAAAACTTCACTGACTATGTGTCTATGAACACGGCAGTAGCCAATAAAGAAATTGATGTAAATGCCTTCCAGTCTTATGCTTATTTAGTTGCTTTTAACGAATCTAATAAAGACAAGATTGCTCCGCTTTCTACCACTTACCTGGAACCAATGGGTATTTATTCAAGTAAAGTGAAGAAACTTGATGAATTCAAAACAGGTGCAACGATTGCCATTCCTAACGATGGTGCAAATGAATCACGTGCATTATTGTTACTTCAATCTGCCGGTTTGGTTAAATTAAAAACTAATTTTGACAACGTAAAAGGCACCCCTGCCGATGTTGTTGAAAACAACAAAAAAATTGTGATCAAACCAATTCAGATGGCCACTGCTGTACGTGTAAAAGATGAAGTCGATGCGATTGTTTTGGGTAATACTCTGGCAATGGAAGGTGGCTTAAATGTGCTGAAAGACTCTATTTATTATGAGCCAATCGACCAAAGCACCAAAATGAATGTCAATATTCTTGCTGTTGCAGAAGGTCGTCAAAATGACCCAGTATTGCAAAAAGTAGGTGCGCTTTACCACTCTGAAGCCGTGAAAAAATTTGTGCAACAGAAATTTGGCGGTACCAAAGTTGACGTAAATAAACCGATTAGCTATCTCACTGACTCGAAATAGTAATATAATTGGTTTATCTAAACAGGCAAAGTCTCTTTGCCTGTTTTTCTTTTTATAGATAGTTTTTGACCATATGATTGAATTTAAAAATATTTCAAAACATTATCAGCTTAAAGGTCAAACAATTCGTGCCTTGGATCAAATTAATTTACAGATTCCAGATGGCAGTATTTTTGGCATTATTGGCTATAGTGGTGCGGGTAAAAGTACCTTAATCCGCCTGATTAATTTGCTGGAACGACCAAATGATGGTCAAGTCATCATTAATCAAAAAGATTTTACTGCATTGGATGCACGCTCATTACGTCAGGAACGTGCCAACATCGGGATGATCTTTCAGCATTTTAATTTGTTGCAGAGTAAAACTGTCGCAGCCAATATTGAAATGCCAATGAAATTGTTGGGCTGGAGCAAAGCCGAGTGTGAAAAACGTTTGGCAGAATTGCTCGAGTTTATCGATCTTAAGCATAAAAAAGATGCTTATCCGGATGAACTGTCTGGCGGTCAAAAACAGCGTGTCGGTATTGCCCGTGCCCTCGCCAATCATCCTAAAATTTTACTCTGTGATGAAGCGACCTCGGCACTGGATCCGCAAACCACCAAATCTGTTTTAGATTTGCTTAAAAAGATTAATAAAGAACAAGGCATTACCATTGTCATGGTGACCCATGAAATGGATGTGATTGAATCTGTTTGTGATTATGTGGCGGTAATGGAACAGGGTAAAGTGATCGAAACCGGTTCGACGCTGGAAATTTTTAGTCAGCCACAGCATCCTACCACCAAAAGTTTTATTCAAACCGTGCTGCAACAACAGTTACCGGTGAATATTTTAAATAGCCTGGAAAACAAAAATCATAACAGCATTTATAGCCTGCAATTTTTGGGTACATCTGCACAAGAAACCGTGGTACAGGCAGCCATTAAACAGTTTGATATCAGCTTGAATATTCTGTTTGCCAATATGACTGAAATTAACGGCTCTGTGATTGGACAAATGTTTGTCCAGCTGCTAGGTGATCCTGTGGTAATTGAGCAAGCTGTTGCATTTTTCCAGCAAAATGGGGTCAAAGTTGAACAGTCTGGAGTCAGCGCATGAGAGATTTAATTGTTCAATGGCTGACTGAAATTACGGCACCTTACTGGAAAAGCTCACTTTCGATTGACCAGTTTGTTACCGCACTGCAAGAAACCTTGCATATGGTATTTTTTGCCATGCTGTTTGGTTGTATCTGGGGCTTTATTCAGGCCATCATTTTGCTGGTGACCCGTCCGGCAGGCATTTTACCAAACCGGGTGATTTATCATGGCTTAAACCCGATTGTAAATGCACTGCGTTCCTTGCCCTTTATTATTCTGCTGATTGCCTTTATTCCGCTGACCAAATTGCTGGTGGGAACATCAATTGGTACATGGGCGGCAATTGTGCCGTTGACCATTTATATTGGTCCTTATATGGGTCGATTGATTGAAACTTCATTGCTTGAAGTGAATGAAGGTATTATCGAATCAGCGCAAGCCATGGGTGCTTCGCCCCTGCAAATTATTTTCAAGTTTATTTTGCCTGAAGCACGCAGTTCGCTGATTTTAAACCTTACTACGGCAACCATTAGCCTGATTGGTGCAACGGCGATGGCTGGTGCGGTCGGTGCCGGTGGTATTGGCGATCTGGCCATTTCCTACGGTTACCAGCGTTTTGATACCAGTGTGGTCATTTTGACCGTGATTGTACTGTTATTGCTGGTGCAATTTGTACAAACCTTCGGTGAATGGCTGTCACGATTAAGATAAAATACTATTATTGAATGCCCTCTCGATTGAGGGCTTTTTTTATATTCAGAATTAAGCTTTAAGCACAGCTTCACTTCCAATCAATATTAGGAGGACTCAAGTTCGTTTAACCTACTGATATGATTTTAATCACCTATTCATCACACTTAAAAAGTCAATTTTGAACTTGAATTAGCTAAATAATAATCCATGACTTTTCCTAGAGCATGCTAAACTATCCAGTGGTTTTTGCAGGGACTCATTTATGCACTTTGTTCATCTTGGTATACATACAGAATTTTCCATTACAGAATCTATCGTACGTATATCTGATCTAATTAAAGCTGCTGCAAATGATGAAATGCCAGCACTGGCCATTACCGACTTGTCCAATCTGCATGCTGCGGTAAAATTCTATAAAAAATGTCTGGATAAAGGCATTAAACCTATTTTAGGTTCAGAAATCCGCCTGAATGATGCTGAACATCGTGTGACATTATTGTCCATGACCAATAAAGGCTGGCGCAGTCTGACCGAACTGGTTTCTCAAGGTTTTATTTCAGGTCAGCAACTCGATATTCCTTGTGTACAAAAAGACTGGATTTTAGATCAGCATCAAGACCTGATTGTGCTATTGGGCATGCAATCTGATGTTGGCAAAATGCTGATCACATCAAATCCAGATAAAGCTGAACCCCTCCTTCAAGAATGGATTGAAAAATTCGGCAATCGGGTTTATTTAGCTTTGACCCGTACCAACCGTCCTGATGAAGATGCCTTTATTGAAGAAGCTGTCAAACTTGCAAAAAAATACAATATAGGCGTGGTCGCCCATAACGACGTACACTTCATTACACGTGATGATTTTGAAGCACATGAAGCCCGGGTCTGTATTGCCGATGGTTATGTATTGGGTGATAACCGCCGTCCTAAAACCTATAGCCCTGAACAGTACTTTAAAACTGCTGTAGAAATGACGGAACTATTTTCAGATATTCCAACAGCCATTGAAAATACCTACCACATTGCCAAGCGTTGTAATGTGACTTTACGCTTAGGTTTTAATGACTTACCGGACTACCCAATTCCGGAAGGTCATACCATTGATACCTACTTTGCACATTTATCCGAACAAGGTCTGGAAGAACGACTTAACTTCCTATATCCACCTGAAAAGCGCGGTGAAGACTGGCCGGAAATCCGTAAACCTTATGACGAGCGTTTAGCCTTCGAAGTAAAGATTATTCTCGACATGGGTTTCCCCGGTTACTTCCTGATCGTGATGGACTTTATTCAATGGTCCAAAGGTAACGGTGTACCTGTCGGCCCGGGCCGTGGTTCAGGTGCCGGTTCACTGGTGGCGTATAGCTTAAAAATTACCGATCTGGATCCACTGCGTTATGACCTGCTGTTCGAACGTTTCTTGAACCCGGAACGTGTGTCGATGCCCGACTTTGACGTCGATTTCTGTATTGCCGGTCGTGACCGCGTAATTGACTATGTGGCACGTACTTATGGCCGAGATGCGGTATCACAGATTGCCACTTTCGGGACCATGGCGGCCAAAGGTGCAATTCGGGACGTGGCACGTGTTTTAGGTAAATCCTATGGTCTGGCGGACCGTATTTCCAAAATGATTCCAACCAAGCCCTTGGGTTTGAGTCTGGAAGAATCGCTGGAAGCTGAGCCGCAGCTCAAGGATATTGTCACCAATCCGTCCAACCCGGACAATGACGATGCCGCTGAAATCTGGGAAATGGCACTCAAACTTGAAGGCATTACCCGTAATACCGGTAAACATGCCGGTGGTGTGGTGATTGCACCGACCAAGCTGACCGACTACTCAGCTGTAATGTGTGATGCCGACGGAACTAACCGTGTTGCCCAGTTCGATAAGGACGATGTCGAAGCAGCTGGTCTGGTCAAGTTCGACTTCTTGGGTTTACGTAACTTAACCGTAATTGAAGATGCGATTAAGCATATCAATGCGCGTCCAGATGTCACAGAACCGGTCAATATTTCCTATATTCCACTGGATGATAAACCGGCCTACGAAATCTTTGCCAACGCCAACACCACTGCGGTATTCCAGTTTGAATCCGTGGGCATGAAAAAAATGCTCAAGGAAGCACGTCCAAGCAAATTCGAAGAAATTATTGCCTTCGTGTCTTTGTACCGTCCGGGTCCAATGGACCTGATTCCTGACTTTATTCATCGTATGCATGGCGGTGAGTTTGAATACCTGCACCCATTACTGGAAAAAGTTCTGGAACCGACCTACGGGATTATGGTGTATCAGGAACAGGTGATGCAGGCTGCACAGTTCTGTGCCGGTTATAGTCTGGGCGGTGCGGATTTACTGCGCCGTGCCATGGGTAAGAAAAAACCTGAGGAAATGGTCAAGCAGCGCCAGATCTTTATTAAAGGTGCTGCTGAAAAAGATATTGATGAAGCGACCGCCAACCATATCTTCGACTATATGGAAAAATTTGCCGGTTATGGTTTCAACAAATCACATGCTGCCGCCTATGCCCTGGTTGCTTATCAGACCGCATGGCTAAAAGCACATTATCCTGCAGAGTTTATGTCTGCGGTAATGACCTCGGAAATGCAGAACACCGACAACATCGTGTTCCTGATTGATGACTGCCGTATTAATGGTCTGGAAGTTCTTCCGCCATCTATCAATATGTCCTTATATAATTTCCATGCCAGCAGTCCGAATACCATTGTCTATGGTTTAGGTGCAATTAAAGGCGTGGGTGAAGCTGCAATGCAGTCGGTGATTGATTCACGCATACAGGATGGTCCTTATAAAGATTTGTTTGATTTCTGCCACCGAGTCGATCTGAAAAAAATCAATAAACGTACCCTTGAAGCACTCATCCGTGCAGGTGCGATGGACTGTTTGGGCATTGAACGTGCTGACCTCATGGCGCAACTTCCTGAAGCGGTTCAAGCCGCAGAACAGGCACGTTCAAACCGTGAATCTGGCATCATGGATTTATTCGGTGAAGTTGAGGAAGTTCAGCGCAAACCAGCCAAACCGGTCAAACCGTGGTCAGATGAAGTTCGCCTCAAAGGTGAAAAAGACACCTTGGGACTGTATTTAACCGGACATCCGATTGATGTGTATCGTCCAGAACTTAAATCCTTTATTCCTGCACGTATTAATGAGCTCACCCCTACACGCCGTGGTGTGACTACCGTATTTGCCGGTCTGGTGGTCGATGTCGCCAACTTCCCGAACCGCATGATGGTTACTCTGGATGATGGCACTGCACGTATAGAAGTCTCGGCCAATCACGAACGTTTCCAACGCTTTAAAGACATTATTCAAAATGAAAAAGTGGTGGTGATTGAAGGCGAAATTTATGAACGTGAAGGTTTTGACCGTCCTATGGGACGCCTGACCAAAGCCTTTAGCCTGAATGAAATTCGTCAGAAACGTGCCAACAGTATTCAAATCAAGCTGAACGCGGAACATCTCAACCCTTCACTCAGTCAGGATTTACGCAAAATCTTAATGCCATTCTGTAATGTCGATATGTGCAATCATATCCCGATGCAATTACACATTGATTATTCCTATGCCTCTGCTGATATCAACCTGGGCCTGAATTGGAAGGTGGCTCCACTGGATGAGTTACTGACGAAATTACGTGACTATTTTGGTAAAGACGTAATTCATATTGAATATCAGGTCAAATCCAAGGCGGCCAAAGCTGTGAGTTACGAGCAGGCCATGCCTGCGAATGTCCCGCCGCCTCCAGCCAATGTGAGCATGGATGAAGCGATGGATATGTATCAGGCTGAAGCCACTCAATATTCTTAATTTTTAAATATTTAAATTCAAATCGGACACCTTATGAGTCAAGTTGACAATGCTGTGGTTTCCGCACATCTCTCTCATGTGCGTATTGTCATGGTCAATACTACCTTGCCTGCCAATATCGGCAGCGCCTTACGTGCCATGAAAACCATGGGCCTATCCAGACTGGTACTGGTAGAGCCTAAAATCTATCCGCATCCTGATATTGATGCACTGGCCGCAGGCGCAACCGATCTGATTGAACAGATTGAAATTGTGCCGACTTTGCAAGAAGCGATTAAGGATTGTCATCTGGTCTTTGGTACCAGTGCACGTAACCGCACCATTCCCTGGCCTTTACTCGATGCCCGCCCTGCTGCAGAAAAATCATTGCAAGCTGTGGTACAGAACAAACAGGAAATTGCGATTGTATTTGGTCGTGAAGATCGCGGTCTGACCAATGAAGAACTGGCGATGGCCAATTATCATGTCACCATTCCGGTCAATAGCGATTATGGCGTACTGAATGTTGCTCAGGCCATTCAGGTCATTTGCTATGAAATGCGTATGGCTGCCATGGCATTGACTGAACAGGCGGAAGACCCTAAAGCCACCATGCATGTCACCGATGACATTGACATGCAGTGGGATGAGCCTTTGGTAACGCATGAACAGATGGAACAGTTTTACCCACATATTGAAAAAATGCTGGCCGAAATTGAATTTATGGACCCGAAAAACCCACGATTATTGCCTTTACGCTTGCGTCGTTTATTTGGACGTATACAATTAGATCGTATGGAATATCATTTACTGCGTGGCATCTTTAGCCGTGTACAGGCATTGAACAATGGTACATGGAAAAAATCTACAGACAAAACAACCGATTCTTCAGAGGATCAATCCAATGCTTAAACAGCTCAAAGAAGACATCCAAGCTGTATTCGCGCGCGATCCTGCAGCACGAAACACTTTAGAAGTTCTCACTACCTATCCCGGCATTCATGCACTGATCATGCACCGTATTGCCCATGAACTTTGGCAAAAAGAGTGTAAAGGCTCTGCTCGCCTGCTGTCTTCTTTTAGCCGTTTTGCCACCGGCATTGAAATCCATCCGGGTGCCAAAATCGGGCGCCGTTTCTTTATCGATCATGGCATGGGTGTAGTAATTGGTGAAACGGCTGAAATTGGAGATGATGTCACGCTCTATCACGGCGTCACTTTGGGCGGTACCACCTGGAACAAGGGCAAACGTCATCCTACGCTGGAAGATGGCGTGGTGGTTGGTGCAGGTGCCAAAATTCTGGGCCCTTTTACCGTGGGTAAAAATGCCAAAGTCGGTTCCAATGCCGTCGTAACCAAGGCTGTTCCACCGAATACGACTGCTGTAGGAAACCCGGCGCGCTTTATTACTAAAGATAAGCCTAAAGACGCAGAAGAAGCCCGCCGTCGTGATTATGCAGAAAGTATTGGCTTTCAGCCTTATGCAGCCACACAGGATCAGTCTGACCCGATTCTGGATGGCATGCGCGTACTACTGGACCGGATTCAGCTCAATGAAAAACGTATGAATACCCTATGTCAGCGTTTATCAGTGATTGATCCTTCATTTAAAAAGCAGCAGCAGAATGAACAACCTTTTAGTGCAGAAGAATTAAAAATTATGGAGGACGTTCGCCGTGAATGCGAAGCGCAAAGCAGTCAATCCAAAGCCTGAACCGCTGTCCTGAATATTAACAAGCCCTGACTTGTATGTTCCTGAAAGTTTTTTTAGACTGAGGAACATACCTACTAATTAATTTTAAAATTAAATGAACGGATGACCCCTATGACCCTTAAGCCTTTGGCATGTACATTGATTGCTGTTTCTTTACTCTCAGCCTGTAGCTCGACACCAACAAAAGATAAAAATTCCAATGCACCGATCATTTTCACTGAACCTGAATTGACTGCGCCATTCTATGCACTAAATCCATTTAACTATGATGCCCCACCTCCATTTGAAATTGCCTTACAAAAAGCTGCTGCACAGCCGGTAACCAAAATGGAAGTCACACTGCCGGGTGATCCAAAGAAAAAAGTGATGCTTGATGTCAACAAGCTGATTATTCCTACCGTGAACAGCAAGCAACGGAATGTAAAATATGCGGTTATTGCCGGTGACAATGAAGTAGATATCACCGAAATTGATGACTTCTTGCAGCTGGTAGAAGGCAAGGCACGCCATTATCCGCCCCGTTTTACCGAACGTCAGGAACGTAAAGGCTTTGAAGCCAAACTGAAACAAGTGACTCAACAGCTTGATACCCTGGCATCTAAAGACAATGCCTCTTTTGATGTGCTGATCCGTGCATTTAAAGCCAGTGTTATGGCACGTAACCTGGACCTGGGTTCAGTCTATACCACCAAGTCTTTAACTTATGCACAGCGCATTTTGAAAATTAATAAAGAAGATGCCGAGGCAAACTTCTGGTTCGGTTTTGGCTTATCTGAAGGTGGTGGTCAACGTGAAGCTATTCCTTATTTAGACAAGGCCATGAAGGCAGGTGTGCAGGAAGCCTATTTATCTGCGGCAAACAATTACATTGCCATGGAACAAAAGAAAAATGCGATTCAGGTCTTAAAAAATTACAAAGTGAAATATCCAC
The DNA here is from genome assembly GCF_002135245.1 of Acinetobacter sp. ANC 4218. Classification (NCBI taxonomy): domain Bacteria; kingdom Pseudomonadati; phylum Pseudomonadota; class Gammaproteobacteria; order Moraxellales; family Moraxellaceae; genus Acinetobacter; species Acinetobacter sp. ANC 4218. Next base: position 334,967 of record NZ_NEGD01000001.1, on the reverse strand, counting down.
AAGAAGCTGAAGTGGCTGACCGTTTAATTGCCGAAATTGAAAAGCAAGGTCGCTGGAATGTATGGCAAGTACTTAATCCGGCTAAAACGTCTTAATTTTTACTTTGTCCATTCGCCTTTCAGATAGACCGTTCAAAACGGTCTATTTTTATATGTACGAATTGAAAATTAGAAGAATCATCGTATGATGAAGAAAAATTCAAACAAATACTCACGTAGACATACTTTATGCCAAAACAAATATATCAGCTTTTATTTGCCTCACTGCTGAGTAGTTATCTGCTTACAGGTTGTCAAATTGTCAGTGTCAAAAGCCAGGGCATTAATGTCACCATTGCCAATGAACGTGAAAGTATCCTTACCCGAAATAAATTGAGTGAAGCCAGTTTAAACGTGCTGTCCATGACCGGTCGTGAAGCTAAAATCTGTTCCGACCAACCCGACCAGTGTATTCAGGAACTGCAACAGATTCCGCAAATTCAGGACGAACAGCTGCTCTCTACCTCCAGTGAAATCTACCTGGCCAAAGCATTGGAATTTGAAAATTCTTCTAACTGTAAAACCAGTACTTTAGCCAGTACCCGATCCGAAGAAAAACAGAAACAGCTACAAGTCACATACGATCAATGTCTGGATCAGCAACTGTATATGCTGGATAAAAGTATCCGCTACAGCTATGCCTACATGTTTAAAACCAAACGACAGCCCAAAGACCGCATTTTTGACAACCGGCAGGTGCAAATACGTGACTTTTATAATTTAGCACTGGCCAAACTGGTAACTGCTTATGCCTTGCGTCATAAACCTACTGTAGTTGAGCCACAGGTCAAGGTGGGTAAAAGTATTTATCAGATCAACTTTGATTACTATCCACAACTGAAAAATCAGAAAATCGAGCAGCTGCTTTCCAGTTATAACCTGAATTTTTCAGGCTTACGTTCCATTAACCGTCGCGATGGTTTTGGCTCAGAATTCGTCCTGGTTCTACCGCAGGTCAAGGATGGTATTAGCGAAGGAAAAAATAAATATATTATCGACCCGATGAATTTCAGCTACAAAAACGGGGTCAATCCGAATATTCATCAGGCCCGCTATTTAGCCGCAACCCTGACTGCCCAGCCTAAAGCAGCCAGCAGTGTAGAAGATATTTTAAACAATGCAGAATTTGAAATAAAAGCCTTTGATCCGTACAAATACGATCAGGTCAATATGGCCGGCAAGACCTATCCGCTGGCTGGAAACTTTTCTACGCCTTATGGCTTATGGCTGGCACAAAACAATCTCGGTCGGGCAGCCTATTTAACCCTGATTGACCGTGATGATCATCTCACCATGCCGCATTTATATATGCTGGAACCTTATAATCCGAATAAAAAAGTGATTGTCTTAATCCATGGTCTGGCCAGCAGCCCTGAAGCATGGATTCGTCTGACCAACGATATTATGGGGGACACGGTACTACGGGAAAATTTTCAGGTCTGGCAGGTGTTTTATTCAACCAATATGCCAATTATGGAAAGCCGTTTCCAGATTTATGCCCTATTGACTCAGGCCTTTGCTCAGGTCGATGCCAAAGCTGCTGCAAAAAAGGATGCCGTACTGGTCGGACATAGTATGGGGGGCATTATTGCCCGACTTTTGGTCAGTGATACAGACGTGACCCCAAAAGCCTTATCCATGATGAATAATCGCCAGTTAAACAAGTTTCAGAAATTACCGATTATTTCGCAGCGCCTGGTCATCAAGGACATTCCTAATTTTTCTCGGGCGATTTTTCTGGCCACCCCGCATCGGGGAACCGATTATGCCGATCGCTGGTTTACCAAGGCGGCACGTAAAATCATCCGTATTCCCGGTGCTTTCCTCTCTGCGATTAGCGATAGCATACAAACTCAGGATCTGGATTTGAAAGAGCTGTTACAACAAATTGATCATGGCCTGATTCAAAATGGACCGAGTGATTTAAGTTATCAGTCCAAGTTTATTGAACTGACCAAAGACATTAACCCGCGTAAAGGATTGGTCTTTCATTCCATTATTGGCAATATCACCAACAGTAATGATATCCATGTGATCACTGATGACGTAGTGCCCTATAAGAGTGCCCATCTGGAGGGTGCTATTTCGGAAAAAATTATTAAAGGCGGTCATTCCATTCAGGAAACACCAGAAGCTGTTTTAGAATTGCGTCGTATCTTGCGTCTACATCTAACCAAGCTCAGTCTGCATCAGCCCTAATGTCCGCTTGAGTTCTCCAGTTTCGTATCAACCGGCAATATCATTTCACTTGCCGGTACGATCAGCACTGCGATAAAACCCGTCAAACTATTCTCCTAATTTTTATCCATTTACTGCAAAGCATTTTTCGCAATTCATGCAAATTTGATAAGATGTCTGAGCAAATGAAACAGCGTTTTTCCATAGCTCGGGTTGGCTTGAAAATCACAACAAGAACAAAGCCAGAGTCTAGGATTTAACGCATATCGTTTCATGCATAAATTTGAAATTGGTGAGACAGCCAAATTTTAACGATGAGATGTATTTAAATATTTAAGGATTTTACCTCAATGAGTTACCCGGAAATCATGGCTGATCTTTCCACTTTAACGCCGATGATGCAGCAGTACATGAGCGTCAAAATGCAGCATCCGCACTCCCTGATGTTTTATCGCATGGGTGACTTTTATGAACTGTTTTTTGACGATGCCCATAAAGCCGCCAAATTATTGGGGATTACCTTAACCCACCGCGGTAAGGCCAATGGCGAACCGATTCCCATGGCAGGCGTTCCCTATCATGCCGCTGAAGGCTATTTGGCCCGTCTGGTCAAAAAAGGCGAAACTGTGGTCATTTGCGAACAGCTGGGTGAAGTTACTGGTAAAGGTCCGGTAGAGCGCGGTGTGGTGCGTATCATCACTCCGGGCACCCTGACCGATGATGCCCTATTGAACAGCTACCAGTCTTCCAATCTAGTTGCGCTTTGCCTGCAGCAAGGCCAGATTGGTATTGCATTGCTGGATTTAAGTGCCGGTATTTTCAAGGTACAGCAACAGGAGTTTCATCACGAACAACTGGCAATTGAACTTTCCCGCTTAATGCCAAGTGAAATTGTGGTAGATGAAGATATTGTCGATCCCAATATTATTGAGCAGATTAAAAAACAGCTCGACTGCCCTGTGACCCGTCGTCCGAATGTCGATTTCAACCTGAATAATGCGCAAAAAACCTTATGTGACCAGTTCGCGGTCGCTACCCTTTCTGGTTTTGGGATTGATCATTTACCGTTGGCCAAGGCAGCGGCAGCGGCACTGATCCATTATGCCAAAGAAACGCAGAAAACTGCTTTACCGCATATCCGCTCGATTCAGCTGGAACAAAGCAGTGACTTTATTGCTTTAGATCCGGTCACGCGTCGCAATCTGGAACTGGTTGAACCTCTATTTGAACATGGTACATCCCTGTTCCAGCTGATCAATGATTGCCAGACCGCCATGGGCAGTCGACTGCTCAGCCGTACACTGATGCAGCCTTTACGCGACACCAAAATACTGGATGCCCGTTTGGATGCCATTGCCGCTATGTTGAGCGGTTATCATGAAACACCGATTCGTCTGGTCCTGAAAGAAATTAGCGATATTGAACGTGTACTGAGTCGTATCGCTTTAGGCAGTGCACGTCCTCGTGATCTGGTACAACTACGTCAGGCCTGTGCGCAAATTCCTTTTTTACGCCATGCGCTACAGCCAATGACGCAGACTAAACAATCCGTTCTGATTCAGCAACTGACAGATGAGCTGGGTGATTTTAATGGCCTGCATCAACGCCTGATGTCTGCGATTGTCGAAAATCCACCAGTATTACTCCGTGATGGCAATGTCATTGCAGAAGGCTTTGACAGTGAACTGGATGAGCTGCGTAAAATCCGTGATCATGCGGGCCAGTTCCTAATTGATCTGGAAACTCAAGAGCGTGCCAATACCGGTATTTCAACCCTGAAAATTGGCTATAACCGTGTCAGTGGCTACTATATTGAACTGACCCGCGCTCAAGCCGAGCAAGCACCAGATCATTACATCCGTCGCCAGACCTTAAAAAATGCCGAGCGTTATATCACGCCAGAACTAAAATCTTTTGAAGATAAAGTCCTGTCAAGCGAATCACGTGCCCTCGCGCGTGAAAAAATGCTGTTTGAAATGCTGCTGGATGAATTACGTCAGGACATCGGCAATTTACAAATGATGAGCAGTGCTATTGCCCAGATTGACATGCTGGCCAATTCTGCCCATCAGGCACGTTTACGCAACTGGTCCCGTCCAGAATTCAGCCCTGAAATTGGGGTTAAAATTGTTGCAGGACGACATCCTGTGGTGGAAGCCTTAAGTAAAACCGCTTTTACCCCGAACGATACCACACTGGACTTTAACCACCGTATGGCCATTGTGACCGGTCCGAATATGGGCGGTAAATCCACCTTTATGCGTCAAACCGCACTGATCAGTTTACTGGCCTATTGTGGATGCTATGTACCTGCCAAATCTGCTGTATTAGGTCCGATTGACCGTGTATTTACCCGTATTGGTTCAGCAGATGACTTATCGACCGGTAAATCGACCTTTATGGTGGAGATGACCGAAACTTCGCAAATTCTGCATCATGCCACCAACCAGTCTTTGGTACTGATGGATGAAGTCGGACGCGGAACCAGTACCTATGATGGTTTGTCTCTAGCCTGGGCTTGTGTGATTGACCTGAGCAAACGGATTAAGTGCCTGTGCCTGTTTGCGACTCATTATTTCGAATTGACTGAACTGGGCAAGGAATCAGGAATTGATAACTATCATGTCACAGCCAAGGAGCTGAACGGTAATTTAATCCTGCTACACAAGGTTCAGCACGGCCCTGCCAGTCAAAGCCATGGCTTACAGGTAGCAAAACTGGCCGGTATTCCTGCCAGTGTGATTAAAGAAGCACAAAATCGGTTAAAGATTCTGGAAAAACAGCAACATCAACAGGTCAATAAGGTAGTACAAAATGACTTGTTTAGTGCGATCGATGAACCGGCTGTAGAAATTATTGAACGTGTAGTGGAAATTGAAAAAGATAGCCCTGCACTAAATTTGTTAAGATCGCTGGATGTAGACAATCTTTCTCCCCGGGAAGCCTTGCAACAGATTTATGCTTTAAAAGATGCCCTGGAAAGCTAATTTAAATCTGTGCCAGAAAAAGACTTCTAAATAGAAGTCTTTTTCATTTACTACATATATTTAATGAAATATTCAATTTTTACTAAAATTAACAGCCTTATATATAATAAATATCAATAAAAGCAATTGTTACTTAGCAGCATTTTTGCCTAAAATACAGCAAGAGTAACTAGAACCATATTTTTTAGGTAGCTGTCGCCATGACCTTTGTTGTCACTGAAAATTGTATTAAATGTAAATACCAAGACTGCGTAGAAGTTTGTCCGGTAGATTGTTTCTACGAAGGTCCAAATTTCCTCGTGATTAATCCAGATGAATGTATTGACTGCGCATTATGCGAACCTGAATGCCCGGCAAATGCTATTTTCTCGGAAGATGAGTTGCCTGAAGGTCAGGAAGTCTTTATTGAACTGAATGCTGAGCTTTCACAAAAATGGCCAAACATCACTCAAATTGGTGACCAGCCTGCCGATCGCGAAGAATGGAACGGGAAAGCCGACAAGTTAAAATACTTGGAAAAATAAGACTGTTTCTGAGCCTGAAAAAGATCAGCCTATGCTGATCTTTTTTTATACTTAAAAAAACATTTGATTGCAATATTTTCAAATTTTATCCTTCAAATTAGATTAAAATAGCATGTATTTATAAATATCTGATTTCTATAATGAAGCATGTTTTAAAGGGCTTACTGGGCTTGAGCTTGGTCCCACTTGTCATGATTGGATGTAGCACATCTCCTCAGAAACAAGGGCAAATGCCCCATGGAAAACGGATCTTCATTCCTCAAGAACGCATTAGCCTTGAACGCCCAATTCCACCTAAAACAGTACCTTATGTTTATAATTCATGGATTGCCATCGGCGATAATTTACATCGTGTCCGTGAATATGAAAATTTTCTGGAACGTAATGGTGTCGGCAATATTATCCCAAGTTTCGAATTGTTGCGTTCTGCCCGTGACTGGCAAAAATGCGGCCGTCCCCAATATATGATTCCTAACCGTGAATTGTGGAACAATCAAATTGCAACTTTGAGAGTCTTTAAATATCTGGTTGCTGCCAAAGTGCTTACTGACTTTGAAGTAACCTCCGTTTACCGGGATTTGTCACTTAACCAGTGTGCCGGTGGCGCAAATTCATCACGCCACTTATTTAATTCGGCGATCGATTTCCGTATTGGGCCTGAAGTGCCCCAAGCAGAAGATTATGCATTTATTGAAAATAGCAAATTTAAATTATGTCAATTCTGGGTGCAGTACGGACAAAGCCTGAATATGGGACTTGGGCTATATGCTTCTGGTCAAATCCATATTGATACTCAAGGTTACCGCACCTGGGGTCCAGACCACTCACGCCACAGCTCAATGTGTAATTTTTAAAATCGTGTATTGCGGTAAAAAAAAAGAGATCCTGCTGATCTCTTTTTTATTGCCCTATTTTCAATAAATCAAAACGATAAATTGCACTCTGAATGGAAAGGTTTAAAATGCATGCATCGCAACACAGGTGACCAGACTATGCAACAAATGTGGACAGAGATTGATGCTTACATCGATTCACATTTAATTCCAGAAGACCCCATTCTGCTACAGACATTAAAAAATACTGAAGATAAAGGTTTTCCAGATCACCTCGCAGTCGCGCCCAATCAGGGCATGCTGCTGCAAATGCTGATTCAGATGAACAAGTGCAAACGTGTACTGGAACTGGGTACCTTTGCTGCCTACAGTACAATGTGGTTGGCTCGTGCGCTACCAGAAGATGGCTACATTCTGACCATTGAGGGTCGTGATACTCATGCAGCTTTGGGTCAGGAAAATATCGATAATGCCAAACTTCCGCAGACCATTGAGCTTAAAGTGGGGCGTGCAGCAGATGTATTAAAGGCATTGCCTGCAGATTTTGAACCATTTGACTTTGTGTTTATTGATGCCGACAAACAGAGTTATCCAGAGTATCTAGAACTCAGCTTAAACTTGTCCCATTCAGGGACTATTATTGTGCTCGATAACGTGATTCGTGCTGGCGAGATCATTAATCCTGCAAACCACAAACCTAGTATTGAAGGTATTCGCGATATGTTTGTCGCCTTGCAAGACCATCCTCGAATTTTGTCCTGTACTGCATTACAAACAGTTGGTAGCAAAGGACATGATGGCTTTGCGCTTGCCATAGTGAAATAATATGACACAAAGGTTAAAAAACAATCTTTTTATTTTTTTTGTTTTTTATTAATAATTTACAGATACTGTCCATATAGTTATCCACAACTTATGCGGATAACTATGGGTAATTATTAATCAAACCTGTTAGGTGTTGACTCAGTTATTTCACCACCAGTAAGGGTACGCTTGAATTTCGGAATATACTGGTTGCCACACTTCCCAAAAAGAATTGGCGAATCTTGCTGTGACTAAATGCACCCAGCAATATCAGTTGTATGCCATGTTCACTTTGGTATTCCAGTATATTTTCCGAAACATCGCCATAACGGTATTCAGTCACCACATCCATCCCGGCATCACGTAAATACTGCGAAGGTTCATTCAGTATTTCCGGATGATCACCTACATATAACAGATGGCACTGTAAGAGTCTTAATAAATCACTTTGTGCGACACGTTTCATCAGATTAACGCAGGTTGGTGAATATTCATAGGCAAAAATGAATCGTGTGGGTGGCTTAAACTGTTCCCCGACGGTCATTACGGTACATTTTGCACCACGAATAAAATTTTCTACATTACTGCCTATTGGTTTGTTTCGTTCCGCAGAATGCTCTCCGACCCGGCCAATAATGGCGATGTCATCTTCTTTAAGCACATGAAAACTCTGTTCCAGGAAATCGCCTTTTTCTTGCAGATGTGAGGCGCTAATCTGATACTTCTGCTGAATCATGTCAGAAATATGGGTTAAAAGATTATTGCTGTAATCCAGTGCCAGTTCACTTTGTTTTTGTTCAAGTTCTGCCAGTTCTTTCAGTAACATTGCATTACTTTCAAACCCGATCACCCCACTAATTTCCCCCAAATGATAACTAGCCGGGTAATAATCTAAAACCTGTAATAGTACCAATTCACGTTGTGTCTGCTTTGCAACCCATGCCGCAGCTTCAGCCACTGCATTTACACATGGAGAAGAATCAATACAAGCGATTACACGTTTCATTTTCGCCTCGCTTTTCGCCCATACAGGCTTTAAGTCTAATTGTTATTTTAAGTTAGCATAACTCTTCACCGCTGTGCATGCTTTTATGTAATTAAACTTACTCCCTGATTCATCTTCATTTTCTTGGATTTTTTAATCCCGATGACGAATAAATCTGGCCGGATTACCTGCAACAATAGTTGCCTTTTCAACATTCTTTGTGACCATACTGTTCATGCCGACAATAGCATGAGCATCAATTTTAACACCATCTTTAACACCCACATGCGCGCCCAGCCAGACATCTTGCCCAATCTCGATGCCCCGAGAACGTACCGCTTGCTGGTAAATGGGCTGTGCAAGTTCAATCCCGTGGTCAAAGGCATATAAATGGCAATATGCAGCTATACGGACCTGATCATGCAGTTTGATCCCCATGCGCCCACCATCGAGAATACAGTGATGGTTAATGGCCACTTCATTGCCAATTTCTAAAGGACCATGCAAAGTACAGTCTGCAGCAATAAAAGTATTGTCACCAATCGTGATTTTCCGGCCTGGCTCGGCAAAAATATGGGCCAGCGGTGAAATAAAACAGTTTTCACCAATTTCGACAGTTTCCATTTCCATCAAATAAGCCTGATATTCTTTTTGCCACTGTTCTGCCCAGCCGCGATTTTTCGGTTTTAATGACCAGTACAGCCACGGCATGTAATTCAAACGATGCTTGTGCTGTTCACGATATTTTAATAGCGGATCCTGTTCAGTCATGGTTCGGATCTTCTACAATTTTCAGTTGTTCACGTCCGCGAGTCACATCCTGAATTTTCAGTGCCAAAGGCTGAATTTGATGAACTTGTAACAAGGCTTCGACCTGTACGCCTGTGGCAGTATATTGTTCTTGAAATTCGATGTTTTGGTGGTTCAACTCATACTGAAAAATAGCCCATTCATTAAAATGGCAGGCAAAGCTGACTTTCTTTTTTTCGATCAGTTCAATTTTTTCCGCCAGTACCAGGCACTGCCCTGCACAACCACCATAGGCCCGAACCAGCCCGCCCGTTCCGAGTTTAATACCGCCAAACCAGCGATTGACCAGAACGATGATATTGGTTAATTCATTGCCTTCAATGGTTGCCAAAATCGGTCTTCCCGCAGTACCTGATGGTTCACCATCATCATTAAAACGAACATTATGACCAATTTTCCAGGCCCAGCACTGATGTGTGGTGGTGATATCTTTATGGAACTCTAAAAAGTTTTTGACATCCTGTTCATTTTCGACTGGTGCAGCAATCGCCTGAAAGCGACTTTTTTTAATGTCTTCTTCGAAAGTAACGGATGAGGCAATCGTAAATGGCATAAATCTGGAATAAATAACAATACAGCAGCAGTATAGCCTGTTTTGAACCACTTGCAGATACAAAAAAACCTCCTATAAAAGAAGGTTTCTTAAGAATTAAAAATATTTAAACTTAAATGATACTGTAATTTATAAGATTAAATCATTCTGATTAAACTTTAATTAAACAGTAAAATCTTCACCCAAATAGACTTTGCGCACAGTGTCATTTTCAAGCACTTCTTGCGGTGTACCTTCTGCAATTACCGCACCTTCACTGACAATATAGGCATGCTCACAAATCGCTAATGTATCCCGTACGTTATGATCAGTAATCAGTACACCAATTCCGCGGTCTTTAAGTTCACGGATAATATCCTTGATGTCCGCTACAGAAATAGGATCGACCCCCGCGAAAGGTTCATCCAGCAGCATGAACTTAGGATCAGCAGCCAAAGCACGGGCAATTTCAGCACGGCGACGCTCACCACCAGACACACTCATTCCCAGTGAATCCTTAATATGCGTGATTTTAAAATCTGCCAGTAATTCATTTAAACGCTGTTGACACTGTTGCTTGTTCAAATCTTTACGGGTTTCAAGAATCGCCATAATATTTTCAGAAATCGTCAGTTTTCTAAAAATTGAGGCTTCTTGCGGCAAATAACCAATGCCTTTACGGGCACGTTCATGCATAGCCAAGTCTGACAAATCAAGATTATCCAAATGAATCTCGCCTTTGTCCATCCGAACTAAACCCACCACCATATAAAAACTGGTGGTTTTACCCGCACCGTTTGGACCAAGTAAGCCTACAATCTGTCCACTCTGCATCTGAAAAGAGACATCTTTCACAACCCATCTTTTACTATAGTTTTTTGCCAGATGTTTAATACATAATGTTTGGGGCTGATTTAGCGGTTGATCCATTAATCACGTGCTCCTGGAAACGTTTTTGAGCTAGATGGTGGAATAATAATTTGTACGCGACCTGAAGATGAGCCAGTATTGTTCGGTGTACCCGTCGCTTCAACATCACCTTTATTCATGCTGTATTTCAAAGTATTACCGCGAATACTTGCCCCATCCTGCTGTAAAAATGCATTGCCGGACAAGGTGATAATGCCTGTTTGGGCATTATAAAGAATCCTTTGTGCCTGACCTTTCGCCAAGCCTTTATTGACCTCGGTTTGCTGTTGAAAACGTGCAGGACCGCCTGTCGCTGTAATGCTACTAATCTGTTTTTGACTGTTGAGATTGGCAACAATAGAGTTGGCTTGCAATCTCATGGTGCCCTGTTCGATGATGACATTCCCGCTATAGGTCGTCACCCCGGTTTTTTCATTATAGGTTGCACGGTCGGCGACCAATGAAATAGGCTGATTTCGGTCAGATGGAATGGCAAATGCAGCTGCCGACGAGAATACAACCAAACCGGCTAAAGCTGCTTGTTTAAGCAAGGTTTTAGGCAATGTAAGCTTAAGATTGTGGTTCATATTTTCCTCGAATATTAAAAAATTCGTATTGACCGTCATTTAAATTGGCTTTCAGCCCCTGGCTTACAAATTCAGCTTGCGGAGATTGCACAATGACCTGTTTATCTGTCTCTATTTCCCGAGTGTCAGGATATCCGGTTAATTCCTGAGTCTGAAACTGCATTTTGCCCTGTTGCATCAACTTGGTCGCCACAACATTGCCCGACAGAATCACCTTTTGATTATCATCATAACTGTTCGCCACTTTGGCATAAAAAGTAGCATCAACTGCGCCATTCTTATACAGGGAAGCATTCAGGTTTTCGAGTTTGGCCGTTTCTTTTTGCATGTCCTGTTCCATACGATCGACCTGAGCACGGGCATACAAATTACCGTTGTCATCGGTTTGAGTCAGGTTAATTTTTTCAGCGGAATAGGTCATGCTTCTGGCTGAGTCAACCTCGAGCTTGTTGCCCTTACCACTGTAATAGTAGTAACCACCACTTATAGCTGCAATTGCTATAGCAGTTAGGTATAAAACTTTTGTATCCATAAGTGTGGTACTTAACTCAAATTCAATGAATGGTTTAACAATTAATGTGGGGCAGCGGTATAGGTTTCAAGTAGCTGTTCATAAGCTCCTTTAGCCATCAGAATCATGTCACAGATTTCACGCACTGCACCACGACCACCCATGGCCTGGGTTACAAGGTCAGCACGGCGTCGAACTTCAACATGACCATTGGGAACAGTCACTTTCATACCTGCAATTGCAAATGCCGAAAGATCAGGCCAGTCATCACCTATATACAAACAGTCTTCTGGAGCAACATTCAATTGGGCACAGGCTTCGCGTAATGCAGTACCTTTATCTTCACGACCCTGAAAAACCAGGTCTACGCCCAAGTCAGACATGCGCTTTTCCACAATATTACTTTTACGTCCAGTAATAATAATGACTTTTACACCGGCTTTCTGTACGAGTTTCATACCTAAACCATCACGGATATCAAAGGACTTGATTTCATCCCCAGTATTGGTCAGGGTGACAAAACCATCACTCAGAATCCCGTCGACATCAAGAACCAAGGCTTCAACATAACGTGCCTGTTCCAATAAAATATAAGATGCCATTTATTAATTTACCCCGGCTTGAATCAGGTCATGCATGCTAATCACACCAATGACCTTATTTACATCATCTACAACAACAAATTGATTGATTTTCTTTTCGTTCATGCGCTCTAAAGCTTCAACCGCACGCGCATCTTGCGAAATGGTCAATGGATTTTTAGTCATGACCTCAGAAACCGGCAATTTCACATCAAAGCCTTGTTGCTTATCAATTAAACGACGTAAATCACCGTCAGTAAAAATCCCGAGCAGTACGTCATTTTGATCGACAATTGTGGTTAAACCCAGGCGTTTGTTTGAAATTTCGTATAAAACCTGATTCATTGGTGTATCTGGAGAGACTTTTGGCAATTCTGTACCTGTGTGCATGAGGTGTTCGACATGTAATAATAAGCGTTTACCTAATGCACCGGCAGGATGAGACAGCGCAAAATCATCAGCAGTAAAACCACGTGCATCCAGTAAAGCAACTGCCAAGGCATCACCTAAAGCCAGAGTTGCCGTGGTGCTTGAAGTCGGAGCCAAACCCAGTGGACAGGCTTCCTGAATATTTCCCAGGGTTAAAGCGACATCGGCATTTTGCGGCATAGGACCTTTGTCATCACCACTAATAGTAATTAGAGGAATTTCCAGACGCTTGATCAAAGGCATCAGCATCATGATTTCATCACTCTTGCCCGAGTTAGAAATGGCAATCAGCACATCGCCAGGAACCAGCATGCCTAAATCACCATGCCCCGCTTCTCCCGGATGCATAAAGAATGATGGCGTACCTGTAGAAGCAAACGTTGCTGCCATTTTACGGCCGATATGCCCTGATTTTCCCATACCAGTAATGACTAAACGTCCCCGGCACTGCAAAATGGTTTCGCAGGCACGATTAAAACGATCATCAATTTGCGTTGCCAATATTTCCAGGGCTTGTTCTTCTATACGCAAAGTTTCTAGTGCAACTTTTTGAAAGTCTATTTGATTTGGCATATTTGAGGGGTTCAAAATAGGTTTACCTTTACTCTATACAGAGCTGATTCAATCAAGCAAAAAATAATTTTCGCAATTTTATCATATCTATGCAAATGTCACGTTTCTAAATGTACAAGATTCCACGAATTGTGTAGAAATGATGGTCATGAACTTGCCTAATTTCCTAGCGAACCTCAGCTTCCCTAACCTCAGGTTTGGCCAGTATCCTATAGCAATCTTAAGATATTGAATTGATATACATTCTTATTTGTATGAACTCATGTTATTCCAGCTGCAAACAGCCACTTGATGCGTAGGTGTTGTGTTTCATTCATCCTGCTTCATTTATACCAAGCTGAGTTATATTATTAGACATGGTTTTATTATTTAATTCTAATATGAAAAATACACTTTCTGATCACGAGCAAATTGGCGTGGTTTCCACTTTTCCTGAACTGGTCAATTCGAAGTTTCAAGGAAATATGAATGCCCTTTGCTGGTATAGAAATCTAGCTGGGGATTTTAAAGAAATTGTTACCAAACTTGAATTAAAAGAGAATATTACCGAAGTTTCTATTGAAGATCTTTTAGCACTGCAACTTTCCGAACAAGGTCATCTGGCTCGGGAAATGATCTTAAGGGATATACAGCTATTAACTGATTTCGGCGCATCCCCTTCTCTTAATTTACTTAAAAGTTATGAACGGGATGAAGAGCTGGATTTCATTTCAACAGATGTGTATTCCTACCATGTTGACCGCTCAGCTATAGAAACAGATACTTTTTTATGTACTTATTATGGTTGTGCCAGTGATATTTTGCCAAACAATCAGGTTGAACAAAAGATTCTGATTCCAGAAATAAGAGCAAAGCTTAAAAATTTATATGACGGTCCAGAAGCCGAGTTCGAAAATTTCTTGGAAGAATATTTCTTTGATTTACATTATGCACCCAAAGCGGATGCAACCCCGATCAATTTAGGTCAAGGACATCTTTGGCGCCTGGCAGTCGATCATCCAACACAGCCCGTTTTACCTTGTGTGCATAGAGCGCCTCATGAAGCAGGTGAATATAGACTTCTCTTGATCTGTTAAATATTGATGAGATATATAGTGTTCACTTGATCTATAAAATCTGGATATTACATCTGCCTATTTCTAAAAGGCTCTCGTTTTGAAGGTTCTGGTCTTAAATGCTCCAGAAAAACGGGGACAGATCCGGGATTTTATTTGTAATAGAGCATTGCGCATCATCAGTCATGGCACTCAACATTTATACATCCATATATCCCTAAAAAATTCCTGCTTTTTTTTGTTTTAACTTTATGAAAAAAAATGCTTAGGTTAAGATGAGCCATCTTTTGGTAGAAACAATTTGAAGACCTATGCAACCTTTTATTCTATATAACTCAGAGCAACGTAAAAAAGTAGAATTCGTACCTCGTAAAGAAGGTCATATCGACATGTATGTTTGCGGTATGACTGTGTATGACTACTGTCATATTGGTCATGCTCGAGTTATGGTTGCATTTGACTATATTATTCGTTTTCTGCGCAGTCAGGGCTGGAAGGTAAAATACGTACGTAACATTACCGATATTGATGACAAAATCATCAAACGTGCCAATGAAAATGGGGAAAGCATTACTGCGCTAACCGATCGTTTTATCAAAGCCATGAACGAAGATGCTGAAAACTTAGGCTGCCTACATCCAGATGAAGCACCTCGTGCGACTGATTACATCGACCAGATGCAAAACATGATTGGCAATCTGGTCAATAAAGGCACGGCTTATCCTTCTGCAAATGGCGATGTCTATTTTGAAGTGGAAAAATTTGCCAAATACGGCCGTTTGTCTGGCCGTAAACTGGAAGATATGCAAGCCGGTGCCTCTGAACGCGTCGATGTAGAAGTAGAAAAGAAACATCCATTTGACTTTGTGCTGTGGAAGCATGCCAAAGAAAATGAACCTTCATGGGCTTCACCTTGGGGCAATGGACGTCCGGGCTGGCATATTGAATGTTCAGCGATGTCCACGTGCTGTCTGGGCAATCATTTTGATATTCATGGAGGCGGTTCAGATTTAACCTTCCCACATCATGAAAATGAAATTGCCCAATCAGAAGCATCAACTGGCGAACAGTATGTGAATTACTGGATGCATGTCGGCTTTATTAATGTCGACGGCGAAAAAATGTCGAAATCTTTAGGTAACTTTTTCACCATTCGCGATGTGATGGATAAATTCCATCCGGAAGTGATCCGTTTCTTTATTGTTTCTTCGCATTACCGCAGCCCGGTGAACTTCTCTGACACAGCACTAAAAGAAGCAAAGAACACCCTTTCCCGTTTCTATCACTCATTTAAGGCATATCAACAAGCCTATGGTGAAAAAACTGTAGAAATTCTAGATGAAGCATTGGTTGAACGTTTTAATTCTGCTATGCGCGATGACTTCAATACCGCTGAAGCAATTGCCGTATTGTTTGAAGTCAACAAAGAACTCAACCGTGCAGTGAAAGATGAAAATGCTGAACAGGCTGCAGTGTATTATTCAACTTTACGTCACTTGACCAATATCTTAGGTTTGGTACAGCATAATGTAGACGACTTTTTGAAATCAGATATTGGTCAGGAAGCATTAGGCTTGTCGGAAGAGCAGATTGAAGACCTGATTCAGCAACGTAAAGATGCGAAAAAGGCCAAGGAATTTGCCAAAGCGGACGAAATTCGCCAGAATTTACTCGATCAAGGCGTGGTTCTGGAAGATACCCGTCAAGGCACCATTTGGCGTCGTGCTGATTAATTAAACATTTGGAAGCACAAAGAGTTGACAGTTGAAAGAAACTCTCTATAATTCACTTCCATATTGCGGGAATAGCTCAGTTGGTAGAGCATAACCTTGCCAAGGTTGGGGTCGGGAGTTCGAGTCTCCTTTCCCGCTCCAGAATACGAAAAGCCCTAATCGAAATATTGGGGCTTTTTTTATAAGCTAATTTTTATCATTCTATCTTTCAACCTTCTTATTAAAAGCTTAAACAAAAACAGATCAATTCCAAACTAATCGATAATATCAACATGGATAGATAAGCAAGTCTACAGAAAGCCCCCTATTAGTCATAGTCACCTAAGCAGCTTTCTAAAAAATTCAAAATCTTCTTGATTGGATAAAAAATCCCAAGAAGCCCACAGGTGTTCAAAACCATGCATAATGCTGGCAACTATCTCATCTCTTTAGACAAAGGAGTGCGCTGGTTAGCTACCAAAGCCAAGAGCTGGAAATGTCAATTCTCTCAGGCTTTGCTGCTGAAATTTCTATCATTAAAAATAGGTTTGATATTTATTCTTATAAGTCAAAAGATAATTTTCAAATTTAATGAATATTTGAGTGTATTCATATGATTAATATTTTGGTGAATTAAATATAAAAGATACATTTTTACCTTTTTTCCTTCCAGCATTCTAACTATGTTAAGCTTTGAACAAATAATAAATATTGAAACAAGAGGATAACATCATGGGTTACCAGCACATCTTAGTTTCTGTAGATGATTCCCCTATCTCTCTCGCTGCCGCTGACCAAGCGATGATGTTGGCTAAAGCTATAGGAAGTAAAGTGACTATAGTCAGTGTGGTAATTATCGACCCTTTAACCAGTGTCAGTTTTTATAAAAATGTACCTGGAGTCACAGATTATTTTATGGAGGCCCAAGCCCACGCTAAAAATATATTAGCTGAGCTAGGTGCCAGATTTGCTGAAGCAGGCATTGCCGCAGAGACTAAACTTCTGGCCAAACAATCCCCCAGTGAGGCCATTGCTGAACTAGCCGATGAATTAAAGGCTGATTTGATTGTGGTTGGATCGCATGGGCGTACCGGTTTGAAAAAAGCTTTTATTGGCAGTATTGCCCAGGATATTCTGACCGCCAGCCATGTTCCCGTGCTGGTGGTTAAACATACTCCATAATCCTTTTAAGATGCTTTTTTGATATTTATAGAAATAGTTTAAGCAGTTTAGGATTTAAATTGCTTAGGCTATTTTTAATAATATGAGCCGGCTCTAATCAGTTTAATTATGCTGTAATTGACCGTGGTTTAACTGCAAAGTATCAGCCTCTAAATACTCCAGTTCCTCCAGATGATGAGAGACATAAATCATCGGCACATTCAGTTCATCTTTCATTCGTTTAAAAAAGGGTAAAATTTGCTGTTTTAACTGTACATCTAATCCAGTTAATGGTTCATCCAATAACAGCAAATTGGGAGAAGACAATAAGGCACGTCCAATCGATACCCGCTGTGCTTCCCCACCTGAAAGCTGCCAGGCTTTACGCTGAATCAGGGCATTCAAGTCCAGCAAATCTACAATGTCATCAAACTGGAATTTTCGTTCCGAGGGTGCCAGCCATTTTTCTGCATAACATAAATTCTGTTTGACATTCATATGCGGAAACAGCAAGGCCTGCTGGAAAATTAAAGCGATTTTGCGTTGATGCATGGGCAGATGAATGTTTTGCCAGGTATCCACCAAAATGTGTTGATTAAACTGGATATACCCCTGATCAGGTTTGAATAGTCCGACAATATTTTTTAACAAGGTGCTCTTGCCACTCCCAGAAACGCCCACAATGCCCAAAAGTGACTGCTGCATCTCCAGTTCAACATTCAAGCTAAAATCAGCATGTTGATATTGAAAATCACATTTCAACATTTCAGGCTCCCAATTTGCGTTGATAGTTTTGCAGAATAAAATAATTGGCAATTAAGGCGCTAAAAGCCAAAAATAAGGATAAGGCCACCAAACGCATTGCCATATCTTCACCATTGGGTTGTTGCAGCAAGGAATAAATCGCGATGGGAATGGTACGGGTTTCATCAGGAATGTTACCGACAAAAGTAATGGTGGCGCCAAACTCCCCTAGGCTGCGGCTGAAACATAAAATGCTACCCATCACGATGCCAGGAATAGCCAAAGGCAAGTTGATACTGAAAAAGACTCTCCATGGCGCAGCCCCCAATGAACCAGCAATCTGTTCCAGCTGCTGGTTCATCAACTGAAAGGACAGCCGAATCGGTTGTACCATCAACGGAAATGCCACAATCATCGAGGCCAATACAGCCCCTTTCCAGTTAAAAGCCAGCTGTATGCCCAGTGTATGCAGATATTTTCCAATGATGCCCTGATTGCCAAACAGTACCAGCAGCAAATAGCCCAGCACCACGGGAGGGAGTACCATCGGCAACTGTAAACATGCTTCCATAATAAATTTCAGCCGAAATTCATATCGTGCTAGTACCCAAGCCAATCCGATGGCAAAAGGTAAGCAGAACAAGGTGGCAAAACCGGCTACTTTGGCAGATAAATACAGGGCACTCAGCTCTTCTGGACTTAACATCGTTGATTTATCTCCCAAGGGATTGCTTAGGATTTCAGGCTAAAACCGTATTTTTTAAAGATTGCTTTGGCCTGAGCACTTTTTTCCACAAACTGTACAAACTGTACTGCCTGTTTATTCTGTTCGCCCTGCTTGGTTAAAGCCAGCGGATACGCAATCGGGCTATGTGAGTTTGCGGGAAAAGTACCGATGATTTTGACTTTCTGGCTAATCAGGGCATCCGTTTTATAAACAATACCTACCTCACATTCGCCACGCTCAACAAAAGCCAAAGCCGAGCGCACATCATCTGTTCCCACAATCCGTCTATTTAGGCTATTCAACCAGTTTAGTTTAATCAGGCTCTGTTTGGCATATTTACCCGCAGGCACAGATTCCATCTGTCCCGTACAAAGATGTCCTTTAAACGCTTGAGCAAAATTAAAAGTAGACTGTGGCTTAAATGCAATATTTAAATTTTTTGAACTGATGGCCACCAGCTGGTTAAACAATAAGAGCCTGGTTCTGTTTTGATTAATCAGGTTCTTTTTGATCAGGTAATTCATCCAGTCCAGATCGGCCGAAAAAAAGATATCACTGCTTGCCCCTGCTTCAACCTGTTTTGCAAGCGCGGATGAAGCCCCATATACCGTTACAAGATTTGTTTTCGGATGTTGCTTTGCATAAATTTCTTCAATGTCGCTCACGGCGTTGGTCAGGCTGGCAGCAGCATAAATTTTGACTGTTTCAGCATGTGCAACTGAAAGTGAAACCGGTAGACATACTGAGAAAAACAGAGATTTTTTCATGATTCTTTTGCCCCTTAATGAATAAATAAGCCCTGGACAATATCCCCTTCAAGCAGGCTTTGCCCTGCGGGAATACGCACCAGACAATTGGCCTGCACTAAATTGCTGAGCATATGCGATTGCTGTTTGGACAGACTTTTTACTTTCAAAACTGACTGATCAAAATGGGCGGACATTCTTAAAAAACGTTCTCGGCTGTCGTTTTTTAAATCATGGCTGAGTACTGCACTAAACCAGTCCGGCCGCTGTTTTTGCCCCTGCAACACATTTAATAAGGTTGCGGTATAAATTTGCATACCCACATACACGGCTGCAGGATTACCCGGCAAACCCAACAGATAACAACGCGAACAATCATTGCGGGTTAATTCTGCAAAGAACATCGGCTTGCCCGGTTTCTGTTTCACTTTCCAGAACAGCTGTTCGAAGCCTAAATCCAGTGCCACTGGCCGAATAAAATCATAATCTCCCACCGAGACACCGCCAGTGCTTAAAACCACATCATAGCTGTCCGATAATTGCTGAATTAATGCTTTCACTGCATCTTCGCTATCGGCTACATGGAAAATTTCAACCTGCTGTCCTGCATTTTGAAACCAGGCCTGAATCAGCGGCGCATTGGCATCGAAGATTTTACCTGCTGCAAAATCTTCAATGCTGCTCGCGACTTCATCTCCAGTAATGACCACTGCAACTTTAGGATATCGAACAACTTCTACACTGTGAATGCCTGCCATACTTAAACTGGCAATTGCCCCCACAGACAGCTGTTGGCCTTTACTGGCTAGCAGCTGTCCAGTGGTAATTTCTTCACCTGCATTGCGAATATCAGCATGAGCATGCAGGTTTTCAACTATTGCGATTTTGCCTGAATCGATGAGCTTGACGATTTCCTGACGTGCCACTGTGGTGGTTCCAAACGGAATTTTGGCGCCAGTAAAAATCCGAACCGCTTGTCCGGCTTTCAGTTGCAGCTCATCCTGTTGTCCGGCCCGGATTTCACCGATCAGTTCAAATTCGCTATGCGGCTCAATTACGGACTGGGCACACAGTGCATAACCATCTACCGCACTTTGCGAAAATAAGGGCAGATTGATGGCAGCATACACATCTTGCGCCAAATAGCGGTTTAAAGCCTGATTAAGCTCAAGGCGTTCAGTTGCTAACACCTGAGTGTGCTGCAAGATTAAATCCAGTGCCTGATCCACACTAATCAAGCCGTTTTCAGCACCACATCCTGACATTAGGCTATTCATTGGTAACCCCCTGAATGGGGAATATTTTTTTGCACATCAAATAAATGTACCAATGCTGGCAGAACTGCAATCAACGATTCTTTCGCCCCTTGCCGGCTCCCCGGTAAGGTCATCACCAAACTGTTCTCGATATATCCGGCCACACCACGACTTAAGGCGGCATAAGGTGTACGTTTTTGCCCAAAACTGCGTGAGGCTTCCATCAGCCCGGGAATTTCCCGTTTTAATAACGGCTGGATGGTTTCCACGGTTAAGTCTTTCGGCCCCAACCCGGTTCCACCTACGGTTAAAATCAGGGGATAGTCATTTTTCTGCTGTTCAATCAATGCCAGTAACTGTTCCGGACTATCCGGAATCACCTGATAGGCAATATTGCCAAAATTGGCTTCCTGTAAAATTTCCAATACATTCTGCCCTGCCGTATCCAGTTTTTTGCCTAAAGCCACGGTATCCGACAGCACAATGATAGAGGCAGGCATTGCTTCTTTTAAGGCACGGGTAAAGTGTGATTTACCGCCTTTTTTCTTTTGCAACTTAACCCGATCCAGACATAGGTCTTCCGGTTCACAATGCGGTTTCAGCATGTCATACAACGTTAAACCGGCCAGACTGACTGCGGTCAACGCTTCCATTTCCACCCCGGTCGGCCCAATGGTTTCCACCGTGGCAATAATTTCCACATGTGCATCAAACAGTTCATATTCCACATCGGCCCGGTAAATCGGTAGCGGATGGCATAGCGGAATCAGTTCATCGGTACGTTTGGCTGCTAAAATCCCTGCAATTCGTGCCGTCTTCAGCGCATCGCCTTTTTCGGTATTGCCCTGACGTAACAATTCAATGCAAGGTGCTGGGGCATGCAGAATCCCTGTGGCCACTGCAGTACGATAACTCTCGGCTTTCATCCCGACATTTTTCATTGCATCTTTCCTGAATTCATTTTTACTTTAAATAATGCTGTTGACTGACATCTACTCAGATTCAATGAGTAGCTTAATCTTGTTTTAATGATGACAATGGGCATGATCACTGTGTGCAGATTGTTTATCTGCATGATGATGTGCAGACCCCTGCTCCGCTGTATCTTTACGGATACAGCAACCTTCTACATATTGACTGCTGCCATCTAGGTAAAATTCTTCTTTCCACACCGGTACTTCGTGCTTGACCCGTTCTACCGCTTCTTCACAGGCAGCAAAGGCTTCGCGGCGATGTGCAGCATAGGCCATGGCAATAATGGCCTTTTCACCAATCGCCAAAGCACCAATCCGGTGAATCACCCGTACATAGGACACACCATATTTAGCCTGAATCTCCTGCTCGATCTGGCGAATCATTTTTTCCACCACGGGTGCATACGCAGTATATTTCAGTGCCTTAACCGCTTTGCCTTCATGATGATTACGCACGGTTCCGATAAACACCCCTATGCCACCGCATTCAGGAAACTGCTCAATCTGATCAAAGCTGTCTAAAGTTAAGTCGGTATCCTGAATTCTGCAAAATGTTTTCAATAACGGCATTTCAGCCTCCTGCCACTGGTGACAACAGCACCAGCGTACTGTCTGTATCAAGCTGGGTTTGTCGGGGAATGATGTCCTCACCGATGGCGCAGGCACAACGTTCAAGCATGGCAAAAGCTGCCGGATAATCCTGTCCGACTTGTGTCAATACCTCAGCAATGGTGCTCCGGGCACTGCATAACAGGGCTAAATTTGCAGGTAACTGTCGTTCTACTGCACCGAAGGCTTCAATTTTGATCTTGATTTGTGGCATTTCAACCTCCAATCATATGCATGCTGATTTTACGGGATGGCTCATTTTTCAAGCGTTGTTGAATGGCATGAAAGCCCTGTTCTTTATTCCAGATATAATTTGATACAGTGTGATGCAAGCCCAGTTCACTCAAAGGTATAGATGCAGCCAAGGCTTTAATTTCAGTTTTTAGATTCAAACCTTTCGGTGCAAATAGGCAGTTATAAAACTCACCTTGCGCGGTTAAACGTACTCGATCACAAGTTCCACAAAATGAGTTCGTGATGGTGGAAATAATGCCAATTGGATGACCATCAATCAGATATTGTCGTGCCGGATCTGAGCTTGACTGAGCTGCATCATTTACCTGGTGAGTGACTGCAAATTCAGTGGCTAGAGTGTCTAAAATCTGCTGTTCACTGACTACATGTGCGCTCGACCATTTGCGGTCACCATCCAGCGGCATAAACTCAATAAAACGTAAGATAATTTTTTGCTGCACCGACCAGCGTGCCAAAGACAGAATTTGGTCATCATTCATCCCCTTCATCAATACACTATTGATTTTAATAGACAGTCCCACGTCTTGTGCAGCGCGGATTCCATCCAGTACCGGGGCCAGCTCTTTTTGGGTCAGTTGTTTAAATTGATTGGCATCCAGGCTGTCCAGACTGATATTCAGATCATCCAGTCCAGCCTGTTTTAACGCCTGTGCATATTGTTTTAAATAATGGGCATTGGTGGTCATGGAAATGCGTTTTAAACCCAGCTTTTTGAGCTGTTGCAGTTGTGCAATAAAATGCACCACGCCTTGACGCATTAAAGGTTCGCCACCGGTAATGCGAATAAATTCGATGCCACGATGCACCATAAAATCACAAAAATGATAAAGCTGTTCAAAACTGAGTAAATCATGTTTTTTCATCCATTCAGGGTGTTCTGGCATGCAATAGACACACTTGAAATTACAGCGATCGGTCACTGATATTCGCAATTTTCGCTTGCTGCGACCAAACTGATCGACAAAGCGCGCTTCGGTTTCAAGTTCTGTCATCATATTCATGTTGAACATCCATCTTCGAACAACTTCCTGTTACCGCACAGCAATTGTGCGCAAGATTTAAAGTGCCCAATCTTGTTATTGTTAGAATTGCAATAAGTGTTCCAACTTTGTGCCAAAGGCAAAAGATTCATTTTTAATGCAGAAATTTAAGTTGTTGATGCTGCTGCAGCTCATCCAGTGAATTAATGCTGTGAAAAAACAGGGCACGATTTTTAAAACTTGCCACTTGAGCGTGCAAGTCGGCAAAACAGTGTTTTAGACTGCGCTGTTTTTGTTCGAGATGACTGATGAAGGTAGGTAGACTACTGCGTTTAAGCAGACAAAATGGATAGAGTGCCTTGCCGTTCATTTCCACATAAGCCACCTCTGCCAGACTGTTTTTGGCCAAAGCCTGATGCAACTTGAGTAGAACTCGTGAAGGGATATAGGTCACATCACAAGGGACAAATAGCACATAGTCGACCTGTACATGTGCCCAGGCACTTTTCATGCCCATCAGTGGACCTAAAAAGCCGCTTTCATCATCCTGATAGCAATGAATGCTGGGAATAATTTTCTGGTAAATCGAATCATCCCGGTGGCTGTTAATCCAGACATGTGCCACATCGGATTTTAGCTGTTGATGGATTTTGATCAGTTGAATCTGGTCATCAAATTTCTGCAACAGCTTATTGATGCCATTCATGCGCCGTGCCTGTCCCCCGGCTAAAATCACCAGATCGGTGCTCGGATAAACAGCATTTTTTAATGTTTTTCTCATTCTACCACCTCCATTTGACAGGCTTTAATCAGGCCACGAATTTCAGGCAGACATGAACCGCAGTTACCGCCTGCTTTTAAACATGTAGTGACCTGTTTTTCATTGGTTATATTTTTTTCTTTAATGGTTTCAATAATCCGGTTTTTACCCACCTTAAAGCAGCTACATACCAATGGACCTTCATTATTTGCCATCGACATCGGTTGTCCGGCCAGCAAGGCTTTACGGTGCATAGCACTTAAACGTTCACGTTTAAACAGACTGGCGACCCAGTCACGATCCGGTAATAACGCTTTCGGTGCAATATACAGGCTGGCAATCAAATGCCCATCTTTCAGCACCACACTGTGACTGATATGGGCAGTCTGATCTTCAATATTCAGCCATTCAAAACTTTCATCCTGAAACGGTAACAGCTCTTTTAACTGCTCTGTGGTCTGGGTAAATTTTTTACGGTCGGCCAGTTCATAACGCACAGCTTTGGCGGTGATGATTTTGGTCCACCACACCATATTCTGAATGGATGATTGCACAATCTTTTCAAAGCCCTGACGTACATAGAGGACGCCTTGCCACTGACTGTAAAATGGCTGGATGATGACTGGGGTATGCTTAAATTCAGGCTCACCGGAAATGGCATCCACCACCGGATTGACTACTTTGCCAATCCGTGCATCCGATGCCACTTGGTCATTCCAGTGAATCGGTGCAAAAACCTGTCCACGACGGATGTTGTCACTGACTGTGGCGCGTAATATACAACTCCCCCATTTCGATTTGACTTCCACCAGCTCGCCATCTTTGGCCCCGTATTTCAAGGCATCATGTGGATGGATTTCACAAAATGGCTCTGCGCGATGGCTACTTAAATTGGCAGATAAACTGGTACGGCTCATGGTGTGCCACTGGTCACGAATCCGCCCGGTATTCAGCACCAAAGGAAATTCGCTACACACCTGATTGACGGGATTAACTGCGCTAATGGCAATAAATTGGGCTTTGCCATCCGCATGACTAAACTGACCTTTGGAATAAAGTCGCGCTACACAACCATCTGCCTGATGTTTAGTCCAGACCGGCCATTGCACCGGTTTTAGGTCATCATATTGATTAAAGGTTAAATCTGTTAAGCCGTTTAAATTAAAATAGCGGAAATATGGCGTTATATCGCACTGGCTTAAATCTGCATTTTGATGTGCCGATAAACGGGCATGTTCCTGAAAAATGTCATGGCTATTGTTAAAATCAAAACCGCTAAAGCCCATGCGTTTTGCGACCTGACTGATCGCCCACCAGTCGGCTTTAGCCTGTTCTGGCTCTTCTAAAAATGCACGCTGTCTGGAAATACGGCGTTCAGAATTGGTGACTGTACCATCTTTTTCACCCCAGCCTAAAGCCGGTAACAGCACGTCGGCATATTGTGTAGTGTCGGTGTCTTGGCAAATGTCGGACACCACCACAAATTCACATTTATCTAAGGCACGTTTGACCTGATCGGCATCGGGTAAGCTCACCACCGGATTGGTGGCCATAATCCAGATGGCTTTAATTTTGCCACTTTCTACCGCATGGAATAGATCAACCGCCTTAAACCCAGCCTGCTTGGCGATATAGGGACTTTGCCAGAAGTCTTGCACCAGTTGCTGATGGCTTTCGTTTTCTAGCTCCAGATGGGCTGCCAGCATATTGGCCAATCCACCGACTTCACGCCCGCCCATGGCATTCGGTTGCCCGGTCATGGAAAAAGGCGCCGCACCCAGTTTGCCAATTTTTCCGGTGAATAAATGACAATTGGTAATGCTATTGGCTTTATTGACGCCTTGTGAGGACTGATTCACCCCCATGGAAAACAGGGTCATGACTTTTTCAGTTTGGGCAGATTTTTGATAAAAAACTTGCAGTTTTTCCAGTGCAATACCGGTGCGTACTGCGACATCTTCAATGGACGATTCAGTTTGGCTGTGGATCAAAGCTTGCTCTAAGCCGTGGGTATGTGCAGCAATAAAATCTGGGGCAGCATGACCATTTTGCGATAGATATTGCAATAAGCCGTTAAATAACGTGACATCCTGCCCCGGTAAAATCGGCAAATGTAAGTCTGCTGCTTCACAGGTGCTGGTAAAGCGCGGATCAATCACCACCACAAACAGATCACGTTGCTCTTTGGCTTGCATGATGCGTTGATACAATACCGGATGACACCAGGCGGTATTGGAACCAACCAGCACCACCATGTCGGTATGTTCAAAATCTGCATAGCTCGCGGGAACAATATCTTCACCAAAAGCCCGTTTATGTGCAGCAACTGCGGAAGACATACAAAGTCGTGAATTGGTATCGATATTGGCTGTACCGAGGTAACCTTTGACGAACTTATTCACTACGTAATAGTCTTCAGTCAGCAATTGCCCAGACACATAAAAGGCAATACTGTCACGACCATATTGATCAATACATTGCTGAAATTTTTCAGCAATTAAATCTATTGCAGTATCCCAGTCAGTCTTTTCACGCTGATTTTTTCTGCCCAGCATAGGATAAAGAACACGTGTTTCAAGCCCCAGGGTATCGGCCAAATTACTACCTTTAATGCACAGTTTCCCGTAGTTGGATGGATGATTGACATCCCCTGCAATCGACACTTTTTTCCCTAAAGCAGTGTCCTGCACAGTCGCAGTGACACCACACCCCACCCCACAATAGGGACAGGTGGTATTGGTGATTTTGGTATTTATTTCTGTGGAGCTATGCAGTTCCATAATGGGAATACTCTTCATGGATGCTCCTTTCTATCGAATAAATTCACTTGAATAATTTCTTCTATTTTCCAAGCTATCTAAATCTTTAGAGTTCACGTAAGCATGTATTCTGTCGAGGTGGCATGGATGCCACCGTTTCCCATCATTACAGGACGTAATGTATGGGAAACAAAGATTTTTGTTACTTTTGATCTTTCAAAAGTAAGATCATGCCTACGCAATTACTCTTTACTTATGAGTGCAAAGTGTGGCTGTGCAAATATTTAAAATTGAACAAATACCACTTATGTGATTAACCTGCTTTCTTTAATGCAAAATCTTTACCAAAGAGCAATTTATTACGAATATTACTGATTGGCGTTTGATCAGAAATCAGCTCTGCATACCAGGCACCATCTTCAGTATCGCCGAACAGCACTGCACCAATGACTTTATCTTTTTGAATAATAATGCGTTTATAGATCTGACGTTTTTCATCATTCAAGATAATGTCTTCATAATCATCCTGCGGTTCACCATTTTCTAAATCAATTCGACCCGCTGAAAATACATCACAGCCACTGACCTTGAGCTGGGTTGGAACCGTTGGTGCCTTGAAGGTCAGGCTGCCGTGTTCGGCCAGATGTGAGGCACAAATAAAGGCTTGGCCCCAAAGTGGTTCAACCAGACCGAAAGTTTGACCCCGATGTTCAATACATTCCCCCACTGCATAAATACTTGGGTCAAAGGTTTGCATGGTGTCATTGACGATTACGCCATGGTTACAACGTAAGCCCGCACTTTGCGCCAATGCCATATTCGGACGAATGCCCACAGCAAAAACCACCAGATCAGCATCTAACACGGTGCCATCTTTCAGCTTGATTTGGGTGACATAACCCTCTTCGCCAATCAGTTGTTCTGTATTGGCTTGAGTAATAATGTTGATGCCCTTGGCTTCAATACTTTGTCTTAACAGGCTGCTTGCACGACTATCCAATTGACGTTCCATAATCCGGTCCATCAAATGCAAAACCGTCACATTCATTCCGCGTTGTTTCAGGCCATAAGCTGCTTCTAGCCCAAGCAGACCGCCACCAATCACCACTGCATTTTTCTTGGTTTTGCAGTACTCCAGCATGCTATTGACATCATAGATATCATGGAAACTGATCACGCCTTTTAAGTCCGAACCGGGAATTGGCGGAATAAACGGCTTGGAACCAGTCGCCAGAATCAAACGGTCATAATCCACCACCAGGCCTTTTTCGGTATAGACCTGCTTACGTGGGCGATCAATTTTTACCGCGGCATCACCAGCAATAAAGCGAATGTTTTTGTCGCTATACCAGGCATGTGGATGCAGCATAATGTCATCAATGCTTTTATCACCTGACAGTACGGGTGAAAGCATGATCCGGTTATAGTTGCCCCACGGTTCTTCACCAATCACGGTCACTTCATAACGCTCAGGCGCCATATCCAGCAAATCTTCAAGACAGCGTATACCCGCCAGCCCATTGCCCACCAACACCAGTTTCATTTTTTCTTGGGAAGTGCCGTTATTGGTGATATAGGTTTTTTGCGGTGTCGGGCTGACCCAGACCTTGCCATTTTCAATCTTGCTTGGAAATACCAGCAGTTTCTGGCCTTTATCTTCCAGACAGCGTCCAGTTGCCAGACTGAAATGCTGCTTGTAGATGGGAGATGCCACCACACGCTCACCTTGCAAATCACCAATGATGCCGCGTGACATCACAAATGCCTGACTAAATGGATCTTGATTGCTTAAGGCATAAACGCGTTTTTCATTACCGACACGGAAAATGGCAATTTGCTGGTTTTCAATTAATGCACCCACACCGGTATTTGGAGTAATGTCATCCAGACTGCAAACTTCGACCCATTCCAGCTCGTTGGTTTTATTCATTTCTTTAAATATTGTCATCATCTTTATCCTTTTCTTTAACTTCTTTCATCAATTTCATACCCTCTTTGTTTTTCTCCCTGAGCTTGGTTTTAAGCACTGCTTTAAAGCCAGGCGCAAGAGAAATCAAAAGGTTTGATGAAAGAAGTCTAAATCTCTTATGCCTCAACCACTGGAATACGGGTCACATCACGTTCAGCCTCGGTTTTTGGGCGGATTTGACCGCGAACCTCAGCGAATTGGATGTTTGGATCGTTTTGTTGTTCAACTTTTGCATTGATAAAGGTTACGAAGCGTTTACGGACTTCCATATCTTCCACCGCAGTACGCCATTCATCTTGATAGGTGCCGACCACATGCTGCATACGGCGTTCCAGTTCAGCTGCCAAACCAAGCGAGTCATTCACCACTACATCTTTTAAATAATCCAGACTACCTTCCAGGTTGTCACGCCATACCGAAGTACGTTGCAAACGATCTGCGGTTTGAATATAGAACATAAAAAAGCGGTCGATATAACAGATTAAAGTTTGCGTATCCAGGTCAGATGCCAGCAATTCAGCATGGCGTGGTTTCATCCCGCCATTACCGCAGACATACAGGTTCCAGCCTTTTTCAGTGGCAATCACCCCGACATCTTTACTTTGTGCTTCAGCACATTCACGGGTACAGCCAGACACAGCCATTTTGAGTTTATGTGGTGAACGCAGTCCTTTGTAACGATTTTCCAAGAAGATGGCCAAACCGACTGAGTCATCCACCCCATAACGACACCAGGTACTGCCGACACAGGATTTCACAGTACGTAAAGATTTACCGTAAGCATGACCCGACTCAAAACCGGCATTGATCAATTTTTCCCAGATTTCCGGCAGTTGATGAACTTGCGCACCAAACATGTCGACCCGTTGTCCACCGGTGAGTTTAGTATACAAACCATATTCTTTGGCAATCTGACCAATGGCAATCAAGCCCTCTGGAGTGACCTCACCACCTGCCATACGCGGTACAACCGAGTAAGAACCATCTTTTTGAATATTACCCAGATAATAGTCATTGCTGTCTTGCAGACCGACATGGCTTGGCTTCAATACAAAGTCATTCCAGCAGGAGGCTAAAATATTAGCTGCAGTCGGCTTACAGATATCACAGCCGATCCCATGACCATGTTGTCCGATCAAATCATCAAAGGTTTTGATTTCATTGACCCGAACTAGGTGATACAACTCCTGGCGTGAATAAGCAAAGTGTTCACACAGGTGATTGTTTACCGTTACGCCTTGGCGTTGCAGTTCAGACTTCAATACTTGGGTCACTAAAGGCGCACAGCCGCCACAGGCCGTTGCAGCTTGGGTACATTTTTTTAGTGCACCCAGTGAGGTTGAACCATCGGCGATAGCACTATAAATATCGGCTTTAGAGACGTTATTACATGAACAGATGGTTGCGCTGTCTGGCAGTAAATCGACACCGCTGCCGCCTGTTTTCGCTGAGGATTGTGCATAACCCGGCATGATCAGGCTTTCCGGATTTTCCGGGATAGCCAGGCCGTTCAGCATCATTTGCAGCAGGTCGTTATATTCTTTGGCACAACCCACCAGCACAGCCCCGAGTAGCTTGGTTTTTTCGCTATTCACCACAATCTTTTTATAGACCAAAGCATCTTCATCGGCATAGAAATAGCTGAGCGCATTTGGCGTCACGGCATGTGCATCCCCCACAGAGGCTACATCAACACCCATCAGTTTCAGCTTGGTACTCATGTCTGCGCCGGCAAATTCATTGCAGGCCTGATCCATGACATGTTTGGCTGCAATACGCGCCATGTCGTAGCCTGGCGCAACCAGACCATAAATTTTGTTTTGCCACAGTGCACATTCACCAATCGCGTAAATGTCAGCATCGGAAGTTTGGCAATAATCATTGATGGCAATACCGCCACGCTCACCGATCGTGAGACCACTTTGACGTGCAAGCTCGTCACGTGGTCGAATCCCTGCAGAAAATAAAACGATATCGGTTTCCAGTTCAGAGCCATCACTGAACTTCATCATATGAGTCGTATTTTTACCTTTTTCAATACATTGTGTGGCTTTTTGGGTATGAACTTTTACCCCCAGATTTTCAATTTTTGCACGTAAAACCTTGCCGCCTAAATCATCAATTTGCACCGCCATTAAACGTGGGGCAAATTCGACCACATGGGTTTGCAGATTTAAATCACGTAAGGCCTTGGCCGCTTCCAGACCTAACAAACCACCACCAATCACTACCCCGGTTTTGGCAGTTAAACTAGCAGTACGAATGGCATCCAGATCTTCAATGGTGCGGTAAACAAAGCAGTTTTCACGTTCATTGCCTGGAATAGGAGGGACAAAAGCATATGAACCGGTTGCCAGCACGAGTTTGTCATATGCAATGACATCGCCATGATTAGTCGTAACGGTTTTATTCAGGGTATCTATTGCAGTAGCTTTGGTGCTTAGGCGTAAATCTATGCCATAAGCATCGGCAAAGTCTGCACGACACAGGGTTAAGTCTTTAGCAGATTTTCCAGTGAAATATTCGGTTAAATGTACGCGGTCATAGGCCAAGCGCGGCTCTTCTGCCAAAATGGTAATTTCAACCTCATCACCTGCATATTCTAAAACCGATTCGATAAATTTGTGGCCCACCATGCCATGGCCAATCATGAGCAGTTTCATCGTATTTATCCTCAATTCTTTAAAAACTTCTTTCAATTTATTAATTTAAGCTCTGGATCTAAGCGTATTGATCCGAGGAATTTTATTGTTGGGCTTCAGCCAAACTGTTGCGTTCCAGCATGGCCTGTTCATAAAGCTGCTGTTCTTTTTCTTTATGCTCAACCGAGAAGCGAATCATCAGCACACAACTAGCGGCAATCACCACCAAGCCACCCAACACCATTAACGTGGTTTGAATATCCAGCATGCCTTTGAGCAGGAAACCTGCAGCCACGGCACCGACATTACCGCCTGCACCAATAATGCCGGCCACACCGCCTAAAGCATCACGGTCAATGAAAGGCACCAGGGCATAGGTGGCACCACAGGCCATGTGGGTAAAAAGTGCAAAAACTGTCATGGTCATGATGGCCAGAACTGCGGTGTTCATTTGTGAAAACAAGATCAGGAATAAACCTTCCATCAGGATCATGCCGAATAGCACTTTGGTACGCCCATCCAGACCTTTTCTGATTGCCACTTTGTCAGAGATGATGCCACCCAAGGCACGGGCAAATAGGGCCAGCAGACCGAAAATTCCTGCGGCCATGCCGGCTTCTTTTAAGCCAAACTGGAAATTGTTGACAAAATACAAAGCGATAATGTTATGAATGAAAATCTCGATACCAAAGCAGGCGGCATAGGCGCCAAATAAAATCCAGACCCGGTAGTTGCGTGCTGCATGCATCAGAATCGCCAGACCGCCTTTTTTATCGCTGCCTACTTGCACGCCTTGTGCACGCAGTTCCTTAAAATTTCCTTGCGGGCAGTCTTGGGTGAATTTCCAGTACAGTGCACCTACAATCAGCATCAGTACACCCGGAACAAGCAGAGCAATTCTCCAGCCCATGGACTGTTCAACTCCGAACATCACCAAGGCAGCAAGTAATAAAGGCATCAGGGCTTGAGTTGCACCGCCACCGGCATTTCCCCAACCTGCTGATGCAGCATTGGCGGTTCCCACCACATTCGGTGCAAACATGATGCTGGTGTGATATTGGGTAATCACAAAGCTGGCACCAATGGCACCAATCAACAAACGGAAGAAAAGAAAAGATTCGTAACTGTTGGCAGAAGCCACACCAAACACAGGAATACTGCCGATCACCAATAATGCAGTATAGGTTTTGCGTGGCCCGTATTTATCACATAAAGGTCCCACAATTAAGCGAACCAAAATGGTGATGGCCACAGCGGCAATATTAATATTGGCAATCTGGTCTTTAGTTAAATGGAACTCGCCGGCAATGACAGGCATGAGCGGAGCACAGGCAAACCAGGCAAAGAAACAGACAAAAAATGCGAGCCAACTCATGTGGAAGGCCCGCATTGCTGCGCTACTGAAATTGAAAAGACTTATTTTTGTTGCTTTTTTAGCATTTAAATTTGAAGACATAGCCCTCTCCTTCCTGAACTGAACGTATGGTTTTATCTGCCATGCGGATAGCTGCACAGCAGATTCGATCAGAACGGACGTCTTTGGCCGTCTTACAATTTTTTAGAGTCGTCTTTGACTCACAAGAGATATAGCAATGCGCGTGCCAACAACTCAGAGAAAACTATAAGTTCATATTTTTTATCATTTTTAATTTTTATTTATAATTTTTCAATGCCAGTAATGGTCTGCTTCTCTATTTTTAAGTATGACCTCCTGACTCAGCTCAACAATGATTATGCTTCCTTGTAGCGCATTTTTGCTTTAAGACAGTGCGCAATTTGCTCACCGTTCCTTGGTTCAGTGAAGTTTTATTGAAATCATAATGATTTAACTTATTTGGCATTTTAATTGCTTTAAATGGATTATGACTTTTTCTTTCAGGCATGGCCTGATGATATTTAGCCCATATGCCAAAACTCAAAATCGCACTGATTGATGACGATCAAGACCGTGCCCATTACATTCAAGCCTCCCTGATCGAACACAATTTCGAGGTCGTGGCCTGTCTCAGTGCGGACCATTTAAGCATGTTCCGTCTTGAACAGTTGCATGCCGACGTGATTTTACTGGATATGGATCATCCCCATCGTGACATCATTGAAAGCTGTGTCAGCCAGTTCGATCTGCCAACAGTACTGTTCACTAAAAACAGCCACAAAGACACCATTAAAAATGCCATTGATGCCGGGGTTACGGCGTATATTGTCGATGGCATTGACCCATCCAAACTGGACAGTATTTTAGAAATCTCGATTGAACAGTTTAAAAAACATAAAAAATTGCTCGGCGATCTGGAAGACACCAAAAACAAGCTGGCCGACCGTAAAGATGTGGAAAAAGCCAAAGTATTGATGATGCAATTGCACCATCTTACTGAAGATCAAGCCTTTCAGTTACTGCGTAAAAATGCCATGAGCCACCGTATGACCATTGGCGAAATGGCACGGCGTTTACTGGATGCACAGCAACTACTACAAAGCCAATTGAAGGATTAAGCCATGCCAGATTTAGAAAAAACTCAAATCCAGATCGGCTATATTCCTCTGCTGGATTGTGTGGCCATTCTTTGGGCCAAGCAGCGTGGTTTTTTTGAGGAAGCGGGTTTAGAGGTCACGCTGGTGAAGGAAGCGTCCTGGGCCAGCTTAAGAGACCGGTTGGCTTTTGGTTTTTTAGATGCTGCACATTGCCTGTCTGCCATGCTGCCTGCTGCAGCACTCGGTGAAGACCAGCTCGGTATTCCACTCCAGACTGCCCTGGTATTAAGTTATAACCGCGCCTTTATTAGTCTGAGTCAGAAACTGTGCTTTGAGCTGAACATTTCCAGTCAGGACAGTGCACAACAATCGGCACAAAAAGTTGTCTCTGCCCTACAGGCACAGCAACCGATTCAGCTGGCACATGTGTTTAAGCAGTCGATTCATCATTATTGCCTTAGAGAATGGCTCGCCCTTGCCAATCCTGAAATTGCACGAAATATAAAACTGGCCACGCTTCCCCCACCCTATATGGTGCAGGCATTAGCCAATCAGGTCATTGATGGTTTTTGTGTCGGTGAACCCTGGAACAGCCAGGCTGAACTACTGGGAATCGGTCAAATTATCGCTTCCAGTCAGGACATTATTCCCCAAGTAGCAGATAAGGTTTTGGCAGTCACCTGTGATTGGGCAATGCAACATCCAAACACGCATCAGGCTTTAACGCAGGCCATTCAAAAAGCCCAGCAAGAACTGAAAGATTTACAGGACTATGCCGACGTTTGGCAAATGCTGACCGAGTTCAATATTGTGCAATTTCAATGCTCAGACAGCATTCACGTACAAAAATTCCACTCCATTCAAAATATTATCCGCAATTTTGTCGATGAGACATCTGTGCCAAAGGTAGAAGATTTTAAATGGCTGACCCAACAAATGCTGAAATGGGATAACCCAATTCACTTGAATGATACGATGATTGAAAACATCAGCCAAAACTGTATTTTATCTTTGACGAAATAAGGCAGCATCCGTATTGCCCCCGGCCACAAAAAACAATCAAAATGCTGGGGTTAAGCCATTCATTTTGATTATTTTATCGCTGTAATCCAGTTTTATGGTTTATTTTCATTTCTGCGGTTTCCCACAAATTTTCTCCATATTTTTACGTTATCTTACGCAAAATTACATAGGGAACATCGAATAATGAAACGCATACAACCGCGTTGGCAATGGAGCACCCTGAGTTGTGCACTGTTTAGTTTTATCTCCCCAAGCTGGGCGGCTGACACGATTAGCGATGCCATAACAAACAGCACGGTTGTTCAAACAGATCCGGTACAGACACTGGCAACCCTAAAATTTCAAGCAGCGCCCACCCAGAGCAAAGATGCCGATATCAGTGCTGTAGCTAAAACCATTGTCACGCGTGAAGAAATGCTGCAATTTGGTGATCAATCCGTGAATGATGCCTTACGCCGTGCCGCCGGTTTTCAGATGCCCACACCGGGACAAGGTCCACGTGGGGGTGGCGGTGCTTCAGCTATGCGTTTTCGTGGCGGTGGTGCCCCGGTATTTTTAATCAATGGTGAACCGGTTCAAGGTGGCCCACGCGGTGGCATGTCGGTTGTTGACAGCATCACGCCAGACATGATCGAACGGATTGAAATTACCAAACAGCCAAGTGTCGCTCAGGCTTCTGTGGCATCTTCCGCCGTCATCAATATTATTC
Organism: Acinetobacter sp. ANC 4218; assembly: GCF_002135245.1. NCBI lineage: Bacteria > Pseudomonadati > Pseudomonadota > Gammaproteobacteria > Moraxellales > Moraxellaceae > Acinetobacter > Acinetobacter sp. ANC 4218. Next base: position 299,133 of record NZ_NEGD01000001.1, on the reverse strand, counting down.
TGAAACAACCGCTGGATCATGCCCGCATCAGCGGAACTATCCGTGCAGGATATGGTTTGGCAAAATCTGACCAGAAAGAAGAGGAACGCAAAAACCTGAGTGTACAAATGGATGGCCGGGATAATGCCTGGTTATACAGCCTATCTGCCAACCAGATGTGGAATGACACCACCTCGATCACCCAGACCCAAAACAGCAGCCAAACCCATGAACAAAAGCGTATTACCGAACGCAAGTCGCAAATGCTGGCACCCCGTGTTGAATATGAACTGGATGACCAGCAAAAACTGGTTGCCGAACTGTTCTATCGCAATAATGAAAGTGACGGCAGCCGTGGCGATCAGACGCAAAATGACAAGAATGACAGCATCCGTTTAAATACCCGTTATGAACGTAAAGACAAGGATAATTCCGACAAAATTCGTCTTTCAGTAGAACAGCAGAACGAAACCGAATCGACCCGGTCACCGCTCTTCAGCAGCTATACCGATGAAACCGTCAATGAATATGGTGTGGCTTATGATGGTGTGCGTAAATTTGATAACACCAGACAACTGAAATTTGGTACGGATATTCGCTCGAGTGAACTTGAGAGTAATATTACCGATACACTCGATGAACAGCGTTATGCGCTCTATACCGAAGGCAGCTGGAAGTTTACCGACCGGCAAACCGTGACCTTGGGTGCACGTCAGGAATGGATTCATCGTTCAGGACTGGTGGATTATAGCGACAGTCACTTCAGCCCAGTCTTGGCGCATCGTTTTGATTTTGATGATCACTGGTCATTACAAAGCAATATCAGCCATGCATTCCGCAGTCCTAAAACCGACCAGCTGTTACCTACGGTTTCTGTTTCTACCGATAGTGATGCCGGTAGCCTGAACAATCCGGATCGTGGCGGAAACCCCAATTTACGTCCGGAAAAAATAACCGCCTTTGAATCCACCTTGGGTTATAACACCCCGTCAGGTGGCATCAATATCACGGCATACCAACGTGAAATTGAAGATTACATTGAGAAAGTGATTCGTCAGGAAGGTTCGCATTTTGTAGAACGCCCACAAAACCAGGACAATGCCACCACCTATGGAGTTGAAATTGCTGCTCGTTATGCCTTAAAGCAAACTGAAAATGGGCATGCATTGATGTTGAATGGTCAACTGTCGACGGTACGTGCAAAAATTGAAGAGACCAATCATCAGCAACGTTTAGCCAGTGATGTGGCACCTTATACAGCCAGTGCCGGTTTATCTTATAACTATCAACCTTGGCGTCTTTCCAGCAGTGTCAATCTGAACTATGTTCCTGAATTTACCCGTGCCCTAGATAACCAGCCCTATGACCGTACCAGCAATGAACGGGTCAATGTCGATATCAGTGTGAGCAAACGCTTTGATAATGGCTGGGCAACGACCTTGAGTGCACGCAATATCTTGAGTACAGATTATAAAGAACGTTTAACCAATCAATCTGATAGCAGCCTGTATGAATCACGGGTCAATCAGGCCATTCTAAGTGTACTCCTCAGTGTAGAAAAAAAATTCTAAACGGGAAGATAAAAACCGGTGCCAGTCACCGGTTTTTTACATCCAGATAAGGGTTATATTTATGCTCAGCGGAAAAATTTAATCTTCTGGCCGTTGCCAATTTTCTATGATTTCTCAACCAGTCAGGATTTTTAGCTTGACCCTATCGCCGCCCTCAAAACTGGTATTCGGGCTTAAATATCAATCTGATGCTTAGGGCTTTTTAATGGTTGATCACCTGAATATGATTCAAACATGCTAAAGTTCGAGAACCTTTCATACATGGCTTGCAAGATAGATTAGATATGAGTAAATGATGCATAAAAAATAGATAACTGGACAATATTCTATAAAAAAATTATAAAATTCATTAACTTAAAATGGTAGGTATTTGGTAGGTAGGATTTTTTTCAGCTTCATTCGATACTCCAATTACGGTGAGAGTCACCGATAATATAATGAATGGTAGAAGGAATCGCACCATGGCTTTTAAAAATATTGCAGATCAAACCAACGGTTTTTATATTCCCTGTGTTTCACTTTTTGGCCCAGGCTGTGCCAAAGAAATTGGAACTAAAGCGCAAAATCTAGGTGCCAAGAAGGCCTTGATTGTAACTGATGCAGGTTTATTCAAATTTGGTGTCGCAGATACTATCTCAAACTATTTAAAAGATGCTGGCGTTGACAGTCATATTTTCCCGGGTGCAGAACCAAACCCAACCGACATTAACGTACATAACGGCGTTCAAGCCTATAATGAACAGGGTTGTGATTTTATTGTTTCTTTAGGCGGTGGTTCATCACATGACTGTGCCAAAGGCATCGGCCTGGTGACAGCGGGTGGCGGTCATATTCGTGACTACGAAGGGATCGATAAAAGCACTGTACCAATGACACCGCTGATTGCGATCAATACCACGGCAGGTACGGCTTCAGAAATGACCCGTTTCTGTATTATTACCAATACCGATACCCATGTAAAAATGGCCATTGTTGACTGGCGCTGTACCCCGCTGATTGCCATCGACGATCCTAAACTGATGATTGCCAAACCAGCCAGCTTAACTGCGGCAACCGGTATGGATGCATTGACTCACGCTGTTGAAGCCTATGTATCAACTGCAGCCAATCCAATTACCGATGCCTGTGCCGAAAAAGCAATTACCATGATTAGCGAATGGCTTAGCCCGGCTGTTGCCAATGGTGAAAACCTAGAAGCACGTGATGCCATGAGCTATGCACAGTATCTTGCAGGTATGGCTTTTAACAATGCATCTTTAGGTTATGTTCATGCCATGGCGCATCAGCTGGGCGGTTTCTACAATCTGCCACACGGCGTTTGTAATGCCATTCTGCTTCCGCATGTATCTGAATTTAACCTGATCGCCTGCCCTGATCGCTATGCGAAAATTGCACAGTTAATGGGAGTCAACACTGAAGGCCTGACGGTAACTGAAGCTGCATTTGAAGCCATCAATGCCATTCGTCAACTTTCTGCTTCTATTGGTATTCCATCTGGTTTGGCTGAACTGGGTGTCAAAGAAGCTGATCTGACCATCATGGCAGAAAATGCGCAAAAAGATGCCTGCATGCTGACCAACCCACGTAAAGCTAACCATGCACAAGTGGTCGATATCTTTAAGGCAGCATTGAAACCTAATGCATCGGTAGTCGATTTTAAAGCAGCAATGTAATACCTCCCTGTAAGTCTTCTATCCAATTCTTTGACTTACACTTTTAGCAACCCATGTTCGCACTTCGTCAAGAAGTGCGCCAAGAAAAGAAACCATTTCCCTTTTCCTGGCTGATCCTGTGTCCTTGATGACAGGATAAGAACTGTGGTTGCTTTTTTTATAAAAATAATTCAATTTGACAAATTAGCACTCATCATGAAGGATAAGAGAAAACAAATTCTTCTCTATGAGTATAAAAATGAGCAATGGCAACACCGCCCCACTTTATCAACGCGATATCTTAGGCCCAGGTTATGAACAGGCCACTTTAAATTTCCCGGATGATTACGAAGGTCAGGTTACAGCGACCTTAGTCAGAAAAAAAGCCGACCAAACCACATCCAAAGCTGTGTTATATATTCATGGCTTTATTGATTATTTCTTCCAGACGGAAATGGCAGAACAGTTCAACCAGCATGGTTTTGACTTTTATGCACTCGATTTACGTAAATATGGTCGCTCCATTCTGCCGCATCAAAAATATTATAATGTGCGTGAAATTGCCGAATACGATGCTGAAATTACCGAAGCCTTAAACATTATAGGCGCAGAAGGCCATGATGCCATTTTACTTAGTGGCCATTCTACCGGTGGCTTAACCACCACACTGTATGCGGCACATCATCCAGAGCATCCTTTAATTAAGGCACTGTGGGTCAATAGTCCGTTTTATGATTTTAATATGAACCCGATCAAGAAAAAATTGGGCATTCCCAATTTAAGCCGGGTGGGTAAGGTTTGCCCGGATTTAAAATTTCCCAGTGAGCTGAACAAATGGTATGTTCCCAGTCTGCATAAAAACCTGCATGGCGAATGGGACTTTAATCTGGACTGGAAACCGCAGTCTTACCCTCTGGTTCGCTTGAGTTTTGTTCGGGCCATTTTTGAAGCACAGAAAGAAATCCATCAGGGAGTCAGCTTAACGGTACCCGCCTTGGTAATGCATTCCGATCAAAGCAAAAATCCGAAAAAATGGCATCAATATGCGCAAAGCAGTGACGTGATTCTAGATGTCAAGCATATCGACAAATATGCCAGAAAAATCAAAGGTGATGTCACCATTGCTAAAATCAAGAATGGCTTACATGATCTGGTCTTGTCGGAAAAATCGGTACGCCAGAATGTCTATCTGCGGCTGTTTGAATGGCTAGAAATTAAAGGGCTGTAAATCTATCTTACAGCTCTCAGGCATCCTTATATTTCAGCAGGGTTTGATGCACAGGGTGCGTTTTAGGCATCAGCTCAATCAGGCGCTCCACCGCATCAATCGCCTCAGGGAATCGAGCCACATGTTTTAGCAACACATCAGTTTCATTGGCTTTAAAGATGGCATCACTTAAACGTGATTCCAGACAATCACGCCAGGCACATAAAAAAGGACTTTCGGTTTTGGATAAAAATACGCCAGTACACAGTTTTAAGGCCGAATCGATATAGCCGGCATCCAAAGACTGTTCTGTCAATAAAAAGTCAGCCTCTACATGTGCCAATAAACGATAAGGTCTGGAACCCAGCATACCGCCCAGTACATCACGCAACTGCGACATTTCTGCTTTTAAGGTGCCTATACTGACTTTTCGTTCTCCGTATAAAGCCTGATGCAGGGTATCCAGGCTTAAACCTTGCGGACATAACGCCAGAATGGTCAAAATTTCAATTTGGCGGGGGGTCAAAACCAGCACCTTACCGTTAAACAGAACCTGAGGCACGGAAAAAGCCCGAATAAACAGGCGCTGCTTTTGGTATTCCAGCAAAGCCGATTGAATAATCGAAGCACAGCGTTCCGCTGCAAGCAGCCCCAAACTGTTATGCTTTTGCCAGGTGGTCGACAGGTCAATCACACCTAACACCTGTTTGGAATAAGGATCAATAATCGGGGCGGCATAACAGACCCAATCATGAATGGAAGGCATATAATGTTCATTGGAAAACACACAACTCGATTGCTGGGTTTTTAACGACAGTGCCAAGGCATTGGTTCCAACCAGTTCCTCGCGCCATTGCCCGCCTTCAATAAAATGCACACTTTCTGCTGCACGCTGCATTTGTGGACTGGAGGCTGACCAGATAATGGTGCTACCGATATCGCCGACTGCAATTACCATCGAAGACTGTTCGGCAATATGCTTTAAATCCTGTGCGCAATGTTGCAAGGCATTTGCCAAAGCCGAAGGATAGGTTTCTTTTTGTAAGTGAACCAGTGGGGCAGCCAAGCGATCCTTGGGAATTTCGGCCGAGGATGAACGTTGCCAGGAACTCGCAATACTTTGACCCAGTTGTTCTGCATGTAAGGCAGATAAACTGCTACTTTGCCTAAACTGATCAATTTTATGCCTTTTTTGCATCAAATTTTGTTTTGTCATCATTCCTTATTCTCACAACAATTCATGATTTACATCCACTGTAATCGCTATTTTTTATGCTGGATTGAAAAGATTGTAAACCTTCTTGTATCCAACCTTTCTCCAACCTTATTCAGGTTATGCTAATCATATAATGTACACAAGTACCTTATATACCAAAGCTGTAGATACGGTTTTAAGACACTAAAATAAGCAAAGGAAATACATATGCGTTACGTCGATCCTAATCAACCTGGTTCAAAAGTTCAGTTTAAAGCCCAATATGAAAACTTCATTGGTGGACAATGGGTAGCGCCTGTCAAAGGAGAATACTTTGACAATATTTCGCCTGTAGATGGTAAAGCTTTCACCAAAGTTCCGCGTTCTAGCGTTGAAGATATTGAGCTTGCTCTTGATGCTGCACATAAAGCCAAAGCACAATGGAACAAGTCATCGCCAACGACCCGTTCCAATATCCTGTTAAAAATTGCCGACCGTTTAGAAGCCAATCTGGAACTTTTGGCAGTTGCTGAAACCTGGGATAATGGTAAGCCGATTCGTGAAACCCTGGCTGCAGATATTCCTTTGGCGATTGATCATTTCCGCTATTTTGCCGGCTGTATCCGTGCACAAGAAGGCGGCATTTCAGAAATCGATGAAGATACTATTGCTTACCATTTTCATGAACCTTTAGGTGTAGTCGGACAAATCATTCCGTGGAACTTCCCGATTTTAATGGCAACCTGGAAACTGGCGCCGGCTCTGGCTGCAGGTAACTGTATTGTTTTAAAACCGGCTGAACAAACTCCGGTCAGTATTCTGGTACTGGTTGAACTGATTCAGGACCTGTTGCCTGCAGGTGTATTAAACATTGTAAATGGTTATGGCGTTGAAGTGGGTCGCCCATTGGCTACCAACCCACGTATTGCCAAAATTGCATTTACTGGCTCAACAGCTGTCGGTCAGCAGATCATGCAATATGCCACCGAAAATATTATTCCGGTAACCTTAGAGCTAGGTGGTAAATCACCAAACATTTTCTTTGAAGATGTTATGGCTCAGCAAGATGACTACCTAGAAAAAGCGCTAGAAGGCTTTACCATGTTTGCCCTAAACCAAGGGGAAATCTGTACCTGTCCATCACGTGCTTTGGTTCAGGAAAGTATTGCCGACCAGTTCCTGGAACTTGCAGTAGAACGTGTGAAACGCATTAAAACCGGTCATCCACTGGATACTGAGACCATGATTGGGGCACAGGCTTCTCAAGAACAGCAAGACAAAATTCTGGGATGTATCGCAACCGGCCGTGGAGAAGGTGCTCAACTATTGACGGGTGGTGAAGCACGCCATGAAGTTGGCCAAGGTTTCTACATTGAACCGACCATTTTCAAAGGCACCAATAACATGAGAACGTTCCAGGAAGAAATTTTTGGACCAGTACTCGCAGTGACCACCTTTAAAGATTTTGATGATGCCATCAAAATTGCCAACGATACCATTTATGGTTTAGGTGCTGGTGTCTGGTCACGTTCAGCGCATACGTCATATCGTGCAGGCCGCGCGATTGAAGCGGGTCGTGTATGGACCAACTGTTATCATATCTACCCTGCACATGCTGCATTCGGTGGTTATAAAAAATCAGGTATTGGACGTGAAAACCACAAGATGATGCTTGATCATTACCAGCAAACCAAAAACTTGCTGGTGAGCTATGCCACCAAGCCAATGGGCTTCTTCTAAACAGAACGTTGTATCAAGTATCTCAAAAGCGAACTTCGGTTCGCTTTTTTGCTTTAAATTGCAACCGATCAACAGAGAAATCTTCATTTTTCTGACTATTCAAGCTAAATTGCTATGATTCCTTATCCATGAAAACAAAAGCATGATAACTATTCCTTCAGACTTTCCCGACACCATTTATGCCATTCAACATCTTGCCTTTGAAGACCTGGGGGCATTTGAAGATGTCTTTTATCAACTCGGTTTTCGGGTGCGTTATTTTGAAGCTGGTGTAGATGATTTAACCAAAGCATTTCAGCATAAAGGTTTGACCATTATTTTAGGTGGACCAATTGGAGTGTATGAAACAGATGACTACCCTTTCTTACAACAAGAAATAGACTTACTTAAAGTTCGCTTAAAAGAAAACTTGCCAACTTTAGGCATCTGTCTGGGTGCTCAACTGATTGCCCATGCCCTGGGTGCCAAAGTGTATGCAGGCCATCAAAAAGAAATTGGCTGGAGCCAACTCAGCATTACAGATAGTGCAAATAATCTACTTGAGCCATTAACTGGAACTGCTGTATTGCACTGGCATGGCGATACCTTCGATTTGCCTAAACAGGCTACATTATTAGCAGGTTCAGAGATTTATCCTCATCAGGCATTTTCTGTGGGGAAAAATATTCTAGCCTTACAATTTCATCTTGAAGTTGCCCCAGAAAGCCTGGAAAAATGGCTGATTGGCCATACCTGCGAATTAAGAAAAGCTAACGTTAATATTCCGGCTTTGCGAGCCGACAATCAACGCTATGCCACTGCATTAGCATTGCAGGCACAGGCTGTATTGCAGGCATATCTCAAACAGATTTCAGCAATTTAAAGTAAAATTTCAACCAATAAAAAAGCACCCTCTCAAGGGTGCTTTTTTATTAGCCAATTCAGGCTTATTTTTTCGCAGGAACAGAAGCTTCAGTGGTAATGTTTACCGTGATTTTATCGCCCACATTTGGTACATAAGCCCCTACGCCAAATGCTGACCGGTTGAATGAAGTCGTGGCATTGAAACCAATAGCCTCTGCTTTAGTCATTGGATGTACACCTTGTTTATTTAACACTGCATCTAAAACTACAGGTTTAGTCACATCTTTCACTGTAAGGTTACCAGTGATTTTGTATTTGTTTTTACCTAATGCCTGAACTTTAGTACTTTTAAATGTGATGTTTGGATACTTCGCTGCATCAAAAAAATCTGCTGTTTTTAAATGCTCATCCAATGCTTTTACGTTGGTATTTAAACTCGATAAAGGAATAGTCACATTCACAGATGAATTTGCAGGTTTTGCATTATCGACGTTAATTGTACCTTGAATGTCGCTAAAGTTTGCAGAAGGCGTAGAGAAACCAAAGTGACTCCAGGAAAAAACAGTTGCTGTGTGGGTTGGATCAATCTGATAGGCAACCGGTTTTGCCATAGTAAAAGTTGCCACTGATGCAACCGCCAGACCTAAAGTTAGTGCTTTAAAATTCATGTCTTGTTATCTCGCTTTGGAATGATTATTAGTTTATACCTTTCTTATTTTAATTCACCGATATAGATAAAACGATATGTTGCAAGAATAGAACAATTACCGGTTATCTAGCTCCATAAATGATATGGTCACCTCATCTTAATATATTGATCATCATCATCATTTATTTTAAACCCTGATCTGCAACTTTATGGCTTTATCACTTGTTTCTGTTTTTATTAAATATTTAATACAAAACTATACAGTTTATAAAAATCATGATCAATTAATCAAAAGTACAACTCGTCTATCGTAACTATTTACATTTTTAAATGTCCAAAATAATAAAAGCCCCCTTTGGGGCTTTTAAAAGATGTTTCATCTTTATAACTTTTCAACCAAAATACGGTCGATTTGCTTTAAACCGGTATGCTTTTCATGATTCTTACGGCGGATCTTGATCACCTTGTCTTCCTGCAAGTCTTGCAGCATGAGTTCCACAGCAACCATAGCATCAAGTTCAAGGTCTGCACCAATCCATTTCTGTTCACCAGCATCCATCAGGACAATTTCATCATTAATCTGATCATAAAGGCTCATATTTTCCTCACTTGGGGCAATCATGCACCCCGGGCTGAATACTGTATGAATGAATTAATTTTAAACCTAGACGTTTAAATCATTCGTTACAAATCGTTATTTCTGCAATGAAAAACGCCCCTTTTGCTGGGGCGTCTTTTTAACCGGTTAATCAGATTGATTAAGCGGTAATGTCTTTTACTGCTGCAACAACCGCTTCAGTGGTAATACCGAAATATTGGTACAAGTCTTTCGCAGGTGCAGATTCACCGTATGTAGTCATACCGATCACTCGACCATCCAGACCCACAAATTTCCACCAGTAATCCACATGTGCAGCTTCAACTGCGACACGCGCACGAATATGAGATGGAAGAACCGCTTCACGGTAAACAGCATCCTGTTTCACAAACTCTTCGGCACATGGCATAGATACTACACGTACACCATCAAGCTGTGCATATGCTTCCATCGCCAATGAAACTTCAGAACCAGTCGCAATAATAATCGCTTTTAATTCACCTTTTTCTTCAGCCAGCACATAACCACCTTTAGCGACGTTCTCAATTTGTGCTTGAGTACGGGTCTGGAATGGCAAGTTTTGACGAGAGAAAATTAACGCTGTAGGACCTTCACTACGTAACAATGCAGATTTCCATGAAATAGAAGCTTCTACAGTGTCACATGGACGCCAGGTATTTAAGTTTGGTGTGCCACGTAAAGAGGCGATCTGTTCTACCGGTTGATGCGTAGGACCATCTTCACCCAGACCGATTGAGTCATGGGTATAGACATGAATCACACGCTGTTTCATCAATGCAGACATACGCACTGCATTACGTGCGTATTCCATGAACATCAGGAATGTTGCAACGTAAGGGATGAAACCACCATGCAGTGCTACACCGTTGGCAATTGCAGTCATACCAAATTCACGTACGCCGTAGTGAACATAGTTACCCGCCGGATTGTCTTGTACGCCTTGCGCACCTTTCCACAAGGTCAGGTTTGAACCTGCCAAGTCAGCAGAACCACCCAAAACCTCTGGCAATAATGGTACAAGTGCCTGAAGTGCATTTTGGCTGGCTTTACGAGTCGCAATGGTTTCTGCTTTTGCATTCACTTCAGCAATATAAGCATCTGCTTTAGCGACAAAATCAGCCGGTAATTCACCGTTTAAACGACGTTTAAGTTCAGCTGCTTCAGTTGGGTATTTTGCAGCATATGCAGCAAAAGTTTCATTCCATGCAGATTCAGATTGAGCACCTTTGTCTTTGGCATCCCAAGCTGCATAAACGTCAGCAGGAATTTCGAATGGACCTTCAGTCCAACCCAAAGCTTCACGCGTCAAGGCGATTTCGTCATTACCCAGTGGTGCACCATGACAATCTTCTTTACCTTGTTTGTTTGGTGAACCTAAACCAATAATTGTTTTACAGATAATTAAAGTCGGTTTAGCCGTTTCAGCTTTTGCTGCAACAGTTGCTTGACGGATCGCATCGCTATCGTGACCATCCACTTTAATCACTTGCCAACCATAAGCGTGGAAACGTTGTTCTGTATCGTCAGAGAACCAGCCTTCAACTTCACCATCAATAGAAATGCCGTTGTCATCGTAATAAACGACAAGTTTACCCAGACCCAAAGTACCGGCAAGTGAACATGCTTCATGAGAAACACCTTCCATCAAGCAGCCATCACCCAGGAAACAGTAAGTGAAGTGGTCAACCACTTTGATGTCGTCTTTGTTAAATTGAGCAGCCAAAGTTTTTTCAGCCAGCGCAAAACCAACTGCATTGGCAATACCCTGACCCAATGGACCAGTCGTGGTTTCAATCCCTGGTGCATAACCTAATTCAGGGTGACCTGGGGTTTTAGAATGTAACTGGCGGAAAGATTTTAAATCTTCAATAGAAAGATCATAACCGGTCAAATGCAATAGTGCATATTGCAACATAGAGCCATGGCCGTTAGACAATACAAAACGGTCACGGTTGGCCCATTGCGGGTTTTGCGGGTTATGATTTAAAAATTCACGCCAAACGACATCAGCGATGTCTGCCATCCCCATCGGAGCACCTGGATGTCCTGAATTTGCTTTTTGCACAGCATCCATTGCCAATACACGAATTGCGTTTGCAATACGACGTTCGTTAAGCGGGGTTGTCATAGGTCAGAGTCCAACTAAATCGTTTAAAGAATATGATGAATAGGAAAATTCAAAGCTGGCTATATTGTCTTAAAAAAACAGCAAAGGGTAAAGTCTAATAGCCAACATTTCGGCATTTATTCACCACTGGACATACTTTAATGCAGGCAGAGCTCAATTTCACATCATTTGCAGCGACTTAGCGCATGATTAAATACCTTGGCTTATTTAATCTAAAATTTATATATGACACTTTAACCATTATTAATTGCATGAGCGTTGTTTCACCAGTTGCTTTTATTTCTTTATGTGAGAAAAGATAAAGAGTATCCAACAATGATAAAAAAACCTTTACTTTGGCTATTGAATATAGCCTTTAAAGCTTTTCCTCATTTACAGAATCATTTTATTGTTTATGCTTTGATAAATGCCCGCTACAAAATTACAGGGTAAATTAAATTTTTGGCCTTACCCAATTGATGAATAAACACTCAAAAGCTTAAAAAATGAATTTGATTCACTTTAAACAAAACTAACTGAAAAATTTAATTCCTATTAACTGTATCGCTTCACTTTTATAAAGTTTCATCCCGTCAGGCTTTTTTCAAAATGATTTTTTGTCGAAGTTAATATATAACAATAATATATATAAATTTTTAAATGATTAAATATATTTATAATCGTTTTTGATTAAATAGAAATGCTTTTGAAGCAAGGATTAAATATTTGCTTAAGCAAATTTTTGTTATAAGCAAAATTACTATTTCAGGCTCATTTTTAACGACTTATCAGTTTTTTAGATGCCCATATCAATTAAAAAGTCATTGAATTGAAATAAATTCATCCATTTTTATCGTCTAGAACTGGTCCAAAAGTCCAACTCGATGTAACATATTGCGTCTTTTGAATTAACTGTGATAGGACTTATGCGCGAGTACGCTGTATTTACCTCGGAATCTGTAAGCGAAGGCCATCCGGATAAAATGGCTGACCAAATCAGTGACGCTATTTTGGATGCAATCTTAAAAGAAGACCCTTATGCACGGGTTGCTTGTGAAACGCTTGTAAAAACGGGTGCGGTAGTACTTGCCGGTGAAATCACAACAACTGCTAACGTCGACTTTGAAGCAATCGTACGTCAAACCGTAAATGGTATTGGCTATCATCATTCTGACCTCGGTTTCGATGGTTCAACCTGTGCCGTGATCAACATGATCGGTAAACAGTCTCCTGAAATTGCTCAGGGTGTGGACCGCCAAAAACCTGAAGATCAGGGTGCCGGTGACCAGGGCTTGATGTTTGGTTATGCCAGCCGTGAAACTGACGTATTAATGCCAGCTCCTATTTCATATGCACACCGCTTAATGGAAAAACAGGCTGAGTTACGTCGTAATGGTTCATTACCATGGTTACGTCCAGATGCGAAAAGTCAGGTGACTTTTGCCTATGAAAATGGCGTGCCTGTCCGTTTGGATGCTGTGGTACTTTCTACCCAGCACGATCCTGAAATTTCACAAGCCAACTTAAAAGAAGCTGTGATTGAAGAAATCGTGAAGAAAATCATTCCTGCAGAAATGTTCCATGCAGACACCAAATTCCACATCAACCCGACCGGGATGTTTGTGATTGGCGGTCCTGTAGGTGACTGTGGTTTAACTGGTCGTAAAATCATTGTCGATACTTACGGTGGTATGGCTCGTCACGGCGGCGGTGCTTTCTCTGGTAAAGATCCATCTAAAGTTGACCGTTCAGCAGCTTATGCGGGCCGTTATGTAGCGAAAAATATTGTCGCCGCTGGCCTAGCAGATAAATGTGAAATCCAGGTGTCGTATGCCATTGGTGTGGCAGAGCCTACCTCTATTTCAATCAATACATTTAACACAGCCAAAGTGCCTGAAGAATTCATTATTCAATTGGTTCGTGAACACTTTGACTTGCGTCCATACGGCATTACCCGCATGTTGAATCTGATTCAACCGATGTATAAGCAGACTGCTGCTTATGGTCACTTTGGCCGTCAAGGTTCAGATACTGCATTTACCTGGGAAAAAACCGATAAAGTGGAAGCACTTAAAGCCTCTGCCGGACTGTAATTTTTCCATCAAAAAGCCCACATTGTTGTGGGCTTTTTTATTTCTGCTTTAAAATAATATAGCAAAGACTACAATGTTATGATCAATCATCGTTTTATGGCATAGGATAAAAATATGGCTGTTATTCTTCAAGTTGACTTCCCTTCTCAAGGTCCATTTGGCGAGGAAATGAGTCAGGCCTATCAACAACTTGCTGAAAGCATTAATCAGGAAGATGGCATCTTATGGAAAATATGGACAGAAAATAGTGCCACCAAGGAAGCGGGCGGTATCTATTTATTTGACAGCCAAGCGAATGCAGAAAAATACTTAAATATGCACACTGCACGTCTGCAAAGTTTTGGCATCGATAATATTCGTGGAAAAATTTTTGAAGTGAATAATCCTCTGTCTACCATCAATCAGGCATACTTTTTAAATCCATAAAATCTAAAAGTTACTCAACAAAAAAATCCTGACGGTCAAAAATCAGGATTTTTTTCAATCACTCAAACTGAATTCTGTTATTGTCTAGTACTAATCACTTCCAGTACAGAAGGTTGCAGAGGAACATCTTGATGATCCTGTAAATAAACATGGCTAATTTTAAAAAGAATAACGGCTGCCAGACAGGTTAAAATACACAAAATCCAGAAACCATAAGGACTTCTTATATTATGTGAACCGCAACTACTACATTCCTTTTCAGTCGATTCAACAACTTTGTTACAACAGGCACAATGATATTGATATAGCATAGCTATGCTCCTACTATTTTTGTTTTTATTTTCCATCTTTTAGCACTGATGGACCGGAGTTTCAATAAAATATTAAGCCAGTCTTTTTGGGAATACAAGCTTATTGATCTACAAGTAAAGTCACCCAAGTAAAAATAGTTCCAGCACAAATTCAAGATACTAATTTTTATAAAAAAATAAAAACCTCAAAATAAAGAGTCCCTATTTGAAACACAAAACATCACCCTTAAATCTGTATATTTTAATCTTCTCCCTAAAGGCTCGTATTTTGAGTAAAATAACCCTGAATAACTTGAAAGGGAGGATCTTATGGTTCAACTGATTAAAAAAGGCGGCTTACGCGAACGTGCCAACCGTAGTCGCAGCTATAAAGGCTCAGAAAATACAGAAGCGACCTTAAAACCCAATCGCTATTCTCAAGGCGAAAAAAATGAGGAAGTACGCACTGCTACTCCCTCATCTACTCCTGCGACTGATGCTATCAGCAAAGAGTATTAAAATATGGCAAGTACGTCATACCATAACCAGATGGCGAACATCAGAAATAACCCACCCGAAATCACATCAATATAACTGCCAGAACTCTGATAGGCCGTTTTAATTTTTGGCCTAGACAAAATCAGCATGAGCAAAGTAAAGACCAAAAAAGTTTGGATTGGGATAATAATGGCCAGCTGTGTTTTTAAATGGCTCGAAGCTGAAGAACTTAAGGCCAAAGAAAAGACACTACTAAAATAAATCAGCGTTTTAGGATTGGAGAGATTGGTCAACAATCCCGATAAAAAATAATTTTGCGCATCTGCTGTTGCAACTTGCTGACCATCCGTCTCTATGCCGGTGTGCTGTTTAAGGGTTTTTAAACCGCCATTCAGCATGGCCCAGCCCATCCGTGCCAGAAATAGCCCACCGACCAGCATTAAAATCTGTTGTATCCATGGAAATTGTTCAACCAGCACAGTAAAGCCCAGCAAGGTCAGCACCACCCAAACCAGAATGCCGACTGAAATACCCAGAATAATCTTTAATGTATTGGCTCTTGAGGTCGATGCCGAACTTTTGGCAATTAATAAAACATCAGGTCCCGGGCTAAGCTGTGCAACAAAATGCAGTGCACAAATGGTCAAAAGCAGTGACATAGAAATAGTGGAGATTTTTAAAAAACGTATTATATCGTTTGTTTAATCTTTTGCATGATTGCAGCTTTAAATAATTTAGATAAAAATTCAGAACATAAAAAAGCCGAAGCATGATGATTCGGCTTAAAAAATATCATTTTAAAAATTATTTTTTCACATCTTTCAATTCAATTTTTTTCGCTTCAGGTGTTACTTCACGTGCTTCACCATCAATGATGCTGGAATCGCGATGCTGTGAACCGCCTTGCTGCATGCCTTGCATTTGACGCATTAAATCCGCAAATGGGTTTTGCCCTTGAGCATCACCGCCCATGCCATTCATGTTGCCCATCATGCCACCCATCATTTTATCCATCATGGCTTGCTGACGTTTGGCCATGGTTTTCATCATGACATTTTTAAATGCATTTTGAACGCCCGGAATCAAAATTAACAATGCCAAGACATCGGTAATTAAACCTGGAATCAGCAGGAAAAAACCGGCCAGAATTTTAGGCAGATTATTGGTCAATGCAGGATCGCCACTCATTTGTCCCATTTGCATTTGCTGCATTTGTGGCATTAAACCCGCTGAATATTTACGAATCAGGTTCATCCCGATAAAGAAGGCAATCACAAACCAGAAAAATACGTACCACATGCTGCCGACGAGGTCACCCACGCCAATCCAGACAAAAACTTCCAGGATTAAGCCAACCAGTACAATAAGAAATAATTTCATGAAAATTAATCTAATCTCAACAAAATGAATAATGTGTAGTCATTAACTGCTTAATCACTATCAAGCTTTTTTGCTACGCTTATGTAACAATATGGGCATTATTTTATTTTTAAAGGCTTTGCATGTCATTAATTATCGGTATTGACCCCGGTTCACGCTTAACAGGTTATGGCATTATCGAAAAAGATGGGCAAAAATTAACATTTGTAGATGCAGGAACCATTCGTACCGAAACTCCGGAAATGCCTGAACGCTTGAAACGGATTTTTGCAGGTGTGGAACGGATTGTTAAATTTCATGGCCCTACCGAAGCTGCAGTTGAACAGGTCTTTATGGCACAAAATCCGGACTCTGCTTTAAAACTGGGACAAGCCCGCGGTGCAGCCATTGCCGCTTTGGTGAATCTGGATTTGCAGGTGGCTGAATATACTGCCCGTCAAATCAAACAGTCTGTAGTCGGTTATGGGGCTGCGGATAAAGAACAGGTGCAGATGATGGTGATGCGGATTTTAAACTTAAGCATCAAACCACAGCAGGATGCGGCCGATGCCTTAGCTGCCGCCATTTGTCATGCGCATGCCTCAGGCAGTATGAGTAAAATGGCGGTACTGAATGCCTTGGGTGGCATGGCCCGTGGTCGTAGCCGTTACAGCGGCAGAAGACGTTAAGCACGTTTAAAGATAAGGTGCAAAATCCTGACGCATTTCCCGGACCGAGGGTTGTTTACTATAAGTAAAGGTCACTCTCCGTCCAAAATTTCGTATATTCTTTTTCTGATTTTGGTCAATTCGAATCATGATTCGCTCTTCAAACTGGTCATGCGTATTGTACTCACCGATAACAATCACACCATTTCTTTCAATGACTTTATATGGGCTAAATTCTTTTTGTACAATGTCTTTAAATGATCTGCTCGCCGTACCTATATCAGTGCGCTGCGTATAAATCACCAGAACAATACAAGCGATTATGACAATAGCGACCACCAGATATTTATCCATCTTTTCCTTTAACTCATTATTCTTATCGTTTCTTATTTAATACAGGATTTTAAATTCTTTAAGATGAGCATCGGGCTGGACTGGTGTTTGAATAATTCCTGAAACTTCTGCCCGACTCGGCCCTAGCCAACTTCGCTGCAAAAGCTCTTCAATGATCAGTTCATCACCGGCAACCAGGGCCTCCACTTCACCCGTAGTCAAATTTTTCACATAACCTTTTAACTCTAATTCTTCAGCCTGCTGGGCAAACCAGCGACGATAACTAACCCCTTGAACCTTGCCCTGAATAATCAGTTTAACCGCCCTATTCATTGGCCATTTCCCTGATTCACTACATGATAAATTGCTGCATGCATATGCTGCGCCTGCAAACCACGCATGCCTTGCTCTGCCAGCCAGTCCCCCGCTAAGGCATGCAAAGTTACAATTTCATGCAACTGGATTTTCCCGGCAAACTGGGCTTTTAAGCTGGCAGTCATTCCGGCTAAGACATCGCCCATACCGCCAGTTCCCATGCCTGCATTACCGGCGGTACAAATCCACAGCTGATCTTCCAGAATTAAACTGCCTGAACCTTTCAGTACCCATTGTCCGGCATATTTTTCCTGAAGGGCATGTATCGCTGCGACTCGATCATTTTCAACGTCTTTGACTGAACAACCCAACAATTTTGCCGCCTCACCCGAATGAGGTGTAGCGTAACTATTTGCTTTTAATATGTCTGGATGCTCCGCTAAGAACCACAATGCATCGGCATCCAGCACCAGATGTAAATGGTCAGCTGAATTTAACTTCGGAAACCATTTAAAATATTGCTGTTCTGACCATGCATCACGGCCTAGTCCCATGCCAAAACTGACGGCATCAACATGATCTAATAATTGCTGAATCTCGACTTTGGTCAAGGCATTGATATCACGCAGCATGATATTGGGTGAACGTGCCAAAATTGCGGTGTGATGTTTTCCATGACAGACGACAGTCACTTTGCCCGCCCCGGCACTAAACGCCGATTCAGCCGCCATCATTACTGCACCACCCATATTTTCATGGCCGCCCACGACCAACACATGACCATAACTACCTTTATGACCAAAAGCTTGGCGTTGCGGTAAATGAATACTCTGCGATGAAAGCTGGGCAATCGGCTTTAATTCAGCATCGGCAGGAATTAGGGAAATGACCTCAACCTGTCCTGCAAACTCTTTGCCTTGTCCGGTAAAGAGTCCAGCTTTCAAGCCCAAAGCTGTATAGGTATAATCTGCCTTAATGGCACAGGGTAAGGGCTGACCACTATTTGCTTGTAAGCCACTTGGAATATCAATGGCGATTTTCAGGCCTGTTTCAGCATTGATAGTTTGAATGATCTGTTGCCAGTCTGCCCCCAGTTCTCGGTTTAAGCCGATGCCAAATAGCGCATCAATATAAACCTCATACTGTTTTTGAAATGCAAATCCGGAATGGATATTGATTTCAGCATCGACTGCTTCTTGATAGGCAGTGTGCAAATCTTTGGATGCACCCAATTCAGCAGCATAAATATCTACATCAAAACCATATTGTTTTAAATATTTAGCCGTCAGATAACCATCTCCGGCATTATTGCCCTCTCCACAGCAGACCGCAATATTTTGGATATTTTGTCGCTGAAAAATGGGAACTAAGCGCTGCGTAATCCTCCAGGCCACTTGCTGCATTAAGCCATAAGAACTGTTTTGCTTAGCAAACCAGCGTTGCTCCCAGGCTTGAATACTTTGGCTATGATAAACAGGGCTATGGTAAACTTGCGGAGGCATTGTTCTTCCTTTTTTATATCATTATGGCTTCATCCGCAGCATCACAAAAAATTCCTTTAGATCAAACCGATCCTGAAGCGCTGAAAGCGTGGATTAAAGCACAGGCGTTGCAATTAGGTTTTAGTAATTGTGTCATTGCCAAACCGGATGCTCAAGAAGAATTACCACGTTTTCAAGAATATTTGAAACGTGGCTACCATGGCGACATGAAATTTCTAGAAGAAAACCTGGAAAAACGGGCCGATCCGACTTTGCTGGTGCCGGGGACCAAAAGCATTATCTGTGTCCGGATGAACTACTTGGTGGAGACACCCAAGCCACGTTATGTCCCGGATGAACCAAATGCCGCCATCATTGCACGTTACGCACGTGGCCGTGATTACCATAAAACCATGCGTGGCCGTCTCAAAACCCTGGCCAGCAAAATTCGGGAAAAAGTGGGAGATTTTGAATCTCGTCCCTTTGCTGATTCTGCTCCAATCTTTGAAAAGTCTTTGGCTGAAAATGCCGGCATGGGCTGGACCGGAAAACATACCTTACTGATCCATAAAAAATCAGGTTCTTTTTTTGTTTTGGGTGAACTGTTTACTTCACTTGAACTGCCCTTTGACAGTCCTGCAACCAAGCACTGCGGCTCATGTACGGCGTGTATTGATATTTGCCCAACCCAAGCCATTGTTGAACCCTATATGCTCGATGCACGTAAATGTATTGCCTATCTGACCATTGAATATCAAGGCATCATTCCTGAAGAATTGCGCCGTGGCATCGGTAACCGTGTATTTGGCTGTGATGATTGCCAGCTGATCTGTCCCTGGAACAGTTTTGCCAAGAAAACCACAATTGAAGATTTTAATCCGCGACATGGTCTGGATCAGGTGAGTTTACTGGACTTATGGCATTGGGATGAACAGACTTTTTTAGCCCATACCGAAGGCAGTCCACTACGGCGCACCGGTTACCAAAGCTTTATGCGTAATATTGCCATTGGTTTGGGCAATGCACCTTTTTCCACAGAAATTATGGAAACTTTAAAGCAAACTCGCGACCAGCATGATGAGATTGTGCAAGTCCATATTGACTGGGCAATTCAAGAACATCTGGCCAAATCCAGTTCCATACTGAGCCAAAATTAACAGCTATTGCTCCAGTTTTTTAATTTCAAGATACTGACAAAGTTTTACCTTAATAAAAAACATAAACTCCAGATCAGGACAAAATTATAAAAATAATAAAAAACTTTGCAGTGATATTTGTAGTAAATAGCTTCAATTTGCTACTAAATATACAATCTTACAATTACTATAAACTTTAAAAATCAATCGTTAGATGCTATTAAATTTGGTCGTTTATGCCTTTGGATTTGGCATAAATTATGTATGATAAAAGTAATAATGAAGATATTTATGGAATTTCACTAATGAATGTACGTAATGACTGGACACGAGAAGAAATTCAGGATTTATATAACCAGCCTTTTTTAGATCTGGTTTTTGAAGCACAGCGTATTCATCGTGAACACTTTCCTGCAAATACCATTCAGGTCAGTACCCTACTTTCGATCAAAACAGGTAAATGCCCAGAAGACTGTAAGTATTGTTCACAATCAGCGCATTATGATTCGAAACTTGAAGCCGAAAAACGTATTGCCGTGGATAAAGTGATTCAGGAAGCCAAAGAAGCGCTTGCTTCTGGTTCATCTCGTTTCTGCATGGGTGCAGCATGGCGTAATCCGCATGAACGCGATATGCCTTATGTACTGGAAATGGTACGGGAGGTAAAATCCTTGGGTCTGGAAACCTGCATGACTTTAGGCATGCTCAACCAGTCGCAGGCAGAACGTTTAAAAGATGCAGGGCTAGACTATTACAACCACAATCTAGATACCTCACGTGAATATTATTCCAATGTGATCAGTACCCGTACCTTTGATGACCGCTTAAATACTCTGGATTTTGTCCGTCAAGCCGGCATGAAAGTGTGTAGTGGCGGAATTGTCGGTTTGGGTGAAAGCAGCCAGGACCGTATTGGTTTATTGCATGAGTTAGCAACTTTAGCGATTCATCCTGAATCAGTACCCATCAATATGCTAGTGCCAATTGAAGGTACGCCACTGGCTGATGTGGAAAAACTAGATGTGACTGAATGGATTCGTACCATTGCGGTTGCCCGCATTATTATGCCTAAAAGCTATATTCGCCTGTCTGCAGGGCGAGAGTCTTTGTCTGATTCTGATCAGGCACTGGCTTTTATGGCAGGGGCCAACTCGCTTTTCTCGGGTGAGAAACTCTTGACCACACCGAATGCCGGTGAAGGTAAGGACAGACAGTTATTTAACAAGTTAGGTTTAATCGCAGAAAAAGCCAAACCAACAGTCAAAGAACTCTCCGTAGATGCCATGGCCAGTTAAACTGAGCAAATTCTAAAAAAAGCCCTTTTAGGGCTTTTTTTATTTAACCCGAGGTAATTAACATGCCATAACGTGCATTTAAATAATTTCCCCGACGAATGATATCTGCTCCATTGGCATGGTAAACCACCAACTCCTGAGTAAAAGTGTCATAACTGAACGAATCAAAACAATTCTGATGATGACTTAACCAGACCAAAGTGTCTGCTAATTGATCAGTGACAATGTAAGTATCTGCAGTAAAATCAATGCTCATGACTACAATTTCAAATAGGTCTAAATTGGTAGTTTAATCTTTTTTTCAATTGTTTCTAAGAACTAAAAAGTGAGCCCGAAGCTCACTTTTTAATGATCCCCATAGTTTCATTTAAAGCGGTTTATTGATGCCACACTTTCTACATTCTTTATGTTCTCCGATCTCTTCCATATGCTCATACTCATACACATGCAAGCAAAATAATTTCATAAGTAATTGAAGCATTTTCTAAACTCCATCATTGTTTATTTTTTAAGTTCAGCTTCTATAATCTGATATTTCATCCTGAAACACCAAAGTGATCAAAAAAAGATCACAGTTATTTAGTATCATATTTTTATGATAATTCAAATAACTTAACTCTAATTTTTAAGAAAATTACAAAATAAAATTCACTTAAGTGCTAAAGAGGCTAGACTATCTTCAAAGGCAAGAAATTTTAATCAATCAATAATTTTAGTTTCTATAAGAACTTTAATAAAGCAATCTAAAACAATAGGTTATTAAAAATAAAGACTATAATATAAATATGTAAGTTTTGACTATCTAAGAAATAAAAGCTTCTTAATGAGACTTTTTTATTGCCTACCTGTGAGTTATCTATTTATTCTGCACTGGAGAGATGCGGGAAGATTCGGGAAGTTCTGGGATGATGTGGGATGAAAGCTAGAGCTGATGAGGATTTGATGAAATATTTAAGGGCAAACCAGGTTGAACTTGATTTGCCCTTTATTTTGCACTGAATTTTAAAAAATTATGTAATGTGCATTTTTTTTGTTTTTTATTTTGCACTGAATCTATGAGTTAATTATATTTTCATAATAAATCAATGTTTCTTCGATTAGCCTATTAATAACATAATTTTGGAAATCGCTATTATCCCAATTTAAGTAAACAAATCTCCTAACATCATCAATATGATAGGCATTACAAGGACTTATATCCTGTGATGAGTTTGATTGTGAAAAACTTTCAATCTCATAAGATAAAGCTTGTGCAATTCTAAATATAAGTTGAGCCATGCGATTATTTGTTACTTGGCTTTTATTTTTTAATGCTTTTTTTACAATGATAAATGCTGTTTCTATGGGAAAACGAAGTCTACGAGAATTTTCACCTACTAAATAATTATATAAGTTTAAAAACATATTTGAGGTTTGCATATCATCTTGTGGTAAGCGAGCAGAGATATCTAATTCTTTTTGAATCCTTACGGCTTCTTTCAGATAATAAATGCTCATACCATCACTACTTATAAAATCTTTACGATTTACATAGCTTCTTTCTTCTTCCTCATTATGGTAATCATCGGATGGATCATAAGTTTTAGAGGGACTCTCAGACTTTTGCAACTTCTCGAATGGCTCACCTCTACCATATTGTACCCATTCAAAATTAGACCCAGTAGAGTTCGCAATTTTTTTTGATACTGAGGTATGCATAGTTTGATTGTTTTTCGAAAAAATTCCGAACGCTGTGGATTTAGACAAACCTAACCTAGTACACCAATGATAAAGCGACTCATTAGAATCTCTAGTTAATTCACTATTAACCATTAAAAAATACAGTCTTTTCTGTATATCAGTTAATTCAATTTCAGCCACTTCACTTTGTTCGTAATTAAATTCCTTGTATTGCGAACATTGGACAAAATCAAAATCAGAATAGCGAACAAATTTATTTTCTTTATTTTCAGTCATTTAATCTAAAACCCACAATTTACCGTTCGTAATTAATTTGCGAACTATTTAAAACGAACTATTTACGAACTAATATGATTCAAGATTCATCAAATGATGATTCTAACGATTCAAAAAAAAGCCTTTTGGCTTAGGAGTTCTCTATGGGGTCTATGCAAAACCTTCCCAAAGAACATGATATTTGGGACAAGCATTCTATTAAAGCGGCTATTGCGAGAAAAGGTAAAAACCTTTCTGACTTAGCACGTGATTTCGATATGCCTGAACCAACTCTACGCAGTGCATTGGCTAAACCATGCAAGAGCGGAGAGCTTGTTATCTCACAGTTTCTGGATCTTCCACTATATGTGTTATTTCCAGAGCGTTGGACTATGGATAACAAGCGTATTTACCCACGTTACAGTAAAAAGCAAGTGTAGGTGTCTCAATGAAAACACATTACAGCATTGCTGAATTACATGAACTTGAATTAGACGGATTACCTACAAGTCGTCGAGGACTTGAAAAATACGTTCTAGCTCATTCGTTAAAGTATAGAGAAGTTCCGAGTAGAGGAAAAGGTGGGACTCGAAAAGAATACGAACTAAGTTCCGAACTTACGAATTTAATTTCATTACGTGAAATTAAGAATGAGGTAGTTTCTCAATCTCAACCTACTGAGGTTATATCGGTTACTAATGTTGCAAATAGTCCATTTTGCCCTTCAAGTGAACTTATGAATTGGCAACGTGAAATTGCTGAAAACCGTTTATTTGTCGTGCGCTACATTCAGCAGCAAATCAAACAAGGTACTAAAAAGACACCGGCAATCGAACAATTTATTGTAGATGCAGAAGCGCTTTTATTACCTGAAGAAATGCAGCTTGCTGTGCAAAAAGCTAATGCCAAAGCAGGTGAAGGCCGCACCGTTTCTCGTCGCAGTGTTTTCGACTGGGTTAAATCAGTAGAGGAAGCTGAACAACATAAAATCAATATTATCAGTGTACTGGCACCTAAAGCCCGTCGTTCAGATATTCCTGCCTGGGCAATGGATTTATTAAAGCTTTGGGCACAACCACAAAAACCGACTTTACCTGCTGTTTTGGAATTACTTCCAAACTACCTAAAAGCGGATGTGCCTTGCCCTAGCTACAATCAGGCATACCGTTTTATTAAGGAAAAGCTGGGTAATGTTGAAGCTCAACGTGGACGTATGGGCAGCCATGATATTAAAAACATCAAGCCGTTTATTCGTCGTGATACTGAACAGCTTTTGCCAACTGATGTGTATACCGCTGATGGTCACTGCTTTGATGCGGAAGTTGCTCACCCTATGCATGGTAAGCCATTCCGTCCTGAGATTACGTCGATTATTGATGTGGCTACACGTCGCCTGGTCGGCTGGTCTATTGACCTGGCAGAAAGTGGTTGGGCGGTACTGGATGCAGTACGTATGAGTGCCTGTGAATGCGGTATCCCTGCCATTTTCTATGTGGATAACGGTTCTGGTTATAAAAACCAAATGATGGGTGCAAAAGGCCGTGGTGTGATGGCACGTTTAAATACTGAAATGAGCCATGCTCTGCCATATAACTCTCAGGCCAAAGGTTTGATTGAACGTAGTCACCAGACTTTATGGGTAAAAGCTGCCAAAAATTTACCATCCTATATAGGTAAAGATATGGACGCCGAAGCCAGTAACAAAATGTTCAAGTTAACTCGTAGCGAAATCAAACAGATTGGTGTGTCTAAAGCACTAATGAGTTGGACTGACTTCCTTAATTATGCAGATGAAGTCGTCAGAAACTACAACAACAAACCACATAGCGGTCTGAAACGTATTACTGACCCTGTGACATTTAAAAAGCGTCATCAAAGTCCGTTGGAAGCATGGAGTGAAGCGTTAGAGCTGGGTGCTCCGATTGACTGTGTAGAGGATTGGGATGCAGAGGATCTGTTCCGTCCTTATGAGGAACGTAAGGTACGTCGAGGTGAAATTGAATTATTCGGTAACCGCTACTTTAGCCAGGAACTTGCTGAATACCACAGTGACACAGTCCTAGTGGGCTATGACATCCACAATGCTGACCGCATTACCGTGCGGGATGAAGACGGCCGATTGATCTGCTATGCATTCTGGAACGCCAATAAGCGCAGTTACTTCCCAATGACCAAAGTTGAACAAGCTCGCCAGCGTCGCGCTGACGGACGCTTACGCCGCCTAGCTGTTAAGCAGGATGAAGTATTGCAGGAAGTTAATCCTCAAGCAGTGATTGAACACATTGAAAATCAGACTGTTATTCCATTTAACCAAAACCAGCATAAGGAATTGATGGCTGAACTGAATGCTTTACCAGTTTCAAAGCCGAAAGATGGAGTGATTTATTTCAAAGATGTACACCCGATTAAGACAGCAGAAACCACTGCGGATATAGGTTTTGAAACCAAAATCCAAAGATGGATTCGTTTAGATCAGAAAGTAAAACGTAATGAGGAGATGAACGAAACAGACAAAGATTTCTGGGAGCTTTTCCAGACTTCTAAAAAGTTCGATGAACTTTCAGAGGATAACGCTGAACTAAACGCTTATTTAGCTCAGCGTCAAGGCTAAAGCGGTATTGGCGTACCACTTTTAAAACAACCTACTTATTTAATGGTGATTTATATGAACTCAAATGTCAATGCAATGGAGATGAATACTCCAACCGGAATTGCTCAGATCCGTAATATTTCACAGTGCTATACCGCTGTAAAACGTACATTGGAGCGTAATCCTTTATTGCCTGGTATTTCTGCATACTACGGACCAAGCGGCTTTGGCAAGTCTACCTCTGCCAATTTTGTGGCCACCAAAACCAATGCTTTTTATGTACAAGTCAAAAGTACATACACGAAAAAGGCTTTCTTACAAGCTTTGCTACGTGAAATGAGTATTCCTTATCCAGCAACTTTGTCTGAAATGATGGAGCTGGCGAGTAGTGAATTGGCGAAGTCTGGCCGTCCTCTCATCATTGATGAATTTGACCATCTTGTTGTTGGTAACAAGGT
This sequence comes from Acinetobacter sp. ANC 4218, assembly GCF_002135245.1. Taxonomy (NCBI): domain Bacteria; kingdom Pseudomonadati; phylum Pseudomonadota; class Gammaproteobacteria; order Moraxellales; family Moraxellaceae; genus Acinetobacter; species Acinetobacter sp. ANC 4218. Next base: position 272,694 of record NZ_NEGD01000001.1, on the reverse strand, counting down.
TGAAATTGTACGTGACCTGTATGAAGCCAGCCAAGGGACGTTCTTGATTATTGGTGAAGAAATGCTGGCACGCAAGTTGGAGAAATGGGAACGCTTTCACGGCCGTATCTTGAACTGGGTGCCTGCCCTGCCAGCCGATCTGTCTGACACTAAACTGCTATGCAGTATTTATGCACCGAAACTGGAGATTGAAGATCCTGTACTTGAACAGCTCTTGAGTTCAGTACGTGGTTCAACCCGTCGGGTATCAACCAATTTGGAAATGCTGAATGAAACAGCACTCGAAAATGGGGTTAAACACATCAGTCTAAAAACCTTAAAAACATTGTTGCCTGAAGGCTTTGTTACTGGCGAAAGCCCTAAGCCACGTAGTTTCTAAGGACTGTTTTAAATGCAAGTTGGTTTTTTAAACTCGTCAATTTTGACACAAGGGGAAAATTTTATGAAAGCAGGTCAACCGTATCAATCTCCACGCCAACGCGTTTGGACTGCTATTCGTAAAAATCAAGAATGTTTTTCAATCAAGCAAGTTGCTGGAATGGGAAATATGAAATATGAGAGCGCACGTGAGTTTGTAAGCTGTTTAGAAAAAGCGGGAATTGTTGAAATCATTTCTACTAAACCAGTTCATCACGAAAATTGTGTTGTAAAACAGAAACTTTTCAAACTTGTACGTGATCTTGGCTTTAATGTTCCAACTGTATCTAAGTCAGGTGAAATTCAGTGTAAACAGACTGGTACTAAAGCCATGTGGAATACGCTGCGGATTACCAAGAAGGCTAGCTTAAGGAGTAAGGCTATGTTTGCAACGCTTGAAGCAATGACGAAAAAATTTGGTGAACGTAAACTTGTTGAACTGACAGACAATGAACAACCTTACCAAGATGTAATTAACTTGGATAAGCTGAATGCTGCGATGAATGAGGCAAACAGCGAAATCGAAGGTTATATTGCAGCCCGTTATTCTTTACCGTTGCAAACTGTACCTCCATTCCTTGAGTCATTAGCGTGTCACATGGCACGCTACCATGCCTGCACAGGTGCCATGTCAGATAATGATCCCATCAAAACACGTTATGAAAATGCAGTTAAATCCTTAAAGGAAATTTCAAAAGGAGTCATTCAGCTGGGTGGTTCTCCAGTAGGTGAAAGTGCTCCAGTAAAGACTTCAAATAATAGTGTAGTGATGACCATTGGCCGACATGATTTTGGAGGTCGTGGATGGTGAATCTGGACTTAGGCACAGTTGAGCAGGCTTTAAAAGATGTCATGGCAAAACAGATCCAATCAAAAGCATGGCCTTGGATTCGAGAAATTAAAACTTATGGCGGTGAATTTGATGATGATATCTCCACTATCATTAATCACTTCCCTGCTATATGGGTCGCTTTTGTTGGCTCTGGAACACCAAAAAAAACCAGTCATAACAAAACCCAATATCCTGTGACATTCGTCGTTTTAGTGGGTGCTCAATCTGTTAGGAATGAAGAAGCTCGACGTCATGGTGCTGGTTCTGATATTGGCACTTTCTCCATGTTGCACCAGGTTCAAAATCTTTTAACAGGTAATGATTTGTCATCTGAAGAGATCAAAGGACTTGATCCTCTAGAATTGGGCAAAACCAAAACCATTTTTAATACCAAGACTCGTAATCAATCGATCAGTGTTCTTTCTCAAGAATTCACGACTCAATACACCATTATTGCTTCAGATCGAGACCGTGAAGAAGCTGAAACTGAATCTGAAATTCATAAAGTTAATTTTGATTATTACTTCCAACCTGATGATACGCATGTTGATGAAAGTGATTTAGTCAATCTGAAGGAAAAATAAATATGCCGCCAGTTCAAGCAGGTATTAAAACACCAGGTATTTATACTGATGTAAATATCAATACGCAGCGTGCCGGTCTTCCATCAAATGAACATAAAGTTTTATTTGTAACCGACGATGCAAAAATAATGACTCAGCCTGTTGCGATTTATGATGAAGCTGATGCAGCAGATAAGATTGTTGCCAACAGTAAAGTCGGCAAGATGATTAAAGCTGCCGTTAAAACCAATCGTTTAGTCGATGCTTATGCAATTACCTTGGCAGTTGATAATACTAATCCTGAAGCACCATTTATTGATATAGATGAAACCCTAGATATTATCGCACCATTGGGTCATACCATTATTGCTTTAAATAGCGCACCGACTGTAGGTGATCAAACCATGGCATGGACTGATCATTTAAACTTTGTCGGGGATGCAATTGAGCAACGTCCTGCTATTCTGGTCATTCCTTTTACGGATATTCATGCTGAAGAACTAAACGTTCCACGTCTAGGTGGTACACGTGCTGCAGGTACAGTCAAAGCCAAGTCTAATGCTGAAATTACCATCGAAGCTGGGACAAAACTGACTGATGGTAAAGGTCATTTTTGGAGCATCATTTCTACAACAGTCGTTCAGCCGAATATCACAACTGAAATCAGCGTAACTGCTGATCAGATTGGTGCGTCATGGAACTTTACTGGCACTTCATTGATTTGGGTCAGTCCGATTGCAGGCTTGAGTGGAACTGCTGAAGTCATATCCATTGCAGGTGGCTCTGATGAAGAAGAGCTTGAGGTATGGCGTGCCCGTATGCTTGAAAGCAAGCAGCTTGGACAAGCCCGTGACCGTGGTTCTGACCTTGAGCGGGCCATGAAAAGTGTTCCTGGCGTAGATAAAATTTATATTTATAAGAAGCGTCGTGGCTTGGGTTCCATGGATGTCTCAATCACTGCAGTCGGCAGCCCTCCCACATTACCAAACCAAGCCTTAATAGATACGGCTCAAATCGTATTAGATGAAGAAGCTGGATTTTGGGCAGATTGTCGAGTGTATTCACCGACACAGCAATTAATTGATATTACGGCTGCTGTAAAAGGCATGGGTGTGAATTTCACCGATGTTGAAACCACGATCCGCAACTATATTGCTGAGCTTGCCCCAGTTGAAGAATACCAGGCCAATGTTCTTGTATCCCGCATCATGGCTTTAGCCAATGTGGAAGATGTAGTGCTTACTCCTAATTCTAACGTTCAACCGATTGTGAACTGGATGCATACATACTGGCTGCGTACAGGCACTGTTTTAGTGAGCGCTGCGCCATGACTTTAGAAGAAACCACTGAGCTTTATGCTTCAGTATTGCGTCAGCTATTGCCTGTTGGCGGTTATGACACATCACCGAACACAGAAGCTTTGGCGGTTGATGTATATGCACATGCAAAACTGCTGGCTCAAGCGGATTTAGATGGAACAAGGCTTTTAGGTATTTTGGAAGCAATTCCACCTGAGCTAATGAATGAGTATGAAACAGAATATGGTTTACCACTGAAATGTACGGTGAATGCTAGCAGAACGATTGAAGAACGGCTTGAAATTCTGAAGTGGGTGCGCAGTACACGAAATGTCTTGAACCGAGCTTACTTTGACCAGGTTTTAAAGATTTTTGGTGTAGAGCTTTTTGAGTTTAAGAAGTTTAAACCGATGCAATGTACATCATCTTGCAATGTGCCAGTTAATACAGAGCAGCTGCGGTACAAAATTCGGATTGTAATTCCAAATACTACACCTGCTGACATGGACTGCATTATTCAGAATTACTTTCCCGGATATTTACGAATAGACGTTTTGAAAGTACCACTGCTGTTTAAGACATCGAAGCCTTATCCTTTTTATTTTGTAGAAAACCTATCGACTAGCTTATCTGTTGAAGATTCTTCAACACGTCCTGATCCAGTCTTAGTCAGCGTAAAGATACCGGCGGTTGAGAACATTGGTGCCGAATTAACTTTACATGATGTTGTGCTAAGTCGTCCTCCAAAAACTGAACTAACTGAAAACATTGGCGTACAGCTTACTGTACATGATGTTGTTGCACGGCAGATGCTCAAATACAGTATGCAAGAGAATCTTAGTGTTTCACTCGCTATGCATGATGTTGTCTCAAAACCGCGAATTAAAACCAACATTGATGAAGCCATCAATGTTTCACTTTCTATTAATGACGTTATCAGAGAAAAAATATGAAATTTAATGCAAATGTTAGTATCGGCGCAGTATTCAAGATGGTTGTGCGCAAAGCTGATACAGATGAAATTGTTCGTGAAACACCTGAATTCCATAATCTTGTATTAACGACAGGTCTTGCCAGAATGTCTACAGGCACATGGATTGACCGATGCTGTGTCGGCACTGGCAACAGTACGCCTGTCGCTTTACAAGTGGCACTAGATAGTTTTTTAGCATCCACTACTACAACTGCTTCGGGTGTAGTTGATTCAGGAGGCATACAAGTCGCTACAGCACCATACTATTGGTTTGGTCGCCGAACATGGAGATTTGATGTTGGTACAGCAACAGGAAATATTTCAGAAATAGGCTTAGGTTGGGGAAATACGACGCTGTGGAACCGCGCGCTTGTGAAAGATGCTGAAGGAAATCCAACAACCATTACGGTACTTGCAGATGAATATTTAGATGTGATTTCAGAAGTCCGCATTTACCCTCAAGAGTCTACAGGTACTTTCAATTTAGTCGATAAAACTGGAAATATTATAAGTACACATAATTTCGTTGCTCTCCCAAGATTTAGTTCAGCCACCGGTGGAGCTGCTTGGAAACCTGTTAAGGTTCAATATGCAACTAATGGCAGCATGTCTAATTCTGTATTTGGCATTGGTATTGGTGAAATTCCTACTATCCCTACAGGTTATGTCACCACTCAATTTAATACAGGAGGATTGACTCATCTTGGAATGAGCAGTGGATTAAAAGCATCTAAAACTATCCCATCTTCAGAAGCAAATATCGGAAATCACAAGTCTTTCACATCAGGCTTATATGGCTTGATGTGTGGCAGTGATTTTAATGGTAGTTTAGGTGTGAGTTGTGGTTATAACTGGGAAGTTAGTCCAGCGATTCCTAAAAATGCCGAAACTATTCTGACCTATAGTTTTACGTTGACGTGGGGGAATTATGCTTCCTAATAATGCACTTTCATCACAGCCTATCACTACTGAATTTTTCACACCGCTACGGAATGATCCATTAATTGATTTTGAATTTGGCGGCACTGCTTTACAAAATGCATCAGAAGGTCTTAGCCAAACGCTTTGGAAATGTTTCTATGAAAATGGCTCAATTAAGCTCAGTCATGATCAGCAAGAACAGACAGTTTTAAATGTAGATAATGTTGCTGCTTTAAGCTTGGGCTTTGATTTAAGTATGCGGCCAGTCATTGCGTATCTTGCAAACAGCCACTGCTATTTATGGTTTTATGACACAGCTGTTTCAAAGCAAATCACAGCAGATTTAGGCAACGGAATTACTTTCCCTCAATTATCACTAGATGAACGCAGATTGGTTCAATCATCCAATTCTGACGTGATTCTGACTTATATCCGTAACAACAAAATGTATATGCGCCTGCAGCGTGAGCGCTTTCAAACAGAACATGAAATTACACGTGCGAAACGACTCATTCAGATCGGCTCAATGAAAAACAGCCGTTTTGGTTTTGCTTACTACGATTGGGACTAAAAATGAAAAGAATTGATAGCGTAAATGCACGTGAAGATGTAAATGGCCCAGGTAAAAAAGGTTTTCATGATAATGCTGATTTACCAGGTCAGGATGCGACATACTTAACACCAGATTGGTTAAATGCAATTCAGGAAGAATTAGCGAATTTAATTGAGAAAAATGGTATTCCTTTAGATCCGAATAGTCATATTCAATTATTTGAGTTATTAGCTACAAAAAATGGGGTTCAGATTGATTTAGATACTATTGAAAATGTATTAAATCAATTTGCAGATACAATTGAAGTGCGATTGCAACAGTTGCAACGAGACCAAGAAAATGCTGACAATGAACTTCAGACTCAATTACAAGATGCAATTGAGCAATTGCAGCAACAAATTTCTAATTTATCAAGTGGACTGGCGTCACTCTATCCAAAAGTCATTATGGCTGGAGTTATTAAGCCTGGACAAGCTTGGGAAATTAACAAACCTGCTGGTAGCAACATTAGTTTTCTTGATACGCGCTACGCTATTCAGATTACACCAGAAGGTGGACATGAAGCGTGGGGTATCTCACGCCAAGATACCAAAATTGGAATTAGTGTTTTCGACCGCTCAGGTACGAACCGTGTTGGGTATTCAGGCAATATCAGCTGGTCAATTATTCAAACTGAAGGTCTTACCTCATCTGCGGGTAATAGTGATTACATCTATACAGGAACGCCTGTAGTCTTTCCTATTCTAGCTGGTGAATCCAAGTCATTCTTATTAATTGGTGCAGGTGGCGGTAGTGGTTCATCTCGTTATGAAGATTTAGTAGCTAACTCAAATCCGGCTACATTAAAAGGTATGGATGGTGAAGCTACATATCTATCTATTGATGGCACCAATATTATATTTACCGCTGGAGGTGGTAAGGCTGGCATTGGTGGTGTTGATGGCGGCAACGGTCAGTATATTAATGGTACTGCAGGTACTGGTGGCCAATGGACAATTTCTGGTGAATACACATCTGCGACTCGGAGTAATGGTCAGGCTGGTAATGCAACGGGTGCCAATCATACTGGTGCTGCAACTGATTCTAACGGACGTGGTTCAGGTGCTGACGGTGCTGATGGTTATATTACCGCTACTCAAGGTTTTGGTGGTGGGGCTGGTGAAGGTGCACGGCTTTCTATTATCTATACTAACAATACTGCTAACACTCAGTATGCACGTTTATATGTAGGTGGGGCTGGTAAAGGTGAATCATCGCTATTAACTACAGATGGAAATGGTAATACGGTTACGCCTGCTAATTATATTGCAGGTAAAAATGGTTCTAATGGTTTTGCTCGTGTATCCAGTGCGGTTTGATAAGAATTTAATTGATATTTATCTAATGCTTTGATGAGAAGCGTTAGATTTTTATTTAGTGCAGAATAACTGAAATTTTTTTAGTGCAGAATAAAAAACAAATTAGTGCAAAAAAAGCCGAAAACTTACACATTTATTTTTGATTGCTTACATAGAATTTAGAATTAAAAAAGCACTCAAGAGAATCGCTCTTAAGTGCTTGATTTATTTGGTGGGCCCAGACAGACTTGAACTGTCGACCAACGGATTATGAGTCCGCTGCTCTAACCAACTGAGCTATAGGCCCTGATAAGCTGAATTTGTTATATATCAACAAGTTCAAGCGAGGCAATACTAACGAAGATTTTTTCAAAAAACAAGCATTTTTGCTGTCACTTGCACAGTAACACAACAATTACTGAGCATATTTTAAAGGAGGATTATTTTTCCTTAAACTCCGCCCCACCCTCCTGTAAACAGATTGTAAGTTTTATAGCTAAAAGCCTTTATAGTAAGTGTTTGAAAAATTCAAATGAGAGCCAATATTTCACTCATATAAATTAAGAAGAGTAAAACTTAAAAAACAGAATGATCAATACACAGTTTTAAATAGCCAACACCTTTTAAATGAATGATTGTTGACTATCATTTTTTAAAAATGCCAAAACTAAATTAAATCCTCATCCACTCACGTTTTTTGAAATTCAAATCATGTGAAAAAGATGAAAATCTTATACCTAAAAAGTATTACTTTAATTTTTATTTAGATTGTGAAGAAATATTTTTTAAATCCAACTATAAAGATTTTTCCAGCTTCGACTGCAAATCACTGCTAAAGACTGCGTTCTTTTTGCTCTTCAATGCGAATTTCGATTAAAGACCATACAACAACCAGCATAAACAAACAAAATGCTAATAGAAAAGTTGAAACATACATCATTCTTTTCAATCCTCATTAAACTTAGGCCACATTGCGCCCTGTGTTTAAAAAATTTTATCTTCGACAAAAGTCTAATAGGTATTTTTTCATCTGAATAGTCATTATTTAGTCTTATTTTATATAACTTGATACATGTTACATCTTTAAGCTTAAGATTTAATATATAAAAGCAATTAATACACATATTTCATCCATCATATAATGCGTATCCATTTGGTTATTTTTAATTCATTAACACTTGACTACATACAAGAACAGGCAGAAATTAGCCCACTTTCATATAGTCAAATATCCCCTACATTCATGTTAAAAAAATTTATCGGTGAATCTGCATTTAAACTTGCAGGATGGAAATATCATGTTGAACCAGATGTACTTGAAGATAAGCAGGTTATTGTTGGATTTGAACATACATCCATGATGGATGCCGTGCTTTCACTGGCACTATTCCAGATTTATGATATAAAAATTCATACCCTGATTAAAAAAGAATTATTTAAAGGTCCCATGAAGCCTTTATTAGAAGCTATTGGGGGAATTTCTGTTGATCGAAAAGCAAATCAGGATATTGTTTCACTTATGGTTGAGCATTTTCAGCAGAATGAAAAATTCAATCTGGTGATTGCACCTGAAGCGACCCGTGCCAAAACGGGTGAATCTAGAAAGCCCATCCGTACAGGTTTTTGGTATATTGCCAAAGCCGCTGGTGTGCCTATTGTTTTAATGTATGCCAATTCTCAAACCAAAGAAGGTGGTATTTTAGGCAAGATTTATCCAACAGAAATTAATCACGACCTGGCTTTGTTAAAACAGCTTTACAGAGAAAAAGTTGGACTGGATATTGTGATCCCTGAACCTAAAAACTAGTTGCTATTTGTTTAAAAACTCAAAATCTAGCTCTTTCTAAGAAAAAAGGGCTTATGGTAGAATTTGCACAATCTGATAGGCATAAGGCCAATCTACAAGGAGCATATTTCGCATGGCGGGTCATTCCAAGTGGGCTAATACTAAGCATCGTAAAGCAAAACAAGATGCGAGCCGCGCTAAAGTATTCACAAAATTCATTCGTGAAATTGTTACAGCTGCCCGTTTAGGCGGCGGTGATGTTGCGTCTAACCCACGTTTACGTGCTGTCGTTGAAAAAGCATTAGTCGCAAATATGACACGTGATACCATCAACCGTGCAATCCAGCGCGGTGTTGGCGGTGAAGAAAATGCCGATTTAAAAGAAATCACTTATGAAGGTTATGGTGTAGGAGGTGTTGCGGTTATTATTGAAACAATGACTGATAACTTAAACCGTACTGTGCCTGATGTTCGTCACTGTTTCTCTAAAACTGATGGTAACTTAGGTACTGCTGGCTCAGTTGCTTATATGTTTACTAAACGCGGTGAGATTACTTTTGAAGATGTTTCTTTAGAAGATCAAATCATGGATGTGGCTTTAGAAGCCGGTGCTGAAGATATTGAAGTTGATGAAGATGAAATCTTGGTCATTACCACTCCAGAAAGTTTTGGTACAGTTCAAGATGCTTTAGCCGCTGCCGGTCTTAAATCTGACAATGCTGAAGTTGTGATGAACCCTTCAACTAAAGCCTTAATTTCAGATATCGATCAAGCGAAAAAAATCGTCAAAATGATTGATATGTTTGAAGATCTGGATGATGTTCAAAACGTTTATACCAACGTTGAATTCACAGAAGAAGTGTTAGCTCAATTAGATGATTAATTCTTTTTCCACATAAAAAAACGCACCTGAGGGTGCGTTTTTTTATGTGCTTTAAAGTCATTTTTATATAAAACTGCTACCTAAACTATAATTTCAAACCCGGTTCAGTAAGCCACTACAATTCAATACCTTGTATTCCTTAATCACAAAACTGGAATGTAATGCAACCACATGCTCAATTTTACCGATGCGTTTTAACAGAATTTCACTATAGTTTTCCATATCTTTAGCCACCACTTCGACAATAAAGTCGGCGGATTGCCCGGTCACTAAAAAAGCCTTAATGACTTCAGGAATGCTTTCCAGTTCTTCTAAAAACTTGGCAAAAGTATCCGTATCATGTTTATTTAAAGACACCTGCAAGAGCACATGTAAACTGAAACCCAGCTTGGCATAGTTAATATCACGCTTTAAATGGGTCATGATATTGGCCTCAATCAGATGCTTGATCCGTCGATGAACCGAACTCACAGACAGATTAATACGTTCCGAAAGCTCATTTAAGTTGACATCTTCATGACTCAATATTTCAAGAATCTGTTTATCAAAACGATCTAGTTCCATTTTGTACTCTTTTCAATAATCGATAGCTACGCAAAATATTACATTAGCTTTGTGATATAGCAATTATTTATTTTTCACAAAATTTTAAGATTATGAAAATATTTTCCATAAGCCTTCCAGCTTATAAAGAAAGATCTTGATGCCTACTTAAAGTACCCTAAGCCATTCAAAAATAAAAAACACTCAATGGTAATTTTAATTATATATTAAAAACTGATATCGAATTTAACACTCATCCAGTCAAGTATCCTGCTCCGGATTATCACTCATCTTTTATATTTGAATAGAAATAGATTAAAAGGAAGATGATCGACCAAAACCAAAAAATACAGTCATTTGATTTGCAATAATACGCGCTATAGAGTGCGTATTTTTATCGCTGGCTTTTAAACTCCACGCCAATCGACCCGTGCATTCCGTTCAGTGTGATAGATACGCAGCACATATTGTCCCAAGGGTAATGCCATTAAATGTTCTTTATACTGTCGAAATTCTTCAGATAAAGTTTCGCCCTGTTCTTTTTCCCAAGGTGTCCCAGGAATTTCTAGAATTGGTGCAAGCATCGAACAGACTGCAATATCAGCAAGACCAAGACGTTCACTGACAAAATAACGCCCATAATTCTCTATCAATCTTGCATTTAAATTCTGGATGATATTATCCATCTGCTGTTTAGATTCGGCCACTTTGTCTGCATTTAGTTGATAGCCTTTGGAAAGTAAGGCTTTGATAAGGGGTTTGGAATATTTTTCAAACTGGCGTAGATAGCCCTTTTCACCAATTAAAATATCTAAGGATTCTTCACTTTCCGACAAGGTATGGGCAAGCCCCCAACGGCGTACATGCCTACCCAGTTCGTTAGCAAGTCCATTGATTTCCAAAGCCAAGTGACGTTGTTGTGAATCGGCACGCAATAAAGAGTGTTCCGGATATACCTCATCCAGATATAAGGCTATTTCAGTCGAGTCGGCAATCCAAAGATCTTGATCACGTAAAATAGGCAATTTGTTCTGCCCTGTTTTTAGCTGTGCAAAGGCACGATGTACACCTGGCACCAAATTTTGTGCGACATACTCCAACTCTTTATGATCGAGCAACCAGCGCGCTTTTTCACAAAAATGAGATAAAGGAAACTGGTATAAAATTCGCATAAAAACTCCGCTTTTATTTTTTTAGTTCTGCCAAGTCAAAACCATCTAATTCAGTCGGATACTTTAGTCACCCTATCTGGGAATTACAATGCGCTTTTTATCCAAAATATCATCTTGGTACTATTAGTCATACGCTTTTTATTTTTATACATTTTTTTGTCTTGATTATCTTTAAAGCAGATATAAACCCATAAACTTCAAAAAATAAATGTTTAAAAAAATTCAAATCATGTTGTTTTTTAAACACTTAATATATGCAAAATAAATAAAAATCTTGCAGTTTTTATCTTAAACAGGATTTTTCATAAGCTTTGCAAAAGCAATTGCTTAATTTTGAACTGAATTACTTGTAGCGTTCTGATATCGATTTAAGGTGTCATTATGTCTCGTTTAATTTCTGAAAATGTTCATGTAATTGAAAACGATCTTGAAGCTATTCATGCTGCGTATCATGTCGCAGATTTTGCTTTGGAAGGTCGCAATGAACGTGATCAACAGCGTTTATTGCCTTTTGCTGAAATTGATCTGTTCAGCCAGAAAGGCTTAGGTGGTATTCGTATTCCAAAGCAATTTGGTGGTGCTTTCGTTTCCAATAAAACATTGGCACATGTATTCCGCATTCTGAATAAGGCCGATTCCAGTGTAGGACAAATCCCACAAAATCAGATTGCGCTATTAAATATGATCCAAATGATGGGTACAGAGCAGCAAAAACAGTTTATTTATCAAGAAATTTTACAAGGTAAACGCTTAGCCAATGGTGGGCCGGAACGTAATACCAAAGATACCAAAACCCTGGCGACTACATTAACGTTTGAAAATGGGCGTTATTTTGTCGATGGCGAAAAATTCTATTCAACGGGCAGCTGTTTTGCTCACTGGCTGGCGATTAAAGCTATTCATCCAGAAGGTTATGTAGTACTGACTATCGTCAATGCTCAGGCCAAAGGCGTGAAAGTGATTGATAACTGGAATGGCTTTGGGCAGCGTACCACTTCAAGTGGCACAGTCAGACTTGAGCATGTTGAAGTTGATCCGCTACTGATTTTTGATGAACGCCTGCTTTCCAGTCAGCCCAATTACCGCGGTGCGTATTCACAATTATTACAGGTTGCCATTGATGTCGGTATTGCTGAAGCGGCCTTTGCTGATACCGTGACGGCGGTGCATAAAGCCCGCCCGATTGTCGATGCACAAGTGGAAAAAGCCAGCTTTGAACACTATACCTTGCAGGAAGTTGGCAAGTCTACGGTGCTATTGGATGCTGCCATTTTGCTGCTTGATGAAGCAGCTGAATATCTGGATGAGCTGGATCAACTGCAATCAGTGACTGAAGAACAGGCGGCCAAAGCCTCTATTTTAGTCGCTGAAGCCAAGATTTATGCCAATGATGCTGCACTGCATATCTCGGAAAAATTACTGGAACTTGGCGGTAGCCGCTCCAGCCTGAGTCAGCACAACCTGGACCAGCACTGGCGCAATGCCCGTGTGCATACCCTGCATGATCCGGTGCGCTGGAAGCTACATGCGCTTGGGGATTACTACCTCAATCATACACTCCCTGCCCGCCACGCCTGGATTTAAGGATATTTGTCATGACTTCATATCAAAACATTATTTCATTTCATCCCGAACAGTTGGCGCATGCACATGTTATTCAGTCCGATGCAGAAGCGCTAGAAATTGCATGCAATCTAGCGCAACAGTTCAAAGCAGGAGCTGTGCAGCGCGATGCTGAACGCATCCTGCCTTTTGAAGAAATCGAAGCCTATAGCCAGTCTGGACTCTGGGCCATTACCGTCCCAAAACAGTATGGTGGTGCAGAGGTCTCTAGCTATACTGTAGCGCAAGTGATTGCACTAATGAGTGGTATAGATGGTTCCATTGGCCAGATTCCGCAAAACCATTTTTATGGATTGGAGATTCTGCGTAATAGCGGCACCGAACAGCAAAAACAGAAACTCTATGCTGAAGTGTTAAAAGGTGCCCGCTTTGGCAATGCCCTTGCCGAGTTTAAAACCAAAACCGCTGCACAACGCCAAACCGCGATACGCAAAACTGATCAGGGCTATGTGATTAATGGTGAAAAGTTTTATTGCACCGGCAGTTTATTTGCCCATCGCATTCCCACACTGGTGGTCAATGAACAGGATCAGCAATTCCTGGCTTTTGTTCCGCGTAATAGCGAAGGTCTGACTTTAATCGACGACTGGAGTGGTTTCGGGCAACGTACCACAGGCAGCGGCACAGTGAAATTCAATAATGTGCAAGTGCTGGCTGAAGATGTAGTGCCATTTGATATTGCCTATTCAGAGCCAACCATCTCCGGTCCATTTGCTCAATTGCTGCATGCCTCTATTGAAACCGGTATTGCCCGTGCCGCCTTTGAAGAAACTTTAAACCGTGTGCGTCAGGCCCGTCCGTGGATTGATTCTGGCGTCGATCAAGCCACCGATGACCCACTGACAAAGTTCGAACTGGGACGGATTGTCGCCGATGTACGTGCCTCTGAAGTGTTACTAAAACAGGCCGCCCGTTCAATTGATGCCGCCAGACCTGCACCGACCGCAGAAAATATCGCCAAAGCATCGTTAGATGTGGCCAAAGTACGTGCACACAGTACCGAAACTGCCTTAAAAGCATCATCCAAACTGATTGAACTGGCCGGTAGCCGTGGTAGCCAGCGCGAAGATGGTCTGGACCGCTTCTGGCGCAATGCCCGCGTACACACCCTGCATGATGCATCACGCTGGAAATATTATTTCATTGCAAATCATATTTTAAATGGCGTACTACCACCGCGCCGGGGGACATTGTAATGACAACAGCATCACAATCTGTAGCCAAGAAAATCTTGCTAAATGCTTTTGACATGAACTGTGTCGGCCATATCAATCACGGATTATGGGCCCATCCGCGTGATGAGTCGCAGCATTTTAATGAGCTGAGTTACTGGACAGATTTAGCCCAAACCCTGGAACAAGGCCTGTTTGACGGCCTGTTTATTGCCGACATTACCGGGGTGTATGATGTCTATCAAAACAATATTGACCTGACTTTAAAAGAATCGATTCAGTTGCCGAGTCATGACCCCAGTACTCTGGTTTCTGCCATGGCAGCGGTGACCCAGCATCTCGGCTTTGGGGTCACGGTGAATTTAAGTTATGAATCGCCGTATCAATTCGCTCGCCGTTTTGCCAGTCTGGATCACCTGACCCAGGGCCGTATTGGCTGGAATATTGTCACCGGTTATCTGGACAGCGCACAGCGATTAATTGGTGAAAAAGGTCTTAAAGACCATGACCTGCGCTATGAGCAAGCCGAAGAGTTTGTACAACTTTGCTATAAATTCTGGGAAGGTTCCTGGGAAGATGATGCCGTTGTAAAAGACAAGAAAAACCGAATATTTACCGATCCTGCCAAAGTACATCAGGTCAATCATCAGGGACAGTTTTACCAAAGCCAAGGCGTATTTCAGGTTTCACCCTCCATTCAGCGCACACCAGTGTTATTTCAGGCTGGTGCTTCACCGCGTGGAATGGCCTTTGCCACCCAGCATGCGGAAGGCATGTTTATTGGTGGTGATCAGCCTGCAAAAATCAAAAAGCAGGTCGATCAGATTCGTCAGCAAGCCACCGATCAAGGACGTCATCCTGAAGATATTAAAATCTTTGTCGGCATTACCGTGGTGACTGCGGAAACTGATGAACTGGCGCAGCAAAAGCTGGATGAATATCGTTCTTATGCCAGTCCTGAAGCGGGTCTGGCACATTTCTCCAGTTCTGTCGGCATTGATCTGTCCAAATTTGCCGATGATGAAGCGATCCCTTACCAAAAGACCAACAGTATTGCATCAGTCAACAATAAATTTAAAGAACAGCGCATCAGTAAAAATGATTTAAAAGCCCAGCATGTATTAGGCGGCCGTTATCCCCTGATTGTCGGGAGTGGTGCAACTGTGGCTGAAAAACTGATTCAGCTGATCGATGAAACCGGTATTGATGGCTTTAACCTGACCCGCACCGTTGCCCCTGAATCACACCATGACTTTATCCGTCTGGTTATTCCTGAATTACAGCAGCGCGGCCGTTATAAAACAGCCTACGAACACGGCAGTTTAAGACACAAACTGTTTAATCAGGGAGATCGCCTGTCGACCTCACACCCAGTTCAGCAATTTCGATGTCCAAGCTCCGCCTCAACTTCGAACTCCAACTTAAAGCAAAAACAATCCGCATAAATTTTGAGGTGCAACATGGCACAAACAGCGAAAACCAAATTCACCATTATTGGGGTGATTATTGCCGCCGTGATTATTGGACTGGTGGTCTGGAATCAACAAAAGAAATCAGCTTCTGATGAACTGGTGATTGGCATTAGCCCTTCATTTGCCAAGCCTTTACAGGTGGCAGCAGTCGAGGCCAAACAGCAAGGCCTGAATGTCAAACTGGTGGAATTTTCCGACTGGAATACGCCCAACATTACCCTGAATCACGGTGATATTGATGCCAATTTCTTCCAGCATCAACCCTTTTTGGATAATGCCAAAAAAGAAACTGACTTTAAGATCAAAGCCTTTGCCAAAGGTGCCGCCACACATGTGGGTTTGTATTCCAAAAAAATCAAAAGCTTTGATGAGTTAAAAGATGGTGCGAAGGTTGTGGTTCCAAACGATCCTGTAAACCAAGGCCGTGCTCTACTTTTATTGCAACAGGCAAAACTGATCACCCTGAAAGACCCTAAAAACCATCTGTCTAACCTGAAAGACATCGCAACCAATCCGAAAAACTTGCAGTTTGTTGAAGTCGAAGGTCCACAAACCGCGCGTGCCATTGATGAAGTCGATCTGGCTTTTGGTTATCCGCATTACTTACGTTTAGCCAAAACAGCTGATCCTGAACAGGCGCTGTTATTTGACTCTAACAAGGATAACCGTTATGCCATCCTGTTTGCCGTGCGTGAGGATTACCAAGATAAAAACGACAAGCTGAAAAAATTTGTCGAGATCTATCAAAACTCGCCAAAAGTGAAACAGGCTTTGGATGCAGATTTCGGTGCCAAACTCTGGTTCCCGGGCTGGAAATAAGGGCTTAAATCATGTCTCAAGTTTCCAAACTAAATTTAAAAAAACTGCTGATTGGCCTGACTGTCGTTATCATTATTGCAGGATTAATAACCTATCGTTATGTGCAAAACCTGCAACAGGATAATGTCCTGACGATTGGTATTAGTCCACCTTATGCGGAACTATTACAAACGGTTGCAAAAGAAGTAGAGAAAGATGGCATTCATGTCAAACTGGTAGAATTTTCAGACTGGCAGGCTCCCAATGTTGCGGTGCAAAATGGCGATATTGATGCCAACTTTTTCCAGCAAAGCGTATTTTTAAAGAATGCGGTTCAACAAACCCATTATGACCTGCATGCTTTTGGCATAGGCAGTGGCAGCCATGTCGGTTTGTATTCCAAGCAATATAAATCCTTAGATGCCTTGCCCAAAAATGCACGTGTGGTGATTCCCAGTGATCCTGTAAACTCGGCTCGTGCATTGATTTTGCTGCATCGTGCTGGTCTGATTCAAATCAAAGATATCCATAATGAGCTATCAACCCTGCAAGATATTGTGGCCAATCCAAAACAGCTTAAATTTTTAGAAGTAGAAGGTCCGCAAACGGCTCTTGCCTATGACGATGCAGATTTGATTTTTGGTTTTCCGCATTACTTAAATATGGCGAAAAAAGCCGATCCTCACAGTGCATTGTTTTTAGACCCGGTGGATAAGAAATACGCCATTCTTTTTGTGACCCGAAAAGATTATGTCGATCACGATAAAAAACTCGAAACCTTTGTCAAAGCTTTCCAGAACTCTGCAAAAGTAAAAACAATTTTAGACCGGGATTTTGGTACGGGCATGTGGTTTGAAGGCTGGAAATAAGGAGAATAAAATGGTGAGTTTTGGTTCACAGGTGGACTTTTCTGTTCCCCATATCAAGATCAGAAACCTGAATAAATATTATGAAGTACAAGGACAATCTGTACATGCCTTGAAAAACATCAACCTGGATATTCCGGAAGGCAAAATTTTTGGCATTATCGGCAAAAGTGGCGCAGGCAAATCTTCCTTGCTGCGTACTTTAAATGGTCTGGAGCAGATCAGTGAAGGACATATTCACATTCACCAGCAGGATCTGGCTGAACTGAAACATGCTGAACTGATCCAGCTCAGACAGCGCATTGGCATGATCTTCCAGCACTTTAATTTAATGTCGGCCAAGACCGTTTGGGAAAATGTTGCCCTGCCGCTAAAAGTCGCCAACTATAACAAACACGAGATTGAAGCGCGGGTCAATGAAGTCCTGCAACTGGTCGGTTTGAGTGAAAAAGCACACAACTATCCGTCCCAGTTATCCGGCGGACAAAAGCAGCGTGTCGGGATTGCCCGGGCGCTGGTTCACCATCCAGAAATTTTGCTGTGTGACGAAGCAACCTCTGCCCTGGACCCGGAAAGCACTTCTGTGGTGCTGTCTCTGCTCAAGGAAATCAATCAGAAGCTCGGCATCACCATTGTGCTGATTACTCATGAAATGCAGGTCATTCGTGAAATTTGTGATCAGGTGGTAGTCATTGAACATGGCGAAATTGTCGAAGCGGGTGAAGTCTGGTCGGTCTTTTCTAATCCACAGCAGCAGATTACTCAGGAATTGCTGAATCTGGAACAGCTGGAATTACCTTTTGCGATAACGCCAGAGATTATTGCCGACAGTTCACATAGCATTTTAAAATTACGTTATGCCTCTAGTGTTCAGTATTCACCAGATTTGAAAGTGATTTTCGAGCAGTTCGATAATCCAGTTCATCTCTATCAGAGTCATATCGATAGCATCCAGAACCATCTGGTTGGCAGTTTTATTGTGGCAATCCCCGATCTGCATATAAATACCACACTACTCCAGCAGAAATTAAAACAGTACATTGCACAGATTGAGGTCATTGGCTATGCACGACCAGCTCATTGATTTATTACTTACAGGCATAATTGACACTTTATTGATGGTGGGGGTATCTGCGCTTGTTGCCTTTATCATTGGCTTGCCCATCGCGGTCATTTTGGTCAGCACTTCCGAACATGGCATCTATCCGTCCAAAAGCATCAATCAGGCTTTAGGCTGGGTGGTTAACATTACCCGTTCAGTACCGTTTTTAATTTTAATGGTAGCGCTCATTCCACTCACCCGCTGGATTGTCGGTACCAGTTATGGGGTCTGGGCTGCGGTAGTGCCTTTAACCTTGGCAGCCACACCTTTCTTTGCCCGCATTGCAGAAGTCAGTTTACGCGAGGTCGATCAGGGTCTGATTGAAGCCGCCCAAGCGATTGGCTGTAACCGCAAGCAGATCATCTGGCATGTGCTGCTACCTGAAGCCCTGCCCGGGATTGTGGCAGGCTTTACCGTGACCTTGGTGACCATGATCAACTCATCGGCGATTGCCGGTGCCATTGGCGCAGGTGGTTTAGGCGATATTGCCTATCGTTATGGTTATCAGCGTTTTGACATGCAGATTATGCTGGCCGTGATTGTCGTGCTGGTGATTCTGGTCATGCTGGTACAGGCCACAGGCGATTCCATCTCCAGCCAGCTTGATAAACGTAAAATTTAAATCCCTATCCATTTTATGAGTTTTCAACAAAGCATTCAGCCATGACCTGACTTTGTCATGGCTTTCATGTAAAATCAGCGGCAATTTTTAAATAACACATTGTGAGTCATTTTATGGGTTTTAATTGCGGTATTGTCGGCTTGCCGAACGTTGGTAAATCTACACTTTTCAATGCATTGACTAAAGCTGCTATTGCTGCAGAAAATTTCCCGTTCTGTACCATCGAACCAAACACCGGTATCGTGCCTGTACCTGACCTACGCATGGACAAACTTGCGGAAATCGTTAAACCACAACGCGTGCTTCCAACCACGATGGAATTTGTGGATATTGCCGGTCTGGTTGCAGGTGCATCTAAAGGTGAAGGTCTGGGTAACCAGTTCCTGGCCAACATCCGTGAAACCGATGCGATTGCACACGTGGTTCGTTGTTTTGAAGATGAAAACGTGATTCATGTAAACGGTAAGATTGATCCTCTGGATGATATTGCAACCATCAATACAGAACTTGCACTGGCTGATCTGGAAACTGTGACTAAAGCGGTTACGCGTTTGGCTAAATCTGCAAAAGGGGGCGACAAAGATGCTGTTGCGACCAAAGCGGTACTAGACAAAATTTTACCGTTACTAGATGAAGGCAAACCTGCCCGTGCAGCCAATCTGGATGATGATGAACGTAAACTGGTACGTGGTTTCGGTTTAATGACTTTAAAACCAACCATGTATATTGCCAATGTGGCTGAAGATGGTTTTGAAAACAACCCGCATCTGGAAGCCGTTAAAAAATTGGCTGCTGAAGAAAATGCGATTGTGGTTCCACTGTGCAACCAAATTGAAGCCGAAATTTCATTGCTTGAAGATGAAGACCGCGCTGAATTTTTAGAAGCGATGGGCATGGAAGAACCAGGCCTAAACATCGTGATTCGTGCCGGTTACAGCCTGCTTGGCTTACAGACTTACTTCACTGCAGGTGTACAGGAAGTTCGTGCCTGGACAGTAAAAGTCGGTGCGACGGCGCCTCAAGCAGCGGGCGTGATTCATACTGACTTCGAAAAAGGCTTTATCCGTGCTGAATGTATTGCTTATGATGACTTCGTACAATACAACGGCGAAGCTGGCGCGAAAGAAGCCGGTAAATGGCGTTTGGAAGGTAAGACTTACGTGGTTCAGGACGGTGACGTGCTGCACTTCCGTTTTAACGTTTAAACCATTCTGACGTTTCAAAACAGTTTAAAGCCAGCATGATGCTGGCTTTTTTATTTAGAGCTGTTTTCAGTTTAGATTAACGGTCTTGGCATCCATTACAGCGCGTTGCTTACGAGCTTCTGCCAGCATACGTTGCTCCAGCTCTTTTCGAAACCCAAACATAAACACCATTTCAGCCAGAACAAATAAAGGGCCGATCGCCAGACCAATCACATCATCCATAAAAGCCGGTTTTTTCTTTTCATAAAAATGGCCCACAAACTGGAATATCCATCCCACCACAAAAATGCCAATGCTCAGGCTTAACCAGACAGTCATATCCAGCTGCGCAATCCTGTAAGCAGATGGATAAGCAAGCGCATAGATGAGCAACATGATCAGGCCAAAGATGCGGTCCAGACTGAGATAATACACTGTACTTGCCAATAGTAATGCTAAAGCCAGCGTCAGCTCGACACCTGAAATGACCACACCGGCACGTGCAGTCAGACACATGATTGAAAATACAATCAATGGAATACCAATAAAGTGAGTATAAATATTTTTCTGGTCCAGATGATAGGCGGCATACTGGCTCAGTAATTGTTCTAATTTGGTCATGACCATCTTCCTTGTTAGACTTATATTTTCATTTCACTATATAAAAAAATATCAGGACAAGTTGTCAGCTAGCCGACAACTCAGATTAAAAAGGAATAAAAATGCTCGAACCCATTTATATTAAACATTTAGAGCAGAATATCTGGTTTGCACAATTGCCTGCGCTATTTAAGGATTTTATTGTGAACTGTGCTGTGCAGCAGCGTTTTGACAAGGAACAAAGCATCTTCCGTTCAGGAGATATATTTAATGGGATCTATGCCATTTTAGAAGGTGCGGTTCGCCTGGGTTATATTGACATTCATGGCAAAGCTGCTGTGGCGGCCATTGTAGAACCGGTTATGTGGTTTGGTGAAATCTCGCTGGTGGATGCCCAGCCCCGTTCCCACGATGCGATTGCAACTCAGAAAAGCCTGATCCTGCATATACCGAGTACCGCACTACAATCCCTGCTGCAACAGCACCCAGTTTTTTGGTATCACATCGCACAATTAACCAGCCAAAAGTTACGCTTTGCTTTTTTGGAGCTGATTTCCATTCAAACGCAAAGCATCAGCCAGCGTTTGGCACAACGCCTGATGTTTATTTTAAATGGCTATGGCAATCATTTAAGTATTGAAAAGAATGTCATTCATTTATCTCAGGAACAACTGGCACAAATGCTGACCTGCTCCCGACAAACCATCAATCAGGAACTACAAGCGTTGGAACAGCAAAATATTTTATGCGTATCTTTTAAGAAAATTGAAATTTTAGATGTAGCGAAACTGCATCGCATTGCGCATGCCTTTCCCAATATTTAAATCGGAAGATGAATGAAATTTTAAACCATGAAAATAATTCAGAGATGTATAGCATTGCAGTGTCAGCTGTTCTACGGCCAAGCATGACAGGTGAATAACTTGCCTGATGATGGATTTATTTTACACATCGTGCTTATGAACGTAATTGGCACACATTGACATCATCAAAACCATTGGTGCATGGCGCAACTTCATATTCATTGTCCGATGATGACTGGATGGCTTGTAGCGGCTCTGCAGCTGTGGTAACACTACTCAAAGCGCTTAGAACAACAGCTATACTTATAGATAAAAACACTTTATTTAACATCATTATTACTCCTGATCGCTACTAAAGTTAAATATATTTAGAATTAAATTGAATTTTTTATCATAAAAACACACATTATTATACACATTTTATCATTTTAAGATAATTCTATATATTTATCAGATAATCGTTTTATTCTCTTACTAATTCTTTAAAACTATAACAAAAAGAAAATACCATGACATTTAAGGCATAAAAAAACGAGGCCTTTGCCCCGTTTTTATTTTTTAAACTCCGACCTTTTTCGGATCGGTATTGCCCAGCTGCGGATGCTCAATCGCATCCTTACATTGCTGTTTATCACGTTCGTAATCGGCCTGTTTCTGGGCCACTGAGCTAGATTGATCCATCGTCTCACGCGCCCAGATTTCCAGACTGGTCAGGGCTTTACGGCAGAGCGCATATTTACCTTCAGTCACGGAATCAGTCATTTTGACATTAATGCGCCAATCCGTGCTGAGCTTGCGTGCAGGTTTACGGACCTGTTCTTCCAATACATCCAGTTTTTTGGCATAGACCAGACCATCCACCTGATTAATGAATTTCCAGGCTTCGTTGGCATAAGTGGTGGCATCATTGGTCAGCTTGGGTGCCGGCTTAATTTCAGGTTTTTCAGTATTCTTGCTGTTATTTCCACAAGCCTGTAGCAAAACACTACTGCATAATAAAGAAACAATCAGCATTCCACGCGTCTTCAACATCCTCATATCAGGCTCGCTTAGATAAACAATTCGGCACTATGCTAGTGAATTCGAGTACAATACTCAATCATCATTTGACCTGTTGTTCAACTCTCCCGCAAAGGTGTGTCGTGTCTGAGCACAAAATCCCTCCAGTTCAAGCTGCCGGCTTTTGGCAAGGTGCTAAAGACAGCCAAGCCATTATTTTTACTTATCTTCCTGTTTCATTTGCTTTTGGTGTTTCGGCCAGCCAGTTCGGTTTTAGCTCTTGGGAAGCACTATTTCTATCCTGCTCCATGTATGCCGGTGCCAGCCAGTTTCTGGTCGTGGCTTTACTGGGTAGTGGTACATCCATCTGGATGACTGCCCTCACTGTGATTGCTTTAGATATTCGTCATGTACTTTACGGTCCGGCCCTACAAAACCTGATTCAGGACAAGCTGAATTTAAAGAAAACTGCCGTCTGGGCTTGGGGCCTGACCGATGAAGTGTTTGCCTCGGGAATGATTAAACTCTCGCAACGACGTCAGGAATGGTCAGAATCCTGGATGCTGGGCTTGAGCCTGTTTAGCTGGATGTCCTGGGCTTTAGGTTCATTTTTAGGCGGCCTGTTTGCCGACCAGGTCAGTGCCTTGCCACAGTTTTTACAAGCCGCCTTGGATTTCTTGCTGCCAGCCTTATTCCTCAGCTTCCTGCTCGCTGCCTTTGAAAAGAAGCATACCTTTATTGTCACGGTCTGTTTAATTGTTTCGGCAATTGCCTGCTATTTCATTAATTTGTCAGCAGCCATTTTTATTGGCATCTTATCCGGCATACTGGCAGGTTTATTTAAACATTATGTTTTAAAACAGCATGATGATGCATTGGGAGAAGCCCATGAATCTTGAAATTATTCTGGTCGGGATTATTGTCGGCATTGCCAATTTTGCTTCGCGTTTTGGTCCGTTTTATGTCATTCAAAAAAGTCGGCAAAATTCTCAAAAGCGTGGCTCAGTCTGGATCAGAATAGCTTTAGGCAGTATTGGCATCGCCGCGATCAGTTCCATGCTGGTGGTGGCAACTCTCCCCCCCTTGATGGAAAGCCCCAATAAAAGCTTCGCCATGCTTGTAGGTTTCCTGACCTTAACCGGGCTATATTTTAAGTTTAAGAAGATTGTCCCAGCGACTTTAACCGCCGCCTTGACCTATGGTTTGATTTACACTTATCTGCCCGTTTCCTTCTAAGTGTTTTAAAAGTCTCCTCTTTTTAAAGGGGCGACTTAGCGGGAGTTAAAATTAAGGCTAGAGATCACTTTATAAATAAAATTGTTGGACAATATCATTATTTTATGTGAATCCGGGCTTAATTCACCAATCAGTTCTGCTATGCTAAAAGTCCATAAAATCAAGCATGGATGATTTACATGAGCGTGACTATTGGTACTCCCCTTCAAGCTTCTGCCTTTAAAGTTTTGTTATTAGGTTCAGGAGAGCTAGGTAAAGAAGTGGTGATTTCTCTGCAACGTTTAGGTGTAGAAGTTCATGCAGCAGACCGTTATGACCATGCTCCTGCGATGCAAGTTGCGCATTATGCTTATACCTTGAATATGGCCGATGCCGAAGAACTCAAAAAGCTGATTGAAAAAATTAAACCCAATCTGATTGTGCCCGAAATTGAAGCCATCGCAACTCAGGTTCTGGTTGAAATCGAACAACAAAATATTGCCACCGTGATTCCTTCAGCAAAAGCCGTCAACCTCACTATGAACCGTGAAGGCATTCGCCGTCTGGCAGCAGAAGAACTGGGCTTGCCGACCTCAGCTTACCGTTTTGCCGACTCGATTGAATCATTCCGTGCAGCCTGTGATGACATTGGCTATCCCAACTTTGTTAAACCGGTAATGTCTTCTTCCGGCAAGGGACAATCACGAGTTAAGAACTTTGATGAAGTCGATGCGGCCTGGGAATATGCGCAAACCGGTGGCCGGGTCAATCAGGGTAAAGTGATTGTGGAATCACAAATCGATTTTGACTTTGAAATTACCTTGCTCACAGTTCGTGCCAAAAATGCTGAAACAGGTGAAATCGAAACCCAATACTGCGACGCGATTGGACACCGTCAGGACTCTGGCGATTATGTCGAAAGCTGGCAACCTCAGGCCATGACTCCGGTGGCTTTAGAAGAAGCTAAGCGCATTGCACATAAAGTCACGGCTGCTTTAGGCGGCTGCGGTATTTTCGGCGTGGAACTGTTTGTCAAAGGCGATAAAGTATGGTTTAGTGAAGTATCTCCACGTCCGCATGACACAGGGCTTGTTACCCTTGCATCGCAATTCCAGAGCGAATTTGAATTACATGCACGTGCCATTTTAGGTCTGCCGGTAAATACATCTCGTCATAGTGTTGCAGCCAGTGCCGTCATTTATGCAGGCGTTGATGATCGCAATTTGTCTTTTTCTGGCTTAAATCTTGCTTTAGCCAACCCAAACACCGATTTACGCCTTTTTGGTAAACCCGAAGGTTTTAAACGTCGTCGTATGGGGGTCGCAACTGCACGTGCTGAAACAACAGATCAGGCACGTAAACTTGCACTAGAGACTGCGTCTCAAGTCAGTGTTCAACAAAACTAAACTTGTAACCTTATTAACGGACCACTGTTCATGATCAATACTTCTCCACTGCTGAATTACGTTAAAAGTAACCATGACATTCAGGCGATCAATCAATGGCGCACCGATGTTGAAAATCAGCTTCAGGAAAGTTTTGAAAATGGACAGTCAATCCGGGAAATTATCTTGGCCCGCTCCCATTTGATTGATGAAGCCCTTGAGTTTCTCTGGAGACATGCTGAACTTGACCAGACCGATCTGGGCCTGTTTGCAGTGGGTGGTTATGGTCGTCGGGAAATGTTGCCTTATTCCGATGTCGATATCATGATTTTATCGGAAGATGATATTACTGCCGAGCAGGAAAAACTGATTTCTACTTTTATCTCCTCGCTTTGGGATGTCGGTAATTTCAAACCCGGTATTAGTGTACGGACCATTTACGAATGTGTGGAACAGGCCACCAATGATTTGACCGTCGCGACTGCGCTGATTGAATCGCGTTTAATTAGTGGTAACCGGCATTTGGCCAAATGGCCACGCCGTATTGTTTCACAAACCTGGACCGACAAAACCTTTTTTGATGCCAAAATGGATGAGCAGGCAAAGCGCTATGCTCAGCATAACAATACCGAAAGCAACCTGGAACCGGACATTAAAAATGCGCCGGGAGGCATCCGCGATATCAACCAGATTGGCTGGATTGCCAAACGTCACTTCCGGGTCAATCGTATTTATGACCTAGTGCATTTAGGCTTTATTTCAGAGTTCGAACTGGGTGTGCTAGAAGAAGCTGAAAGCTTTTTATGGGAAATCCGTCATCATCTGCACCGCCTCACCAAACGCGATGAAAACCGCTTATTGTTCGATTATCAGCGTGATATTGCAGCCCTGTTTGGCTATACACGTGAAGAAGATAAATCGCCGAATTATCCGATTGAACAATTCATGAAGCGTTATTATCGTAGCGCACAGCAGGTATCCACCTTAAATGAAATGCTGCTGGCTTACTTTAATGAATCTGTGATTACCCCACGTTTGCCCAACTACGAACGTAAAATTGAAGAAATTAACGAAAATTTCAAACTGGTCGATGGCAAACTGGCGGTACAGCATCATAAAATTTTCTCGGAACGTCCCAGTGCAATCCTGGAAATCTTCTATTTATTGGCAAATCGCCCTGAAATTGAAGGCATCCGTGCCCGCACTTTACGTCTGCTCACCCTTGCAGCCAAACGCATCAATCAAGATTATCGCGATAACCCAGAACACCAAGCCCTGTTTATGGCGATCATCCGTTCACCGCATCGCCTGTATGATACGCTGGTGGCGATGAAACGTTATGGCGTGCTCGGCAATTATATTCCAGCCTTTGGGCAAATTATGGGACTGATGCAATATGACCTGTTCCACATCTATACCGTAGATGCCCATACCCTGTTATTGCTGCGTAATTTAAACCGCTTTAAAGAACCTGAATTTGCCAAAGATTTCCCGGTGGTCAGTTCAGTGTTCCAACGTCTTCGCCGTCGCGACATTGTTTATCTGGCAGCCTTGTTCCATGACATCGCCAAAGGCCGTGGCGGTGACCATAGTGAACTGGGTGCAGAAGATGCGATTGCATTCTGCCGGAAACATGGCTTTACCGAACGTGAATGCAATCTGGTGGCCTGGCTGATTCAAAGTCATTTACTGATGTCCATGACTGCACAGAAAAAAGATATTTCCGATCCGGATGTAGTTCAAGATTTTGCTGAAAAACTCGGTGATATGGAGCATCTGGATTATCTGTATACCTTAACTGTTGCAGATATTAACGCGACCAACCCCAAACTCTGGAATACCTGGCGTGCTTCCTTAATGCGTCAACTTTATACCCATGCACGTGATGTGATTCGTACCGGTCTTGGACATCCGGTGGATTATCAAATGCTGATTGAAGACACCAAATTTGCTGCCAGTGAATTATTGGTCAATGACTTCTCTCTGGCCGATGTGGAAAAAGTCTGGCAAGAACTGGGCGATGAATATTTTATTAAAGAGTCAGCCGATGAAATTGCCTGGCATACCCGTGCCATCTTGCAGCATGGCAACAACACTGAACCTCTGGTCTTGATGCGTGCCCATCGCCAGTCGGCACAAGATGCGGTACAGATCTTTATTTACACTCAGGATCAACCGAATCTATTCGCCACCACTGTCGCCATTCTGGACCGGATGAATCTCGATGTTCAGGATGCACGGATTATCACCGCCTCAACGGCCTTTAGTCTGGATACCTATGTGGTGCTGGACCGTTTTGGCACCTTGCTGACCGACCCGGAACGTGAACAGACGGTCATTGAGGCATTGGTCAAGGCTTTGAGCGAGTCAGATAAATATCCGGGCTTAATGCAGCGTCGTATTCCACGCCAGTTACGCCATTTTGATATTGAAAATACCGTGGATATCACCCTGAATGCCGCTTTACAGCAAAACATGGTTGAAATTGCAACGCTCGACCATCCGGGTTTACTTGCTAAAGTAGGTGGTTTATTTATGATGCAGGGTTTAGATATTCATTCTGCTAGAATTGCTACCTTGGGTGAGCGTGCAGAAGATATTTTCTTTGTCACCAAAAAAGATGGTAAGCCAATGACTGATTCAGAAGCTGAAATTTTTGCTGCCCAATTGAAGTCAGCTCTGGATGAAGCCTCAAGTCTAGTCTCTGGTCACCACTAACTTAAATTTACGCGGTATCGATTTCATGAACTCAAGTTTGTCATTATTGCATCCTTATCCTTTTGAAAAGTTAAATAAGCTTTTTCAGGATATCCAAACTGCAAATTTACCCCTTATTGCCTTATCAATTGGTGAGCCGAAGCATCCGGCACCCGAGTTTGTAAAACAGGCCATTATTGACAACTTCCAGCATTTATCGACTTACCCGAACAGCAAGGGCTTACCTGAATTACGTCAAAGCATTGCCAACTGGCTCACACGTCGCTTCAAGCTGAATAGCATTAGCGCTGAAAACCATGTTTTACCTGTATCTGGAACACGTGAAGCAATCTTTTCTTTTGTTCAGGCTTTGGTCAACCGTGAAGATGCGCCTTATGTGGTGATGCCGAATCCATTCTATCAAATTTATGAAGGCGCAACTTTACTTGCCGGTGCCAAACCTTACTTCATTAATTGCACAGAAGAAAACAATTATCTGGGTGATTTTGATGCAGTTCCCGCAGAAGTGTGGGAAAAAACGGCATTATTGTTTGTTTGTACACCCGGCAATCCCACAGGAGCTGTATTGTCCAAAGAGCAATTTAAAAAACTAATTGCCCTTTCAGACCAATATAACTTTGTCATTGCCTCAGATGAATGCTATTCGGAACTGTGGTTTGATCAAGCCCCTGTCGGTTTACTGGAAGTCTGTGCCGAAATCGGCCGTGATGATTACAAAAACTGTGTCGTGTTCCATTCCCTTTCAAAGCGTTCAAACCTGCCGGGTATGCGTTCAGGTTTCGTAGCAGGTGATGCAACTTTACTGAAACCATATTTGCAATACCGTACCTATCACGGCGCTGCCATGCCGGTTCAGCACCAGCTGGCGTCAATCGCGGCATGGGATGATGAAGCACATGTGGAAGAAAACCGTAAGTTGTACCGTGCCAAATTTGAATTATTCCAAAATGAGCTGGGTCACTTGTTGCCACTAAAAAAACCGGATGCAGGTTTCTATTACTGGTTAAAAGTAGACAATGATGAAGCTTTTGCCAAAATGCTGATGGAAAAAGCCCATATTAAAGTCCTGCCTGGCCGTTATCTGTCACGTGATACTGAGCAAGGCAATCCGGGTGAAAATCATGTCCGTATGGCATTGGTCGCCGATATCGCACAATGTGAACAGGCCATTCAGCGTCTGAAAGCCATTCTTTAATGAATTAAAGAGACAATAAGATCAAGCATCATCCACTGTTTCACCAGTGGATGATTAGCTTATAGCGTATGGATTAAATAACCTGTTGATTGCATTTGTGAAAATGAAATAGATTTCTAAGCCTGTAAAATAAAATAGGGCGATTCATGAATCGCCCTATTTTATTTATTTTCTATTATTCCAGCTTACTGCGCTAAAGCTGCTTCAATTTCACTTTCCAGCTCTTCAGGTTTAGTGGTGGGTGCGAAACGATTGAGCACCTTGCCATCTTTGCCAATCAAGAATTTTGTAAAATTCCATTTAATGCCATTGCCTAAAATTCCCTTGCTGTTATTGGTCAAATAGCGAAATAAAATGTGGGCTTCAGGCCCTTTTACATCCACTTTGGCAAACATCGGGAAACTCACGCCGTAATTTTTTTGGCAGAATGCACCAATCTGTTCATTGGAACCCGGATCTTGCCCACCAAACTGGTTACAGGGAAATCCCAATACCTCAAATCCCTGATCTTTGTATTTTGCATACAATTTTTCAAGACCAGCAAACTGGGGAGTAAAACCGCATTTACTCGCAGTATTTACAATTAATAAAACTTTGCCTTCATAGTCGGCAAATGATTTATTTTTTCCATCTAACAACTCAGCCTCAAACTGATAAATGTTGGTCATGGATAGGTTTCCTCGTCACTTTTTTCTTGTGTTTTTAATTCTAAAGAAGCTGAATTGACGCAATAGCGCAATCCTGTCGGTTGTGGGCCATCTTCAAAAACATGGCCTAAATGTGCGCCACAATGATGGCAAACAATTTCTGTTCTGACCATACCATGTGTCGAATCCTGATGCTCCTCAATGACCGAACTATTTACAGGGCGATAAAAACTTGGCCAGCCACTACCACTGTCATATTTAGTTTCAGAAGAGAATAATTCTGTCCCACAGCAACGGCAAAGATAAGTCCCTGCCTGCTTGGTATTCCAGTACTTACCGGTAAATGCTGGCTCCGTCCCCTTTTGTCGCGTAATGCGAAACTCGTCTGGTGATAACTCTCTTTGCCATTCTCTTTCTGTTTTATTGAGTTTTCCCATGATGACGTCCCTTTATATCGTGCTATTTAAAATAGGATAATCGTATATTTACGTCATTCAATCTTAAATTTCTAGTCTTTATTCAATAATTTACAAAATCAATATAATGACTCAAAAAGCAAAAAGTAAGCAAATATAAAATCATGGTAAGCAATGCTGAAAATTAAATGCTTTTTTGTAAGCAAATTTAGTGTTAGGCTTAGTCCTACTCTTGCTCAGGATTAAAAAATGTCGCAGAAAAAGAGCGTAATTTTTAAAAATCTTCTGCCTGTGATTAAACAATATCAACAGACAGGTTTTACGCATGAAAAAATTGTTGCTTTACTCAGAGATGAACATCATCTCGATCTGGTAACAACCGAGACATTTAAAAGCTATTTATACCGTTATGCAAAAGTGACCTCCACTCTTTCCGAGAATATAAAAATGCCGAACACTTTCCACACCCCACGCGAAATTAAGAAATCGTCTAAGCTCGAGCACGTGTGCTACGACATTCGCGGGCCAGTGTTGCGAGCGGCCAACGAAATGGAAGAGGCCGGGCATAAAATTATTAAACTAAATATTGGTAACCCCGCCACATTCGGTTTCGAAGCGCCGCAGGAAATTATTAATGATGTCGCTTTAAACCTGCCCAATGCGGTAGGTTATACCGACTCCAAAGGGATTTTCCCTGCCCGTAAAGCCATTTGTCAGTATTACCAGCAAAAAGGCATCCTCAACATGCATGTGAATGACGTGTATATAGGTAATGGTGTGTCTGAACTGATCGTGATGGCCATGCAAGGTCTATTGGATGACGGTGATGAAATGCTGGTTCCAATGCCGGATTATCCATTATGGACAGCTGCTGTAAACCTGTCTGGTGGTACCGCGATTCACTATAAATGTGATGAGGAAAACTTCTGGTATCCAGACATTGCGGATATGGAAAGTAAAATCACCCCAAATACCCGCGGTATTGTGATTATCAATCCAAACAACCCGACCGGTGCGGTCTACCCTCGTCATGTATTGCAACAAATTGTTGATCTGGCAAAAAAATATGACCTGATTTTGTTTGCTGACGAAATTTACGACAAAATTATTTATGACGGCATTGAACATGTCTCTGTAGCTGCGCTTGCGGGTGATCAACTTTGTATCTCATTTAATGGTTTGTCTAAAGCCTATCGTATTGCCGGCTTCCGTTCAGGCTGGATGGCCATTACCGGTGATAAATCACGTGCAATGGACTACATTGAAGGCTTGGACATGCTCGCGTCTATGCGTCTATGTGCCAACCATCAAGCGCAATATGCCATTCAAACGGCTTTAGGTGGTTATCAGTCGATTAATGACCTGATTCGTCCGGGTGGCCGTTTATATGAGCAACGCAATATTGCCTGGGAAATGTTAAATGAGATTCCGGGTGTCTCTTGCGTGAAACCAGAAGGTGCCATGTACTGCTTCCCTAAACTGGATCCGGAAGTTTACCCAATTGAGGATGATGAAAAACTCATGCTCGACTTATTGCGTGCAGAAAAAGTATTACTGGTGCAAGGAACCGGTTTTAACTGGCCGACTCCAGACCATTTCCGCGTGGTATTCTTGCCGGCCGAAAATGAATTACGTGAAGCGATTACCCGTTTAGGTCGCTTCCTGTCAAAAATGCGCTAATTTCCTGATTTCTGAAATCGCAAAAAAACCGCGTTTGATCACGCGGTTTTTTTTGTGCCTGCTGTTAGCCAGTGCTAGTCTTTGAGCGGATTGCCAAACTGTTTTAAATATTCAGCACCTAATTCTCTAGAACCCTGATTATTAATATGATTGCTGTCTTTATTCCGATATAAAGGCACATGATTAATCATAATTTTACACGCCTGCTGATTACAGATGACCTTAGTGGGGTCAATGATTTTCAGGTCAGGGTATTGCTGTTTTGCCTCTGCAACAATTCGGTTAAATTGTAGTAACTGTGCCTCATAATTCTTTCTGGACACAGCACATGGTGCATGGGTATGTAAAATTTCATTGCGAAGGTTACAGTCTGCCGGCACCCCATCTTGATCTAAGCGCGGTACATCATTCAGCAGAATGACCTGATCACTGGACTGATAGGAAATCTTCAAGGCTTTCATAAAACCGATTTTAAATATCTCTGCATTGGAATGATGTATACCATCTTCCAGCTTCACTTCACCATCAAAATATGGCACATAAGAACCGGCTAAAATAATGGTGCGGTAATGTGTTTTTGCAAGATGGGCAGTAATCGCATCATTTCTTAATTTAAATTCGCTCAGCTCTTCCCAGCGATTAAAATTAGACTCAAAACGCCGTACTCCGGGTAAATAGAAAGTTGAACTTTGTGTGACATCATAACCGCGTAAATTGGCATCTTTGGCCCAGACATCCAGCATTGCGCTATAAGCGTTGGCATGAGAATCGCCGATCAACAAAAAATCGATAGCCGCTTTCGGCTTGCCCAATACACAGTCATCCTGATAAGGTAAAGCTTTCGGGTCCTCAATATCCATACATTTATTTCGGATGATATGCGCAAATGAGTTGAGTGCTTCCTGTTTAAGATAAACAGAATGTGGAAACCGGTCTGGAAATCCCTGATTTATATTGACGGACTTAGCAATGGCGATAAAACTCAGGGCTGGCAGCAGAAAACCAATGATGATCACCTTGTAATTCGCCGCCATAACAAAACGTTTGCTGGGTTTTTCTATGAGCTGATAGGTTAAAAATGCCAACAGGATGGACAATAATACAATCACTACCTGATTTTCGACATTTAATGGCTGCATATAAATGCCGAATAACACGATAATCGGCCAGTGCCATAAATACAAAGGATAAGAAATTCTTCCGACCCAGGTACTTAAACGATTGCTCAGTAACACATTACTTGAGGGTGAACATTGCCCGAGATAAATGATAAATGCAGTTGCCAAACATGGGATCAGAGCCATTGCGCCAGGAAAAGGCGTCTGTTGGTTAAAATATACTGCTGTGGCAAACAACGTGATTAAGCTACCCCAAACCAGACTTTGTCGTAATTTTTCCGGAATTTTGAGCTGAGGCAGAAAACCAATTAATGCGCCAATCAACAACTCAAAGGCACGTACCGGCATACTGTAATAGGCCTTCTCTGCATTTTGCGTTAACGTGTGCTGGGCATAAAACAGTAAGGTCACGATTAATGTCGTGATGATGGCCCAGGTATATTTACGCGACACCTTTCCAACAAACAGCAACAACAATAACGGCCAGAAAATATAAAACTGCTCTTCTACCCCAAGCGACCATAAATGCAATAAAGGAATACCTTCGGCATCTTGGCTGAAGTAATCTCCCACCTCATTGCGCATATAGATATTCGCCATGAGCAGAGTGGCATACATCACACTGTCAAAATATTGCGTCAGATCCCCAGGTAGCATCACCTGCCAGGCAATAATACTGACAACGCTGAGTACGGTAAAATAAGCAGGTGCCAGGCGTACCACACGTTTCTTGTAAAACCGTGCAATAGAAAACCGTTTGCACTGAATATCGTGGGTTAAAATGAGGGTAATTAAATAACCTGAAATGACAAAAAAGATATCCACACCAATATATCCTCCTGAAAAGAAAGATAATCCGACATGGTTAAAAATCACCAATAAAACGGCGATTGCCCTTAAGCCATCGATATCAGCACGATAGGAGAAATTCATCATTTCACAAAGTATAATAAAGAAGCAAAATTGTATGCCTTTATTCAGAAAACTCAATTTACAAAATAAAAGATTTATATTTTGGCCAATTTTATAGAACTACTCTTAAAGATTACTTAATCACGTATGCATGCATGTTTTTATAGTGTTTATTTGTTCTGATCCTGTTTATTGTTGGGTACACATGCTATTTATATGATGAATGAATAATAAATACTGTGAGTACATGGATGTCCTCAACCAATATCAAGCTTAGTCTTTTTTTATGCCTCAGTATGTGCTTGGGGATTGGTATTTTACGTTTCTCCTATACCGCCTTGTTACCCAGCACGCGTGAAGCGTTTGATTGGTCAACAGGTTTTGCCAGTCTTTTAGGCAGTGCCAATTTACTCGGTTATCTGATGGGGGCTTTTGCAGCCATGCGACTACCTCAAAACAAAAGCATGACCCTATATATTCAGATGGCTGCAATTGCCGGAATGTTCAGTTTAATGTGCTGTGCATTTTCCGGTTTTCCGCAAGCCTGGTATATTTTTTGGCGTGTGATTTCGGGAATCAGTGGCGGCCTGCTGATGATTTTATCCCCGAGTGTAGTGGCACAATGCTGTGAGATTCAGGACCGTTTTAAAATCAATTTTATTGGTTTTAGCGGAATTGGTCTGGGGGTTTTATTGGCGACCCTGTTCCTGCCTTATCTGGACCAGATTTCCATACAGACCGCCTGGCTGATTTTATGTGGCTTCGCGCTGATTATTTGTGCCTGCTTAAGT
This sequence comes from Acinetobacter sp. ANC 4218, assembly GCF_002135245.1. Lineage (NCBI taxonomy): Bacteria > Pseudomonadati > Pseudomonadota > Gammaproteobacteria > Moraxellales > Moraxellaceae > Acinetobacter > Acinetobacter sp. ANC 4218. Next base: position 238,098 of record NZ_NEGD01000001.1, on the reverse strand, counting down.
GTTTTACTGCAACAATTTAAGCATCATCTGTCTGCACAAACAGTGCCGGCTCAATCTAAAACTCCACTCAACACAATCTTTTATAGCTTGCTGGTTGTGTATGCCTGCAGTGCATTTGCCTATATTCCACATTCATTATTCTGGATTGACTACCTGAGCCATGAACTGGGGCTGAACCTATTCTGGATCAATTTTAACTGGATTCTGTATGGCTTAGGCAGTGCTTTGGGGGCTTTTACTGCCTATTCACTGGCAAGAAAATTTGGCAATTTTTTCGCCCTGAGAATTCTTTACAGTCTGTATATAGTGGCCATTTTTATTGCAACCTTAAACACCAGTCCAGTGCTGACTTTTGCCTCTTCCTTTTTTACCGGCATGCTCAATCCGGCAGTGGTGTTTTTAACCTCCTATACCATTCTGCAACTCTATGGTCTGGCGTATAAAAAGCTCTGGAGTATTGCCACACTATGCTTTGCATCTGTGCAGCTGATTGGCGGATTAAGTTTTAGCACTCTGCAACATTTTGGCGTGACTTATCATCAACAGTTTGTCTTGGCTGCGATAGTTTTATTATTGGGAACATTACAACTGGTCTGGCATACTCGTACAGCTAAATTCAAAACCAGTAAGCCAGCATAACCTGTTTCGATTCAGGCAGATGGCATAACGTATGCCTGCTGCACCACCAGATACCAAGACTGACCTCCCAAAATGAGCATAACGGTCGCAATAAGACGCATACTGACTATCTTGCTCACGTTTGTTCGATGCTAGAACATACCGCTTAACTATTCATGCTATTGTGCAGATTGCATGATAAATTTCGCTCCTGATCTATAAAACATCGTGTGCCATAACCATAAAAAAACCTGCGATATGCGCAGGTTTTTTTCATACAGATTCAGGTCAAATGACTTATTCCATATTGTTGATGACCGCTTGACCAAATTCCGAACAACGTAGCAAAGTCGCGTCCGGCATTAAGCGCTCAAAATCATAGGTCACAGTTTTATTGGCAATTGCACCAGAAATACCCTTGATGATCAAGTCAGCCGCTTCAGTCCAGCCCATGTCACGCAGCATCATTTCAGCAGAAAGAATAATTGAACCCGGATTGACTTTGTCCTGACCGGCATATTTAGGGGCAGTCCCGTGAGTCGCCTCATACATCTGGATGGCTCCGCCGATGTTGGCACCCGGCGCAATCCCGATACCGCCCACTTCGGCAGCAAGCGCGTCAGAAATATAGTCACCGTTTAGATTCAGCGTAGCAATCACCGAGTAATCGGCAGGACGCATCAGGATTTGTTGCAGGAAGGCATCCGCAATCACATCTTTAATAATAATGTCTTTACCAGTTTTAGGGTTGCTGATTTTAACCCATGGCCCACCATCCAGAAGTTCGCCACCAAAACGCTCAAGCGCAACTTCATAGCCCCATTCCTTGAATGCACCTTCGGTGTACTTCATGATGTTGCCTTTGTGGACCAGCGTCACGCTTGGCTTGTCATTATCAATCGCAAACTGGATCGCTTTACGAACCAGACGCTGAGTCCCTTCTTTAGATACCGGTTTAATCCCGATCCCGCAATTCTCTTCAAAACGGATTTTAGTCACACCCATTTCTTCTTTCAGGAATCGAATGATTTTTTTGGCTTCTGGTGAATCTGCTTTCCATTCAATACCTGCATAGATATCTTCAGAGTTTTCACGGAAAATCACCATATCTGTCAGTTCAGGATGTTGAACTGGAGAAGGTACACCTTCAAACCAGCGCACTGGACGTACACATACATACAGGTCTAATTCCTGACGTAATGCAACGTTTAGAGAACGGATACCGCCGCCAACCGGGGTTGTTAACGGGCCTTTAATAGAAACAACAAATTCACGAAGAGCTTCAAAGGTTTCTTCCGGCATGTAAGTGCCGTAGATTTTGTCTGCTTTTTCGCCGCAGTATACTTCCATCCACTCGATCGAACGTTTACCAGCGTAAGCTTTTAGAACCGCAGCATCAACCACTGCTTTCATGGCCGGTGTAATATCTACACCAATACCGTCACCTTCAATAAAAGGAATAATAGGATTGTTTGGAACATTGAGTGACAAGTCTGCATTTACGGTAATTTTGCTACCATCCGCAGGAACAACGATCTTCTGATAACCCATTGTCTAGGTTCTCCCTTTGTATCTAGCGATATCTAAAAATAATTGCCGATTAGGCAATACTTTCGTCCTTTCTTAACGCATAATAGTTTAATTGAATTCCATTGTGTTTAAGATTTATACGGGAAATAACAACATTTCCCCATTGAATAAAACTTAACCTTTTTAGTCTTATGTAATTAAAGAAGTTATTTGCTATGAAAATCGTCATTCTCAATAAACCTTATGACGTCCTCTCCCAATTCCGTAAAGACGAAGCACACATGACCATGGCTGACTTCGTAGACGATCCGACTTTGCGTTTGGCGGGTCGCTTAGATATGGACTCTGAAGGTTTAGTTTTTTTAACCGACCACGGCGGTTTAAACCAATTTATTACCAACCCGGCCAACAAGAAGTTTAAAACCTATCTGGTACAGGTTGAAGGTGATGTCACTGAAGAAGCGCTTGAACAGCTGCGTAAAGGGGTTGAACTGAAAGATGGTATAACCCTTCCGGGCAAAGCCATTAAAGTGCAACAGCCAGAATGGTTATGGGACCGTGATCCACCGGTTCGTTTCCGTGCATCTGTGCCCACCTCTTGGATTGAAATTTCAATCTGTGAAGGTCGTAACCGCCAAGTTCGCCGTATGACTGCTGCGGTAGGTTTTCCAACTTTACGTTTGATTCGTACGAAAATTGGTTCTATTGATCTTGTTCAATTGGGTTTACAACCAGGTGAAACTAAAGAAATCGAGCCTTTGTTATACCCGGACTTTAAAGATGTACCTGCGGAAGAACCCTACCGTTCACGTTCTTATGTGAAAAAACCAGGTGGTACAGGCGGTAAGCCAATGGTTCGCAAGAACAAAGATGGTTCCGTGAAGAAGTCATCTGGTACGAAACGTATCTGGCAAATGGATGAAAGCGAGAAACCGCGTCGTAAGACCAATGGTACAACGCGTCCGAATACCAAAGCACCGCGTGGTCGTGGGCGTGGTCGCGGTTAATTTTTAGTATTCAAATTAAAGCCTACATAAGTGGGCTTTTTTCTTTAATAAGTATTATAGATTTAACTTGTCATATGCTTCATCAACTTGGCTCAATGTATAGTACGTCTTGATCTGATGCCAATTATTTTCTTCCTTGAAAAATCCTGCAAAATAACTGGTTCTTCTCTTTTTATTGATTTTTCTTTAGATAAATAAAAAACCGACGCCTAAGCATCGGTTTTACATAAAGTTTAAAGAGTATACAAATTAAGCCTTTAACCACTTCTCAGCTTTGGCCTGATCTTCAACTTTCAGCTCAACCTCACTCAGTTCAGAACCACCCGCCTGAACTTCAAAAGTCATTAACTCATCACGGCGGAAAGCATGAACAGTATACATTCCCTCTTGTTTTGCATACTTCTCAACAAGTTTAGTCGTCGCTTTCAAACTATCAATCGCGATAACAACATCTTGCGCAGAAAGACCTGCTTTCGCCCCGGCACCCTCTCGACGTGCTTGTTGAATCACCACACCTTCAGGTTTATCGGCAAGCTTTAAGCCAAATGGCAAAGACTTGTCATTTTTAACGTCAAAACTTAAACCAAATTCGGGAAGCAACTGATCTAACGGCAATTCATCGGTGGTATTGATCAAATGATTGATCTGTTCAAGCCAGTTATCACCGGTCAACTCATTACACAATTCGAAGATGGTACGCTCATTAACTTGAACACCATTTTGCGCATTTTTGTACAATTTACGCATTAAGGCATCCAGGCTTGAACCGCGTAAACGCAAGCCCAAATCCAGACACAGCGCCACTAAACAACCCTTGTTGTAGTAGCTGGTGCCGGCGTTATTGGAGTTTTCATCCTGACGGTAGAATTTTACCCAGGCATCAAAACTTGAATCTGCAACGGTTTGAATCGCACGTCCCGGGTTTTGTAAATAACGGTCAATCTGTGTCTTTAATAATTTCAGATAGGATTCTTGAGAAATCACCCCACTACGCATCAAAATCAGGTCGTCATAATAAGAAGTGAAACCTTCAAAAATCCACAATAATGAAGTGTAGCCTTCTTTGTTTAAATCATAATTGACGAAATTTTCAGGACGAATAAATTTTACCAACCAGGAATGGAAATATTCATGACTGCATAGGCCCAGAAAACGCTGATAATCCGCTGATGGTTCAGCAGGTTCATCTGCTTTAGGCAAGTCATCACGCGGGGTAATAAGACTGGTACTGTTCGGATGCTCCAAGCCCCCATAGCTATTGCCTGTCGCCATGGTCATAAAGGTATAGTCGCTAAATGGTGCGGAACCGAACATTGATATTTCAGTGGCACAGATTTTTTCAATGTCTTGCTGCATGCGCGCAGCATTCATGGCATGTTTGCCAGACACCACAAATTCATGTGCAATACCATTGGCTTCAAAGCTAAAGCGCGTTTGCTCTGCCAGCTCAAAGGGTGAATCAATCAACTGGGCATAGTTATCCGCCTTTAAGGTATAGCGACCTTTAACCAGACTTTTAGCCATTAAACCGGTTGCCAGCTGGAAATGTTTCAATTCATCCGGAAGGAACACTTCAACTTCAACTGCTTTATCTTCCTGCCCTTGTAGTCCCAGGCATGCACAGGCCGGATTCACATAGAGACGGGTTTGGTCCACATAGGCACCACGTACAGACAAGTCATAGGCATAGACATCATATTCCACCGTAATCAGTTCATGATCAGTATTAAACAGGCGCCATTTATTCTTCTCAAATTTCTGAATTTGTAAAATGCGCCCATCTTCATCATAAGCACGAACGGACTCAATATGCTTTGAAAATTCGCGAATCAGATAGCTACCCGGAATCCAGGTCGGTAGAGAAAGGACCTGAGTCGGATCTGCCAAAAAGCGAAGTGTCACGTGAATAAGATGCTGACGATAATCGTCAAATTCGATTTGATAATGCAACATAATGGGCAATATAAAATATAAAAAAGTTAACTTAACAATTAGCTTAGCATTTTTTGTCCGGCAATGCTGAACTGTCGCAATTGTCTGCAATTCCGACTAGCCATTCTTAAAAAAAAGGCATAGCATTCCTCATATTTTTTGCATTTCTACCACCAATGGATTGGTAAATAAGGAAGATCATTGAAAGCTGTCATCTACCTCCTCGCATCCTTAAGTTTATTGTGTTCCACGATAGTCAATGCTGCATTACTCAACCTTGTTCCTGAAAGCGTTGAAGCCCAGGCATGGACCATTCTTGATACCCAATCAGGTCAGGTCATTGCAGAGCATAATAGCCATGAGCAACGTGCACCGGCATCCATGACCAAAATGATGGTTGCGTATATTGCATTGAAAGAAATTGAAGCTGGCCGTTTAAAAAAGGATGAAATCATCACGGCGACACCAGTAGTAAAAATGGTGCAGTGGGATGAGTCGCAGATGTATCTTAAACAAGGTGATCAGATTACTGTAGATCAGCTTCTGGCAGGTTTGATCGTGATGTCAGCCAATGATGCAGCGGTGACCTTGGCAGAACGCATTTCAGGTACTGTACCAGCTTTCATCCAACGCATGAATAAAGAAGCCAAAGCCTTAGGAATGAAGGATACGCATTTTGCCAATGCACCAGGCGTGACCATGCCGGACCATTACTCATCTGCTCATGACATGGCCCTGCTGGGTCAAGCACTGACCGTTCAGACGCCTGAATATCTGCATTATTCGGTCATGCCAAGTTTCAGCTATAACCAGCGTTTTCACCGCGCAACCAATCTGGCACTCAAATTTGACCCAAGTGTAGATGGTTTAAAAACAGGTTTCACCAAGGCGGCAGGTTATAACCTGGCATTGACTGCACATCGCCCTACTGGTAGTCCTGCACTGCCTGAACGTCGTCTGATTGTGGTGGTGATGGGTACAAAAAATGCATTAAAACGTGCGGAAGTTGCCCACATCCTGATGGATATGGCCTATACCTATACCCGTAATGAGGTGGCGATTAAAGATAAACAGCTGATTGCTGAATTGCCTGTGGTGAAATCTACTTTAAAAATGTTTAAACTGGAAACCAGCAAACCGCAAATTGTGACCATGTCTTTATATGATCAGCCTTATGCGATTGATCTGCAAACTTATGATACGGTCAATCAGCGTGTTATGCTGAATACAGGCAATGGTACGATTCAAGCTATTGAGCCCTTACAAGAAACCAAGACACACTTGAATGTTGAAATCACGGAAAAATACCTGACAGCACCTTTAGCCAAAGTCATGCAACTGGCCACCGTGCAGGTTTATCAAAATAACCAGTTGATTCACACCATTGCCATTGAAAATGATGTACAAATTGAAGAAGCCAATTTTTTCCAGAAAATTGCCCTCTGGTTTAAACAGCTTTTTAGTTTTTTCTCAAACGATGACATTCGGGTCAAAATTTATCCTCTACGCTAAAGGATGAATAGTAAGGATGAATAGTTTTGACTTGAGTCAGATGACAGAACAATCCTATTCATAAAATAATCATTTGGATAAAAGTAATAAAAAGAAGATGGTAGGTATATATCATCTTCTTTTTACTGACCAATCATGACTCGTAAATGCCTGACACCCCAAACTCAAATTCCTTTCCAGTCCCAGTATAGTATGCTCAAATTTCCCCCGCAAAGTCTTGCCATGTCGTTAAACCATGATCAAACGACTGGCGTATGAATGGACAAATCAAGAGCTCTGGATTTTGTCACAAGAAAAACAGCTAAAAAAATTAAAATTTCATTGAAATTAAAAAAACCATCCCCACTATTAAAAAAACACCATAAGAGTGGGAAAAATGCAGATTTTTGCTAAATCTAGTCTACAAAACCTACTTTTCACTTTATGATGTACCCTTAAAAAATTGAATGGATCAATAACATGACTGCTATTGCAAATGACCTCGTGGTTTCTTTCCACTACACGTTGACTAACGCAGAGGGCGAAACTCTCGACCAATCACAAGGTGAGCCACTTGCATATTTGCACGGTGCGGGTAACATCATCCCTGGTTTAGAAAACGCTTTGGTAGGCAAAACTGTTGGTGAAAAATTCACTGTAAACGTTCCTGCTGCTGAAGGTTATGGTGAATACAACCCTGACCTCGTACAAGAAGTTCCAGCTCAAATGTTCCAAGGTGTAGAGAACATCCAACCTGGTATGCAATTCCAAGCTCAAACTGATGACGGCGTTCAAATCGTGACTGTTAAAGCGGTTGAAGGCGACAACGTTGTTGTAGACGCTAACTTCCCACTTGCTGGCCAAGATTTAACTTTCGAAGTTGAAATCGTTGAAATTCGTGCAGCTTCTGCTGAAGAATTAGAACACGGTCACGTACACGGTGCAGGTGGTCATCACCACTAAGATCGGTACAGATCATAAAAGGCAAAGTTTTTACTTTGCCTTTTTTATTGCCTTAAATTTTTATACTCCATTCAATCACCTGAGAGAATTTCAGTGAGCCGGGCAACTTTTTAGTCATATCTCTAGAACTAACTAAGCTGTTTTAGGCGCTGCATATCGATAATCCGAATCTGGCTATAATTCCACTCTACAATGCGCTCTTGGATAAAATATTGCAGTTGCTTGTTTAAGGTTTGCCGGGACACATGCAGTAATTCGGCAAATTCCTGCTGGCTCATTTTAAATTGAATGGTTGATTTTTCCTGACCTACTGGTCTTGCCTGTTGACCCAAGGTTATTAAATGACACGCAATTTTTTGCGTCATACTCGCAGTTCGCAGTTTGCAGATAACGGTTTTTCTCCATCAAACTATACATCCGTTCACTCAGTAATTGAATGATCTGCCACATGGCTTGCGGCTGCTGTTGTAATTGTTCCAGAAAAACCTGACCTGAAATTACAGCCACTTCAACTACTTCTACGGCATAAAAATCAAAATTCAGCGGTTTTTGCTGTAAAAATGGCACCAGATTAAATACCGAATACATTTTCACATAATCACTGACTTTAAACTCGCCATCACTGAGCAGCCAGCCAATCTGCATCCGTCCGGACAACAGTACATCGATATCGTCCATTTTTTGCTGATAATGCAAGATCTGTTGCTGTGGTAAAAAACGCAGATATTTCACATGCTGCAATAAGGTTTGATGGGATTGTGCATTGAATGCAGAAAACACTGCATCCTGCCCCAAAATCTGCTGTAATTTTTCTGCGCGACTCAGCATACGAAATTGATGATCTCATTCAAAATTAAAAACCTAATATATAAATACTAGGTTTTTTATATGCTTAAACCAACCAACTTTTAGCGCTATGTATATCTCGAATTTAGATCACTACGATTCTAAATAGCATAAGTCAGTTCACTGAATTATCAGGATGCTTTTTCTAAAATTTGACCATTTTCAAAGGTAAAATTGGAAATGTCCTGTTTCACCACTTTCTTCAAACTCACACTTGGACGACCATCTACACCAACTGGAATATCTCCTTCAATGGTGACACGGCGCACGACTCGAAGGTCGTCACCATAATCATTAATTGCACGGTGCTGGGTAGCACGGTTATCCCAGATGGCAACATCACCTACACTCCAGCGCCAACGTACAATGTTTTCTAAATTCACGGCATAGTCCTGGAATAAATTAAACAGGCGGCGTGAATCCTGGCTGTTATAACCTACAAAGCGTTTAAAGAAGTGCCCCAATAATAATGTCTTCTCACCGCTTTCAGGATGTACCCGAACCAACGGATGCTCTGTTTCATATTCGGTTGAATTGAAGAGTGCACGATATTTTTCTGCATCGATACGCGGGCTTGTGGTTACTTTAGAAGCATAGTCATAGTCATTGCTATGCACTGCCCGTAAACTGTCTGCCAAAACTTTCAGTTCTTCTGGCAGATCGTTATAAGCTGCTGTGGTATTTGCCCAAACCGTATCACCCCCTGCTGCAGGCGCAACTATACTGCGTAAAATGGAAGCTTTTGGATAATCTTCAATAAAGCTAATATCGGTATGCCAGGTATCTGCCCGCCCACCACGTGAATCCAGCTCAAGCACATGTGCTGTGCCACTTTTGACCGGAACGGTTGGATGATTCAAGGGCTTGCCCAATAAAGCGGCAAAGCCTTCCTGTTCATCATCAGTTAAATGCTGTTGGTTTTTAAAGAAAATAGCTTTGTACTTGATTAGAGCATGGTTAATTTCATGGACCGTATCCTGGTCTAAAGTTGAAGACAATTTAACCCCTTCAATTTCCGCACCAATACGCCCGGTAATCGGTTTTACCTAAATATGTTGATATTGATAGTTCGGATCATAGGGTTTAGTTTGAGTTTGGCTCATGGAGATTCCTTATATTTCAATTTTTATTGCAACGTTATGTTGTTGAAATACAGTCTGCCCTGAATAGGCCATAAACACTGTCAAAGCGTTGACAGTGATCAGCATAATACCTGCTGAAGTTTTGAACTTTCCTGATTTAGAATTTTAAGATTAGATTTCTCAACCCTGAAATTATTCAGACAATAAAAAAAATACAAGCTATTAAAAAACATAAAAATGTCAAATTTTTAAAGCGATTTATTGATGATCAAGTCAAAACATCAAGAAAATAATCTGGGGAATAACATGCACCAGAGCTTTGTCGTTTCAGCATTGATGATGTGTTATCTCGATAAAATCATTAAGCATTAATTATTTTTATCTGTACATCAAAATAGCCCCTAAATGGGGGCTATTTATTTGAAAAAGTTATATATAATTGCCTTCACGTTCTGGCTGATACAATACTTTTTCAATTTTCACTTTCATTAAGTGACCATCTGGCTGCGGCCATTCAATTTCCTGACCTTCAGCCAGTCCCAGAATTGCTGCACCGACTGGTGCAAGTACATTCACCTGCCCTTTCTCACCCAGAAAATCATGCGGGTAAACCAGGGTTATCGTAGTTGGTTCATTCGCAGGGGCAATGGTAATTGATACCCGTGCATTCATTGTCACCACATTTGCCGGCATATCATGCGGGGCAACCACTTGAGCACGTGCCAGCTCATCTTCCAGATGCTGCATGGTTGGCGTCAGTTTAGACTGATGCTCAAGCATCGTTTCTAAACGTTCCAGATCTTGTTGTGAAATAATAATAGTGGGTTTAGCCATTTATCTGATTCCTTTGGACGAAAAATGTCATTACAGCAACAGCAAAATATTTATAGCTTTTATAGGGGGATTTATTCTGTTATAGCAGAAATACCAGCTTTGAAAAATATGACTTTTAATATATATAAAAAAAGCCCCCTTGAGGGGGCTTTTCTCAAGTCAGAACTTATTTTGCGTAAACAGGGAATTTAGCGCATACAGTTTCAACTTTCGCTTTTACAGCATTAATTACAGCTTCGTCGCCTTTGCTGTCCAGGATGTCTGCGATCCAGCCAGCAAGTTCACGCACTTCAGTTTCACCGAAACCACGAGTTGTAACAGCTGGGGTACCGATACGGATACCAGAAGTCACGAATGGAGAACGCGGGTCGTTAGGTACAGAGTTTTTGTTCACAGTGATGTGAGCAGCACCTAACCAAGCGTCAGCGTCTTTACCAGTGATGTCTTGCTTGATTAAAGACAACAAGAACAAGTGGTTTTTAGTACCGCCAGAAACTACGTCATAACCACGAGCGATTAATACTTCAGCCATTGCTTGAGCGTTTTTAACCACTTGTTGTTGGTAAGTTTTGTATTCAGGTGCCATTGCTTCTTTAAAGCAGATTGCTTTAGCAGCTACAGCGTGAACCAATGGACCACCCTGGTTACCCGGGAATACAGCTGACTGTAATTTTTTCTCGATTTCTTCGTTTGCTTTTGCAAGGATTAAACCTGAACGCGGACCACGAAGAGTTTTATGCGTAGTCGTAGTCGTTACGTCAGCAATTTGCACTGGGCTTGGGTAAACACCAGCAGCAACCAGACCAGCTACGTGAGCCATGTCTACAAAAAGGTAAGCGCCAACTTTGTCCGCGATGTCACGGAAACGCTGCCAGTCTACAACTTGGCTATAAGCAGAGAAACCAGCCACGATCATGCGTGGTTTGTGTTCTACAGCTAAACGTTCAACTTCTTCGTAATCGATTTCGCCAGTTTCCGGGTTTAAACCGTATTGAACTGCGTTATAAGTTTTACCAGAGAAGCTTACTTTTGCACCGTGAGTCAAGTGACCACCGTGAGCAAGACTCATACCCAAAACTGTGTCGCCCGGGTTAAGAAGAGCTAAGTAAACAGCTGAGTTTGCTTGAGAACCAGCATGCGGTTGAACGTTAGCATAATCAGCACCAAAAAGTTCTTTAGCACGGTCAATTGCCAATTGTTCAATAACGTCTACATATTCACAACCGCCATAATAGCGTTTGCCTGGGTAGCCTTCTGCATATTTGTTAGTGAGTTTTGATCCTTGCGCTTCCATTACTGCTGGTGAGCAATAGTTTTCAGAAGCAATCAACTCGATGTGCGCTTCTTGGCGAGCATCTTCATTAGCGATTGCCTGAGCGATTTCTGGATCAAATTCGGCAATAGAGATATTGGCAAACATTAGCGAGGTCCTATTAAATTAGGGCTTTTAAGCCGTGCTAAGATTGGCGCGTATTGTAGCATGAAGTTTATAAATGTTGAGAATGAACTTTACTCAGTTTTAAATAAAAAAATGCTCATGATTAAAAAACATGAGCATATATAGTCAAAACAAATTACTGAATTGGCATCAGAGATTTTACATCTGCAATAATATTAGGAATATTTAAAGCATAGACCGTTCCATGATCCCATTTCGTTGCAGCTGATTCATCGGTCAAATAACGGATATTGGTGTTTTGTTGTATCGCTGAAGAATAAAGTACGTCAGTCACTTGTTTGGGAACAGTAGGGTCCAGTGATCCCTGATAAATAATCACTGACGTTGAGACTTTAACCTGAAGTGGCTGCGAATCTTTTTCCAAAAAGGTTTTAACTACAGGAATACCCATAAAATTCATTTGAGTACGCGGATAATTATTTATATTGACTGAACCCTCTGTTGCCACGTAATCATCCATCCCTTTAACAAATTCCTGCTCTAACAGATCATAGCAATCAACTTCTGCATTTTTCGCAATATTATCCGTAGGAGACTTAAAAACCTGACTATATTGCAAATCAGGATGAGGATTGCGCAGTCCTGCTGTAATTAATGCAGTAAATGCATCCAAAGATGATAACGTTTTAATTTTTTTATTCAGGTCGGTTTCTTTTTCCGCAGCATTTTCCCCAGCTGTCAAAATAAGCGCAAGGTTAGAAGCTGGAGCGAGAGCCACTGTTCCTTTATAGACCAAGTTAGAGGCGCGTGAAGCATATTGGGCCGCACCTAATGCAGCTTGTCCACCTTGTGAATGTCCTACTGCCATCCACTGGTTGGATGCTTTTATCCCCAAATAATGGCGCGCAGCGACAACCGCATCCGTAATAGAATAGGCCTCGCTTTTTACATTCAAGAAAGGATGGAGCTCATTACCATTTGGTTCTCCCAACCCTTCATAATCAGGAGCAACTACCACATAACCCGCAGTTAAAAGTTGAGCAATCATTGCTTGAATATAGATATTCAATGCATTTCGACTCGGTGCACATTGGTCTGCCACGCCCGTTGTACCATGCGCCCAAACCACAATTGGCCAACCTTTTGCAGGCACAGCCGTTTTCGGTGTAAAGACCAATGCAGTTGCCTGAACTTGTTTAGCATTAATCCCCAACATTTTATAAGTCATCACTACGCTTTCACCCGCCACGCTAGTCATATTTGTTTTGTTATAAACTGTGGGGGTAGAAACGACCGGGTTCTGAATATCATTGACCGGAATTCCATTATTTGGACTATTGAAGACCGAATCACCATTTCCACTTCCACACGCTGTTAAAAGGATGACCGAACTACTGATAAACACCGTTAATAATGTTTTTTTCATTTTTGCATTTCCTTATATCTTTTTATTTTGATGATTTAAGTAATCATGAATACAAACTATTACCTTTATTTAATATTTGAACAATGCGATTTAACATCAAATAAAAAATTTAAAAAGAGACCGAATTCTTATTAATACAAATCAATGATTTTTATAAATTTTATTTTTTTACTTTTACAAATATCAAACACTATTAATTTAACAAAATATGTCTGCTTTTATTTGTCTGATTCCAGGCTTGCGTGGAGTTAGGCTATAGAAGTATTAAAAAAATCGTGAGCAAAGTGGTCACTTCTTATGCGGCACCGATAACTAATCAACAAAACTGACCTATAAAAGCCGTCATCTAAGCGATAGCGTACAGATTAGTGAATTCATTAAACAGAAACCCAAAGGTATGCTTACGATTTCTCAAATAAACATTGATCAACATGACTGGCTATCCTGATATCCATCTCAAGCCTGTATTTCGAGTGATGCTTTCGAAGCAGTGTATTTAACCAGCAGTCCGGTACAGAAATCAGCATGAACAGGGAAAAGAGCCTATTTTCAGTTTGTATCGGTATCTTTGAAAATGTTAAATTGACTCAAACAATCGCAACAGTTATGGATCTGTCATGCAAGCAATTATTCTCGATACCGAAACCCATACTTTAAATGGACAGCCGATTGAGATTGCTTATGCGCCGATCCAAATTCATGACAGCAAACTTTCCTTAGACAAGAGCGAAATTTTCGACCAGCTTTATAGTGTCGATGAACCGATTTCGTATGCAGCCATGGCAGTGCATCATATTCTGGAATCCGAGCTGGTGGGTCAGCCTCACTACACGACTTTCAGCCTTCCACAGGAAACCACGTACATTATTGGTCACAATATTGATTATGATATTCGTGCCATCGAGAAATGCGGTGTAGATACCAGCAAGATCAAAGCGATTTGTACCCTTGCCCTGGCACGTTTAGTCTGGCCGGATGCCGAAGCTCACAATATTTCTGCCCTTATTTATATGATCAGCAAAGGCAGTGAAAAAGCCCGTGAAATGATTAAAAAAGCACATCGTGCCGATATGGATATTATCTTAACCGCCAATATTTTAATGCATGAAATCCATCATTTAAACATTCAAAATATTGAAGAGCTTTATCTGGCATCAGAAGACGCGCGTATTCCTCGAACCATTAATTTTGGCAAGCACCGAGGTACAGCAATAGCAGATTTACCTGCAGACTATATGCAATGGCTGCTGCGTCAGGAAGATCTGGACCCTTATTTGCGCAAGGCTCTAGAGAAAACCAGTATTGTTACCCTGTAATATAATGATTTGTAATATTATTTAATATTCCTGTCATGATTCCCCCCTACAATCAGCTTTAATTTATTGCAACGTAAATTAAAGCATGACTCAATTTCATAAAACTGATTTAGGCATTGAAAGTTTAAAACAGCGTTCAATGAATCTGAATGCTCGTCAGCGCAGACTGTTACTATTGATTGGCACCGATGATTTTGATCTGCTTTCTGAACAATTCAGGCATCGTATCGCGCCACCCGAATTACTCGAACAGTTGCTGGAAATGGGACTGATCGGCCGTGCGGCTAACCCGTCCATTGAAACACCCTTGACATCCGACAACCTAGATACAGAAATTAAAACCAGCCCTGCGCTGCACAGCACTCAACTTAAGGATCACTCTGCCGAAGAAATTTTTGTTCCCAGCATTTCCCCATCTTCAATCACGGATGAAAAAGCTGAGCAGGCATCCTGTCAAAATGAAGTTCAAACAACGCTAGAAATCCTTGATTTTGAACAGGTCAAGCAATTCATGGCTGAACTGCTGCAACGTCATTGCGGTTTAATGGCAAAACAGCTGATTAGCCGTATTCTGTCTGCTGACGATTTACGCAGTTTAAAACAGTGCCAGATGCAATGGATTACCACCTTACAGGAAAGCCGCATTACTCCACAGGAATTAAACCGCTACCTCAATCAGATCAATTTTTCTCTACAGAAGCTTCCAAGCTGATCAAGCTTAAGAGCTTTTTTATGTTTCATTATTTATTTGAGGTCTTAGCCATCTAAAACATATTTATTTTTATACTTATAAAACAATAAGATTCTATTTATTACACAATAACTAGATTAAACAAGAACCCATGGCGTGATTCTAAATACGACCTTAGCTGAATGGTAAAGTATTGCTAAAAACCGCATATATTAACTATTTCAGGGGAATTCACGATGACATCCTTACATTATTTAGAATTTCATCCGGCAGACCATCCCGTATACTTAAAAAAAATAGGTAACTGGGTAATAACATTTTTGAGTCCTAGAGAAGATCTGACCCATATCCAACTTGCGATTACCAGTGTGTTGCCGCGCCAGGTCAGTGAAAACCTGCAACCTGTTCGAATCATTATTGATCAAACAGAAATTGAAAATCGCTGGTTAATCCAGCAAATCATCTGTTATAACAGTGCTCAAGGTAAGGATGAATTATTCAGTTGTAGTGATGCTATTGGAATCAAAGTTATTGAAAACCTGATAGAAGAATTTAATAAATATGACGTCGAACTTAGTTTGATTTAAATATTGCTCTGTAACTCCATGTATTGATTATTTTTAATCATTTTTTTACTTTTTATAAAAACTCACCTTTAATAGTGAGTTTTTATCATACTTTCATTATTCAATAATACGATAAATACTCGTGGAAATACGGCTTTCAAAAAGCAGTTCAATACTTGGACGAATAATTTCACCTTTGACCACGATATGTTCGATCTTTTGAAATAATGAGAGTTTATGCAAAGCTGAATTTTCCGGAATTGTCTGTAATAATGCCTGTACTGCATGAATATTGCTAAATTGGTCTTTAACCTTTATCTCTATTAATTGGCTCATATTATTCCCTGCTCTCTTTATTTAAATAAACTTTTTATAGCATAAATTTTATTTATTCATAATTTAGAGATGTTAGATTTTTTGGCAATGTAATTTTTTATAAACAAATAGATGATATTTCTCTTAAACATGTTGTTTAGAAAACGCTTAATTTTATAATAAATCACCTCGATCAATTTCTTCAATCATCTAAAATAAATTCTAGAATATTGGTTCATTGGAAATTTTTTTAACCCTAAAAATAAGAAAGCCCGCATTACTGCGGGCTTTTATGTTGGAAGGCTAGTGCTGATTTTTTGCTTCAACTCGAAGGTTGCAAGCTCAACAAGCTGTCATTGATCCGTCCAACCACTTTGTAGCGTCTCTCGACCTACTGTATTTTTAATATAAAACTCGAAAATGAAATAGGCAACCCTGCTCAACATTTATACACAACAATTCAAAGAAACTATTATTGTATATTTTATAAATACATGGATAATAGATGCTGTTTTAATATTAGCTTTTATTTAATAGTTTATCTCTGCCATTTTTAGCCCAATGACAGTAAATACGCTCACAGCAACGGATTCTGGGAATCACAATGACGTCTTGTCCTTCAGAATATTTCGGATGTCCAAGCACAATAGTAAAGTCTGTAGAATCAATAAATATAAAATTTCCGGCTTTTCACTTTTAAAATTTCATCTAAATTTTCCCCATATTTCTTAGATTTGATTGGTCAAATTCATACAAAAATGGGTTAAATCATTCCGTATAAAGTACCTAGCAATCCTGCCTACTATTTTGTGAAATTATTTTTTTTCAGCACATTTCGTCCTTGTTTCAGCAAGTCAAATTTCAGTCTGGCTGTTCAATGATTCTTAATGGCTCAACACCAAGTTATATCAGTCATAGTAAGACAACTGCGTCTCAGACAATCATTCTAGCTATTGCAAAAATACAGAAGCCCATATTCCATGGGCTTTTTCATCACGCTGAAGATTGAATATGTTTCAATGCAGTCCTTTAAAAAGGAAAAAACATCCAACGATAAACAGCAATATGGCAAAACATTTTTTCAGCATTTGCGGTGATAATGCATGTGCTGCTTTTGCACCAAATTTTGCTGTAAAGAAACTCATCAGGCTAATGCCTAAAAAAGCATAAATATGTACAAAGCCAATACTATTGGGCACAGCGGTGTGGGCTTTCATACCAAAAATCATAAATCCCAAAGCACCAGCAATTGCAATAGGTAAACCACATGCAGCTGAGGTTCCAACCGCTTTTTGCATGACTACGCCATAATGATTTAAGTAAGGTACAGTTAAGCTGCCACCGCCGATACCAAAAATTGCAGAAGCTACACCAATCCCAGCGCCTGCACCTAATTGTTTAGGCGATGAAGGCAATACTTTATGAGTATCTACCACGTGTCTGGCACCGCTAAACATGGTGTAAGCCACCCAAAGCAAAAATACGCCAACAATCAGCTGAAGATGAATTCCAGAAAGTAATCCTGCAATTCCGGCCCCGACAAAGCCTCCTATCACCATTCCTGGTGCGAGATTTTTAAATACAGGCCATATGACTGCGCCATTCTTATGGTGAGCCATCAATGAGCTGATCGAGGTAACCACAATGGTTGCCAAAGAAGTGCCTAAGGCCAAATGCATAATGACGTCAGGACGATAGTCCATTTGGGTAAAGACAATAAATAAGAGCGGGACAATTGTTCCACCACCGACACCAAAGAGCCCTGCTGCAAATCCGGCAAGCGCCCCAATGGCTAAAAAAATAATAAGTTCCACGATATGCTGACTTTTAAAGAATGGAATATTGAAGCAATGGACGTTTAAGCCGTTTCTAATTGACCGACTTGATGATAAGCGCGGTTAAAATAGACGAGGCTTTCCTCTTGCTGACTTTGTTTAATCGCTAAGACACGACATAAGAAAATGCTGTGTGTACCGACGTTTTGAATATCTTCAATCTGACAATCAAAACTCACCAAAGCATCTTCTAACACAGGTGATCCTGTTTCGAGTGTGGTCCAATCACCAAGTTTGAAGCGATCTTCAGAATTGAATTTGCTTGAGGCAAATGCATTAGAGATGTGTTCATGCTGTGTGCTGAGCACATTGACTGATAGCACTTTATTTTCAATAAAATGTGCATGTGAGCGAGAAGATTGATTCATACAGACCAGCAATGAGGGCGGTGTATCGGTCACACTGCATACGGCTGATGCAGTAAAACCATGCATCCCTGCTGTACCTTGTGTTGTGATTACATTCACAGCAGTCGTCAACAAGGACATTGCATTTCTAAAGTCAGTTGCTTCAATCATCTCTTCTATCTCAAATGTATTTATGACGTACCTAGACTCAAGTATGGCAAATAATCTATGGATCATTCGCCCTGCTCTGATTTAGCCACACTTCGTGTTAAGCACCAAGCTCTTGACGAACAATCGCAGCACCTGCGCTTAATGCTTCAAGTTTGCTGCGAGCGACTTGACGAGATAATGGTGTCATACCGCAGTTGGT
Source organism: Acinetobacter sp. ANC 4218 (assembly GCF_002135245.1). Classification (NCBI taxonomy): domain Bacteria; kingdom Pseudomonadati; phylum Pseudomonadota; class Gammaproteobacteria; order Moraxellales; family Moraxellaceae; genus Acinetobacter; species Acinetobacter sp. ANC 4218. The sequence goes on along the minus strand of NZ_NEGD01000001.1, from coordinate 219,530 downwards.
TGAAGGATACAGCTTGTCTGCATCAACAAATTGCAATGCTTTACGTAAAGTGTTTGCCACTTCTTCAGGTGTTTCAATGGTATTGGTTGCAACATCAATCGCACCGACCATCACTTTTTTACCGCGAATCAGTTCAATCAGATCCATCGGCACACGTGAGTTTTGGCATTCAAGTGATACGATATCAATTTTAGACTGTTGTAATTTCGGGAAAATTTCTTCGTATTGACGCCATTCTGAACCTAAAGTCTTTTTCCAATCGGTATTGGCTTTAATGCCGTAACCGTAGCAAATGTGTACCGCAGTTTCACATTGCAAACCTTCAAGTGCACGCTCCAAAGTTGCAATGCCCCAATCATTCACTTCATCAAAGAACACATTAAAAGCAGGTTCATCAAACTGGATGATATCGACACCTGCAGCTTCTAATTCCAAAGCTTCTTGATTAAGAATTTTGGCAAATTCCCATGCCAGTTTTTCACGGCTTTTATAGTGCCCATCATACAGCGTATCAATCATGGTCATTGGACCAGGTAACGCCCATTTAATCGGCTGATGGGTTTGACTGCGCAAAAACTTTACATCTTCCACGAACACCGGTTTTTTACGTGATACTGCTCCCACCACTGAAGGCACGCTTGCATCATAACGGTTACGGATTCGAACCGTTTCACGTTTCTCAAAATCGACACCTTCAAGATGTTCAATAAACGTGGTCACAAAGTGCTGGCGGGTTTGTTCACCATCGCTGACAATATCAATGCCTGCTTGCAGTTGTTCATGCAACGACAAACTTAAAGCATCTCGCTTTGCTTCAAGCAATTGTTCACCTTCCAGTTTCCAGAGTGACCAAAGTTTTTCAGGTTCTGCCAGCCAAGAGGGTTTCGGTAAACTGCCCGCAGTTGAAGTCGGTAATAAAATAGCCATGATTAATCTTCTATCTCTATTTCGTTAAATTACGCAGCGTGCTCTTGGCTGACATTGTTGTTTACAGTGAAGTCGGCAGCCCATTGCTCAAGAATGTCTTTATAAGGCTTGATAAAGTTTTCTTCAGTCCATTGACCTTGTTTGACTGCCAGTTGGCCGCGCTCAACACGGTCATAGACAATTTGCGTCAATGAATAATCCTGATAGTTCAAACTTGGCTGATAGACTAAACCTGCGTTCGAGTTGGCATTGTAAATTTCAGGACGGTAAATCTTTTGGAAAGTTTCCATGGTGCTAATCGCACTGATGAGCTCAAAATCGGTGTAGTCACGCAGTAAATCACCGCTAAAGTAGAACGCCAAAGGTGCAACTGCATGAGCAGGCATGAAATAACGCACTCGCAAGCCCATTTTTTTGAAATAGTCATCTGTGCGTGAATATTCATCATTTTTATATTCCACTCCTAATACAGGATGCACATTGGCGGTACGATAATAGGTTTTAGTGGTTGAAACACTGAGGCAAATCACAGGCTGTTTTTTAAACTCTGCTTTAAAGACCTCTGAATTGACTAAATGTTGATAAAGCTTGCCATGCAAATCACCAAAGTTCTCTGGCTTCTCATCTGTTTTACAGCCCAATGCCGGTAATACAACGCTAAAGTCATAATCACGTACATAAGATGAAAAACTGTTACCAATCATGCCTTCAATACGTTCATTGGTTTTATGGTCGGTAATCGTACTTTTTAGCATTTCAATGAATGGAAAAGTCTTGCCGTTGCCTTCAACGTCTAGTTCTGCAGAGATGATATCGATTTCAAGTGAATAGCGATCTCCTTTCGGATTATCAATAGCTGCCAAGCTATTAAAACGGTTGTTGATCATCACTAAAGTTCTGCGCAGATTCTCTTGACGGCTTTCACCGCGTGCTAAATTGGCAAAATTCGTAGTCAGACGTGTGCTGTCTGCTGGCTGATAGTTTTCATCAAAACGAATGCGTTTAATTGAACATGCAAACTCTTTACTCATGGTGATCCGCTACCCTAATTTTTGAGATAAAACCAAAATTTCTGAATGGAATAATTTATACGCGAATCACTAGATGAATAAAAATGATTTAACCTAATCAAAAGATGAGTAAAATTCATGTTTATATATTCTTTGCTCGTCTATCGTTTGATGAGGATGAACCTGCTCTAATTTATCCTTTAAAAAATTGAATATTCAAAACCTAATAAATCTATAAATAATAAATACTTGTTTATTGTTATTATTAATTTTTTGAGTAAAAATGCTGAATGAGATGCAGAAAATATCCAAAAACAAATATGATATAAAAATATGCATCCAAGACTTTATGTGAATTTATCTCATCTTAAAATTAGAAAATATCAAGATATTCACTTTGCCTAATGCTATCTAAATAGCTTGATATCAGGGTTAGATACTCACCCTATCGCTATATCAAACAAACTTGGATATCAAAAACTGACTCTCGTAAAAAGTCATGAATAAGATGCAACAATATTAATTTCAAAGCTTAAACAGCTAACTATCGAATATTAGGCTGATTAAGCCATCTTCATCGTCGAAAATTTTGGTTCAGTGAGTAAGTTCATAAAACTTATGAAGTGGGATTTAACTGAACATGAGTTAAATCGCATATCCAAGACTGTGACCTATATAGACTTTACCCCAGGAATCCCAGCCCTCCTTGTTCCGCCGTTCCATTCAGCATAATTATGCCGATTTGCTGAAAATTGCGGATGATTCAGGCATGGCAATAGGCTTGACCGACCATCAGGGTACCTTGTTATGGACATGGAGTAGCTCAGCCATGCTCTCTTCGGCTGAACAGGTTCATTTTGTTGAAGGCGGACATTGGTCCACTCAGGCCGTTGGAACCAATGCCATCGGGCTGACATTGAACAGCCATACCTCCAGCTCTGTTTACTCGCATGAAAATCAAATGGATAGCGTCCGTGACTGGGTATGCTATGCAGCCCCCATTTTAGATCCGTACTCTGGCCAGTTTCATGGCATTATTAACCTTTCAACCAAATATAAAAAACATACGCCGCTTGGCTTGCTTGCGGTAGAGCGCTGTGCAGATTTGGTACAGCGTGCCATCCAGTTTGAACAAAAAAATGTCCTGTATATTCAAGCGCTGGGCACGCCGTGGATTCAGTTTAATCAGCATGTTTTAAGCCTGACTCACCGGCAGATTGAGATTCTGTGTATTTTGGTCTTGCATCCATACGGCATCAGTCTAGACGAACTGCATTATGCCTTGTATGGTGAACGTGATGTCAGTATCAAGACCCTTAAAGCTGAACTTTCCCAACTGCGTAACCTGCTGCCCAATTGTATTGAACCGCGTATTTACAAATTGAGCTGTGAAATTCAATGCGACTTTTTACGGGCAGAACAATCGTTGAATGCGGGTCTTTTTGCCAGTACTTTCAATTTGTATAAAGGAAGTTTTTTAAGCAAATCCGAAAGTCCATTTTTAACTATCTGGCGCAATAGTTTTGATGCACGACTGAGCCAGTTAATTTACCAAATGCAGGATATCGACCAGTTGCTGCGGATTATTGGTCGTGCCCCTGAGCGGATAGATGCCGTACAGCGCCTGCTGGAACTGTTGCCGCAAGACAGCCCACATCGAAACCTGTTTTTAAAGTTTCTTTAGTCTGTGTACTGAATTATTAATGGAGAGTAAAACCAGCATCAGTGACTTTATTGCATATCCCCTGAAGCTGAATGATTTTATGATTCACTGATGTCGAGATACCATTCAAAGATGATATCTGCCTGATTTGATCTAATAATTCAGTGCGACAACAGCAAAGCCAGCTTTGAAAGCTGTATAGTCAAGCCCTTCACATTAATGATAGATTTTTATTATAAATTTAAATACACTTGTGAATTATCTAAAAATCTTTATTTTAAAAAATAATATAGAGCAATAACCAAAAAAAAAAATTTTAACTCAATAATTTAATTAAAGATTAAAATCATTTAATGTCCATTAAATATTCATAAAAACCATAATAAGTAAATCTTTAATTACAAAAATTATGGATAAATAACTTTATATTTAATACATTTTTCATATATAAAAAAGCATACTAAATTTATGGTTTTAAAACCGTTTGCACATCATATTAATTAAACGAGGGGCTAATAATGCAAAATAACAAACGTTATGGGTTAGATGCACAGCAATCCCATCTTTGGATTATCGGGGGCGGTATTGCTGGTATGGCAGCAGCGGCCTTTGCAATCCGTGATGCGAAAATACCTGCAAAAAATATTCATATTTTGGAAGAGCTGGATATTTCGGGTGGATCAATGGACGGCGGCCCTACTCCCAATGCTGCACAGGCATGGGTCACACGGGGGGGACGCATGCTGACCGATGAAACCTACTTATGCCTTTGGGATTTATTTTCCAGTATTCCCTCTTTGGAAAACCCTGAAATTTCCGTACGCGAAGAATGCCGTGAGTTTAATGAACAGGTGAAAACACATGCCCAAGCGCGTTTAATTGATGCGCAGCATGTCATTGCCGATGCCGCAAAACTAGGCCTCAATACCCTACACCGTGCGCAAATGCTGCGCTTGTTGGCGTCTAAAGAAGAGAAAATCGGTAGTCGCCGTATTGATGAATTTTTTGATGAGACATTTTTTGAAACCAACTTCTGGCGTATGTGGCGCACGACATTCGCCTTTCAAAAATGGCATAGCGCCGCCGAACTACGCCGCTATTTTTTGCGCTTCATTCAAGAGCTGCCACGCATTCATACGCTCGCAGGGGTAAAGCGCACCAAATACAATCAATATGATTCGATGATTCTGCCGCTACAACGCTGGCTGGTGGCGCAAGGTGTCGATGTGCGCTTTGGCAATTATGTAACAGATGCAGACTTCATGACAGATGCAGACACGCAAGAGCGCCGTGCTACACGCCTGTATGTCAAACTGCCTGAAGGCACAGAACAGATTGAGCTGAAAGCGCATGACTTGGCTATTTTCACCCTAGGTTCGATTACTGCAGATTCTCGCTATGGCGGCAAGGATGATGTACCTGCATTAATTCGTGACCGCTTGGATCATGGCTGGACATTGTGGGATACATTAGCTAAAAAGGCACCGGATTTTGGCCGTCCCATGACCTTTTATGGCAATGTCGATGAACATAAATGGGAGTCTTTTACCCTGACCATGAAAGATGAGGTACTGTTAAAACGCATCATTGACTATACCGGTAATGAGCCGGGTACAGGTGCACTGATGACTTGGTTTGAGTCTGGCTGGCATTTATCTATTGTTGTTCCAGCACAGCCGCATTTTGCCGATTTGCCTGAAGGCGTGTACACCCTTTGGGGCTACGGTTTCCAAATTGACCATACAGGCGATTACATCAAAAAGCCCATGTCACAAGCGACAGGCAAAGAGATTTTAACGGAACTGGTCAAGCAGCTCGGTTTTGATGACATTTTAGACCATGTGCTGCAAAGCACCGACATTACCACTGCCATGATGCCCTATGCATCTGCCTTGTTCGCCTGCCGTAAACCTGGCGATCGCCCTTTAGTCATCCCTCAAGGCTCGCAAAACTTTGCATTCTTAGGCCAGTTTGTGGAAATTGAAGAGGATGTGGTCTTTACCGTGGAATATTCAGTACGTGGTGCCATGATTGCCATTTACGAGTTTTTTGGCGTAGAACGTGAAATTCCTGACATTTATAATGGCCTGCTTGACCCTAAAGTTGGCTTAAAGGCGTTGGAAACCGTTTTTCATTAATTTTCCGTTCATTCTAAATGCATGCGGAAGCATGCAGCATGAGAGCACTTTCGGGTGCTCTTTTTTGCTCCAGATAAATCATCAACATTCCGCTATCAGCGGCTGTATGCAGGCTTATCATGGTTTTGATGCTCCCCCTTCTTGAACTGTTTGCCTTGCTGATTGAACTCGCGCAGGCAGATGCCAATTACCCCTGCATTGCGTGTGCATTTTGGCTTTACTGAAGATCTGCTGTTGAGCCAGAATGACGATTTTAAAGCGTTATGGCTGCAACGTATCATGGCTGCAACATATCAGCAAAGGTGAAACAGTTTACAATATCTGGTGAGAAGACGGTAAAGAGTCCATTGAACAATTCAGCACGCATCTTGCACAATTGAAAGACGGGACTGTGGTACTGAATGGCAAAAAATACTATACCACCGGCAGCCTATATGCTGACTGGATGGATGTCTAAATTACGGATCTGGAGGGCCTCTCAGCCTGCATACTGATTCCGTGTGATGCTACAGGTGTAACCATCATTGACGATTGGAACGGCTTTGGTCAGGTTTAGTTCTGGAAACTAAGATAGAAAATAAGATTTAAAAATATCTGAAATACATGAATTAAAATAAAGCTGAGATTATATTTTTCGAGCCTTTCAATAGAGTAAAACCGCATTGATATGCGGTTTTATTTAAATCTTTTAAATCATAATTTATGCTGCAATTTCCTGCTTTTTAGCTGCCGGACTGTTGCCGATCTGCCAAACATAGGGCAAGGGTGCCTGATTCACTACCCAGTCACCAATGACTTTCTTTTTATAGATCAGTGGATTATGAGAAGACACAACACGGGCATTGCGCCAGAAGCGGTCCAGCTGCTTTTCGGTGGTGCTGGCAGAGGCCCCCAGTGCATTGAACAGCTCTGTAGTTAAATTCAGCACCAGCTCTGAAATAACCACCTGTCCTTGTGAAGACTCCAGTTCAGCACGCTCATTTGCCTGCTGATCAGCCGCCGCATCATTCTGAAAATGACTGATATAGGCACCATCCAGTGCTTCAGCAGTACTCAAAGCAATCGCTTCAGCCGCATAAGCCTGTGCAGACGCTTTGCCAATCACTTGCAGGATTTGTGCATCGTCGCGTACCAAATCCGCATTGCCATGACTGAAAATACGGGTGCGCTTGCGTACTTCTTGAGTAAATGCTTCTACAGCACTTTGTGCAATACCGGCCAAGGTTGCTAAATGCACCACTTGATAAAAAGCAGTTTGGTATTTAAAGCGTTCTTCAAATGGCAAAATATGATCACGGCTGATGTCAACCTGCTGAATGGTCAAAGTACCACTGCCTGTGGTTTTTTGGCCAAAACCGTTCCAGTCATCCACCACTTGAATGCCTGGCACTTGAGTCGACACCGCAGCAATCACATGCTGATTCGTGGTTTCATCCCAGGCAAATAAGTCGATCCAATCGGCAAAGATGGTTCCAGTGGAATAGTATTTCTGGCCATTCACCACCAGCTGGCCCTGTGGATTTTCAGTGACACGGGTCACCACATCGCCAATTTCAACTTTGCCGATTTCCGTCCAGGCATTTCCCACGATTTCACCCTGTACAAAGCGCTGAAACCAGAGGTCTTGAGATTGAGTTTTATGGGCAGTTAAGCGATCTTCGACAAAGGCAAAATGGCCGCGTAACGCTTGAGCTACATTTGAATCGGCTTTTGCCAGTTCAATCAGTAGTTGAAATAGCTGTTTCTGCGATACACCGTCACCGCCAAAAGCAGTGGGTACGCGAATCGCACCGAAACCAGCTTGTTTCAGCCATTGAATTGGCTCATACGGGAGTGTACGAGTCTTTTCACGCTCCAGCGCACCGTCTGCAATTCGTTGAAAAATCGGGCGGAATTTAGCAGCAACCTGTTGGTAATCTGCACCCAGAGATAAGTTTTGATTGGCTTGAAGAGTCATAATATTTTTCCTTTTAGCTCCATGCGTGACGCGGTGGCGGAACATCATTCAGGTAATAATTCCCGACGATATTAAATTTCCAGCGCACAGGGTCATGTAAAGTATGTGTGCGTGCATTGCGCCAGTGACGGTCTAGGTTCAATTCAGAAAGTGTTGAGCGTGTGCCAGACAGTTCAAACAGCTTATTGGCAGCCAACAGGGCAATTTCAGTGGTCAGTACCTTCGATTCGGCCGTAATTAACGTCGCTTCAGATACTGTCTCTTCCGTCGGGTTTTCCAAAGCATGGTCAATCGCTTCACCGGCTAAAGCCAGAACTGCTTCGGCCGCACGCAGCTTGATTTTTAATTCACCGATATTGGCAATGGTGTACGGGTCTTGCACGGCCTGTTCCAGACCAGAGTCAATCCACGGACGTGCATGCTGGCGTACATAAGCAATGGTTTCGTTAATTGCACCGCGCGCAATACCCGCATCAATAGCAGACTGGATAAATTGTGAAATTGCTCCTGCTGCCGTAGGACGTTCAAATGCCTGATAGATCGGCACAACATATTTCAGATCGACTTGTACATTGTCTAGAAGTACTGAACCACTCACAGTGGTACGCTGGCCAAAACCACTCCAGTCATTAACAATGGTTAAACCCGGTGTATGCTGTGGCACCAGTGCTGCAAATGGCTTGCCTTCATCACTGACCGCAACCACAGGAATCCAGTGTGCCAGCAGTGCACCAGTAGCAAAGAATTTCTGGCCGTTAATCACCGCATGGTCATCCTTGAACTCGATTTTGGTGCTCAGATCTGCCACTGTTTTTGAGCCTTTTTCTGAAAAGGCATTGCCAAAACGCTGTCCTTTTAGCACCTGGTCAAAGAAGAATGCCTGCTGTTCTGAACTGGCATCCAGACGGATATGTTCCAAAAAGGCCCAATGGTTCTGTGCTATTTGACCCAATGAGGAATCTGCACTGGAAATAATTTTTACCACTTCTGCAAGGGTTTTATAGCTAACCCCTGCACCACCAAACTGCTTTGGAATCGTAATTCCCCACAGGCCTGAAGCTGAGTACTGCTGTACTTCCTGCAAAGGCAGAAGGCGTTCATGATCACGTTTGGACGCCTCTTTGGCAAAAACAGCCGCCAGCTGCTGCGCCACTTCAATTGCTTCTTCATCTGACTGTATAACATGTGCCAATTGGTCATGTTGATAAAAATCTTTTGGAATATTGTCTGCATGTTTCAGATTTATTTCAATTTTGGATGTCATTATAAAATGCTCTAGTTACCCTATATATAATGGATAAAAGCTAACATTATTTTTAAAGACTATTTATAATTTAATAAGCGAAACAAATCATTTTAATTAAAATGTTATGTAGTATTTATTCTTAGAATTTCATATTTTCATATAAAGGATAACAAGAAACAATAGACTTCTTTAATGGATCATTTTTTACTCATTTTCATGTTGTAAATTCCAGCGATTAAATTAAATCTAAAATCGAGTATTTTCCCTTTATTTCGATAACATTTAGCAAAGATAAAGAAGAACCTGATTGTCTAAGCTTCACTTGGGTGATCTGCCTTCAGACGGGATAGGCTTCTGTAATTGATCAAGTATTAAATAAAAAGCTGACCAGGAGATAACCGTGTATCACTTGAACTGAGGGTCAGAAAAATTTTTATATCCATATATATCATCCATAGATGATGTATAAATCCTACAAGATTTTCTGTAAAGACAATCACCAAAAAGTTGTATGGTTTTGCTTTATGAAAGAGGTCCAATTACTAAATACTTTATTTTCCTAAACAGGTATTGTGATAAATATTGATATTTTTCTTATTAAAAGTCTCAATATTTTTTTATTAAAATTATTAAAAATTTTAATATTACTGTAGACAAGTATGACCAAGAAAATTAGATTTAATGCCTTCGAAATGAACTGTATTGCCCATCAATCTCCGGGCTTATGGCGGCATCCGCTCGATCGTTCGACTGAATACAAAGACTTGGAATACTGGACAGACTTAGCACAAATTTTGGAACGCGGTAAATTTGACGGTATCTTTATTGCCGATGTGCTGGGTATTTATGATGTCTATCACCAGTCAGCTGAACATGCGCTGACAGGTGCGGTGCAAGTTCCAGTGAATGACCCTCTACAAATCGTTCCTGCGATGGCTGCTGTAACCAAACACCTAGGCTTTGGGGTGACAACTTCCATCTCATGTGAGCACCCTTACCCCTTTGCGCGCCGCATGAGCACACTGGATCATTTAACCAAAGGCCGCGCCGGCTGGAACATCGTAACTTCCTATTTAGAAAGTGGTTCCAAAAACCTCGGACTGAAAACACAGGTTAGCCATGACAACCGTTATGACATTGCCGATGAATACTTGGAAGTCCTGTATAAACTTTGGGAAGGTTCTTGGGAACAGGATGCGGTGCTGCGTGACAAGGAAAAAGGCATTTTTGCTGATCACACGAAAGTGCATCCCATTGAACATCAGGGCGAATATTTTACTGTGCCCGGCATTCATATCTGTGAACCGTCTCCACAGCGCACCCCCGTGCTTTATCAAGCTGGTGCCTCTAGTCGCGGTCAAAAGTTTGCCAGCCAAAATGCAGAATGTGTATTCATTTCTGCACCGACCAAAGCCGCAGTAAAAAAACTGGTTGAGGGAATCCGCAGTAAACTGCTCGAAGAAGGCCGTGATCCTCATTCAATTCTGATCTATACCATGCTTTCAATTGTGGTCGATGAAACCGATGAGAAAGCACAATTGAAATTTAAAGAATACCAGCAATATGGCAGCTATCATGGTGGATTAACACTGGCTTCAGGCTGGTCAGGTGTAGACTTCTCGAAATTCCAGGCAGAGGATCAAGTAGAATACATCCATACCAATGCCATTCAGTCCATGCTGGATTCCTATGTCAAAGCCGACCCAGATAAAGTTTGGACGATTGAAGAGATTGCTAAGTTTATCAGTGTGGGCGGCAATGGTCCGGTAATTATCGGTTCAGCCTCAACAGTGGCAGACCGTTTGCAAGAATGGGTACAAGATACCGATATTGACGGCTTCAACCTGGCCTACATTTTGGCACATCAAACCTTTGAAGATGTGGTTGAGTTTGTAGTCCCGGAACTTCAGCGCCGTGGTGTATATCAAACTGAATATACTGAAGGGACATTACGTGAAAAACTGTTTGGCCACGGACCGTTGCTTCCAGAGAATCACCGTGGTGCAAGCTTCCGTTATCCAGCTCAACACCTTCAACCGACAGAGGCTTTAAAAAGAGCTTAATGTCTTTATTCGCATAACGGCAAAGTTCACGTTCTATACTCCCGGCATGAAAATAGAAAATCCATCTGGCGTCTCAGGTTGTTTGTCTATTGCTTTAATCCAGAATATCAACAGGATGGCTGTTCCGGAACAGCCTCGATGAACATATTATAAAACTTCGATTCAATAACCCGACCGCAACATGAATATAAGTCTACACATTACAGTTGGATAGTGGATGATACTCTACTTAAACCTGGCGTTGGCTTACCCATATTGCGGTATTTTCAATGGTTTTTTTCAGATCGGTTGCTGGAATATTCCAAGTCCGATCTAACTGTTTAAATGTATTTAAATCCAGTGTTTCGGTTCTTAAGAAATTTAACATTTCTGTTGATAAATCTATTTTTTTTTGCCAACCACTTCCATTGCAGTAGATATTTTAGCAACTGGATAGAAATAAAATGTCGAGGACAATTGACCTGCAATTGCGCTGAAATGATTTCGACAAGTTTTTGAAAACAAATTTGCTCTTGGCTGGCAATCAAGATTTCCTGACCTGTCGTTTGGTCATCCTTGGATGCTTTAATCATTGAATTTACCAACATGTTGACAGACACCAAAGGTAAATAAAGCAGCAGTATTAAACAGATAATCGACGGTTTTTAATTGCTGCCAGTCATACTCAGAAATCCCTAAATCAGTTTGTGTAACATTACCTTGCATACAGATTAATTTTGTACAGTCAGCACCGGATGAATTTAACCAGTCCCGTAATTGAGCTTCTTGCTGACGGAGATTGCGACACATGGCAAACACTTGATAATTTTCTTTGAGTAATTGTGCCGTTAAAAATTTACCGATAAATCCTGTTGCCCCAATCACCCATGCTGTTTGGTTTAAGCCTTGCATAGAATGGCACTCTGTTGATTGATTCATGCTTAAGATAAAGTATGAACTACACTCTAGGGTCAAGTGTTTTTATACAGAAGATGTGGAGATTATGATGCTAGTCGGAGAATTAGCACAACACACCAATCTCAGTCGGGATACCATCCGATTTTATGAAAAACTGCAATTAATTAAACCACTTATTAGAAGCAATGGTTATAAGGATTATACTGAACAAAGCTTACAGCAACTCAAACTGATTCAAAGCGCTAAAAAATTAGATTTTACCCTGACGGAAATTAAACAAAGATACCCTATAGCATACAAATCCAATTACATTCCATCGCTATTAAGGCTATCACCAGCTGAATACACTGAAGCTAAATTACTGTCTGATTTAGAATCAGCTCCGGATTACTATAAAAATAGTTTTGAGATTAGACTCTCGGAATTAAGACCACCGATTAGTTACAGGTGAACCTATGGAAAGATATGTAATAGTTGTGATACTGATCATAGTCGCGGTATTACTGGTCGTATTTTACAATCAGAAAAAATGAAATTAAAAATTCGGTAGTGCTTCAAAAACTATGCTGAAAAAACAGGCTGAACTGCTGAATGCTGATTGAAAAATTCGCTTGTGAGAAAATCATCACTGAGCGATCTGATGATTTCATGGTCTTTTACGGCATTGTCCTGACCTGCTTTTTCTTTCAAGCCTCAACCGGATATGAATTTCAGCATATACTAAGGCGCCCCAAAACGGCGCGCGGATAGTGTGCTGAATGCTGTGTAGCTTCGACTGTTCGTTTGCTTGAGAAATATTATGTTGATCCGTTTTGCCCTAAAACTCAGCTTGGCCACACTTTGTTGTCTTTCCACTGAACTTTATGCAAATACGGCACTCAATCAGGCAACGCTCAGCAGTTATGATTATGACAATGACATTTTCCATCCGGTTCGGGCGCAAAATGGCATGGTGGCCTCCGAACATGAAATCGCCAGTCAGGTCGGTCTGGACATTCTGAAACGCGGTGGCAATGCGGTTGATGCCGCCGTTGCCGTTGGATTTACCTTGGCAGTGGTTTTACCGCATGCCGGTAATCTGGGCGGTGGAGGTTTTCTGATTGTGCATGATACCCAGTCTGGTAAAAATATTGCGCTGGATTTTCGTGAAATGGCTCCACGTCGTGCGTCACAGGATATGTATATGGATGAAAATGGCAATATTATTGCCGGCAAATCGTTGTATTCACATGATGCCATCGGGGTTCCTGGCACAGTCTCAGGTCTGGAATATGCCCTGAAAAAATGGGGAAGCTTACCCCTTTCAGAGGTGATTGCCCCTGCAATTCAACTGGCAGAAAATGGCATTTCGGTCAGCCATTCTTTGGCCAAAATGCTGAATGCAGCTGAAGATAAATTAGGCAAATGGCCCAGTTCACATGCTATTTTCTTTCAAGAGAATCGCCCCTTACGCTATGGTGAACGATTGGTTGAGCAGGATTTGGCACATTCCTTGCGATTAATTAGCCAACAGGGTAGCCGCGTGTTTTATCGTGGTGAAATCGGCGACAAAATTATTGCAGAAATTCAGCAGCATCAGGGCATCATGCAAAAAAGTGATCTGCATGCCTATAAAGTTATCGAACGTCAGCCCATCATGGGCAATTATAAAGGCTATCAGATTGTCACCATGCCACCGCCAAGTTCCGGTGGTGTACATCTGGTACAAATGTTGAATATTTTGGAACAATTCCCCTTGCAACAGTGGGGTGCGAATAGTGCCCAGACCCTTCATTATCTGGCCGAAAGCATGAAACTGGCCTATGCCGACCGGTCTAAATATCTGGGAGATCCTGATTTTGTGCATGTGCCTGTGGCAGGTCTTAGCTCAAAACCATATGCGAAAATGCTGGCTCGGCAGATTTCAGCTACCACAGCCCGTCCTTCAGCCTCCATTCAGCCCAACAACCCAATCCCCTATGAAAGTGACCAAACCACACATTATTCAGTAGTCGATCAACACGGCAATGCGGTTTCGGTGACCTATACCCTGAATTTCAACTTTGGCAGTGGGATTGTCGCAGCAGGTACCGGCATTTTACTCAACAATGAAATGGATGATTTTTCAGCCAAACACGGTGTAGCGAATGCTTTTGGTTTAATTGGCGGAGATGCTAATGCCATTGCTCCCCATAAACGTCCCTTGTCTTCAATGACCCCCACAATTGTATTAAAAGACCAGAAAGCCTGGCTGGTCACCGGCAGCCCGGGAGGCTCCCGAATTATCAGTACCGTGCTACAAACCCTGATCAATAGCATCGATTTTCAGATGAACCCGGCTGAAGTGGCGGCAGCACCGCGAATTCATCACCAGTGGTTACCGGACGAAATCCGTGTAGAAAAAGGCATCAGTGCCGATACCCTCGAGTTATTAAAGCAAAAAGGTCATAAAATTGTGCAGAAATCTACCATGGGCAGAACCCAAACCATCCAAATTCTGCCAGATGGCATCTATGGCTATTCTGATCCACGTAATCCGGATGGCGCAACACGTGGATATTAAGGGTTACACATCATAGGCTTTTACTGAGCCAAAATATATGCACAGAAAGTTGACGGATGCCTTTCTAAGATGCAAGCCTGTATAAAAATGGATGAGCTAGATCATAGTGATAGTTTTGTCACAGCATTTACATGTTACAAGCAAGTAATAGGCAAGTTTTTTACCGCCGATATGGAAGGCAACAATAATTAAAATAATTGGTATCACGTATGCTGAAATAGTTAGAACATCAACCAATTTATCTGATCCAGCAAGACAGTAACTCTCAGGTACTAGGCAACCGATTAAATTTGGAATTACTGATAAAAGCAGATATAGAACTACTGGAGTTCCCATAATATAGTAAAAGATTTTTTCTTTAAGAATTCTGGAATTTTAAATTTCATAAAATTATATCGGTACCGGCTGAAATCATGATTTTACAATTTCCCAGCAGTGGATGATGATGAAGTACATGTATGGACTTCTGTTCTAGATCAATATCTGCAAGATGGGCATTGCTTAGCAACAATTGCTATTGGTAATGACGGCGATTTACCTGGAGAACTTGGGCGTATTCAACCTCCAAGTGATATGGTTAATAGCCTAGCTATTGGTGCAAGTAATAGCCAAAGTGAAACTTGGGAGCGTGCACCATACAGCTGCACAGGTCCTGGTAGAAGCCCTGGTTTAGTGAAACCTGATGGTGTTTTATTTGGTAGAAGCGAAGATGAAAAATTCTATGTATACTCTCCAGTTTCTCATTCTATTGTAGGCACAATGGGAACTAGCTATGCCGCTCCTCTTGCCATGCGTGTTGCTGCTGGTATAGATGCTCTTACTGACTTTGATTTAACAACAAATTCTATTAAAGCTTTAATGATTCACAATGCAAAATCTGAAAAACACTCTCAGAATGAAGTTGGTTGGGGAAAACTACCTCATACCCCTGAAGAAATTTTGGAATGTTTAGATGACGAAGCAACTATTTTATTCCAAGGTGAACTTAAGCCTAACCAGCACTTACGCATTCCAATTCCAAATGATGCAAACTGCAGTTCGGTTATTCTAAAAGCTACCTTCTGTATAAATGCAGTCACTGATCCTGAGCACCCTTTACACTACACAAGATCAGGTTTGGACATTACATTTAGAGCGAATCAAAACAAGAAGAATGATGAGCAACAGCATCCTGATGCTAAGAGATTCTTTTCAAGCAAAGAGCTCTATCTCACTGAAGAAGAGTTGCGAGAAGATGCACATAAATGGGAAACAACTATTTCTAGATCTAAAAAATTTAGATTAAACACACTTGAAGACCCGGTATTTGATGTTAAGTATCATACTAGGGAACAAGGTGCTGCAACTGAAAAAATTAATGATCTTTCTCCTATCCAATACTCCTTAGTTTTAACAATACAGGCTATTGGTGATGTGAATCACTATAATTCTATTCTACAGAAAAATCAAACCTTACAACCTCTTAAGGTATCGACACGTATTCAGCTTTAAAAGTTAACAATTACAAAATAACCTCAAACTTGAGGTTATTTTGTTTCTAAATATTCAACATGTTAATTATAAAAAACCTAATAAAAGTTATGTATTTGATCTAAGATATTGAATATTAAAATTGAATAAATTAGGCGCATTATGAAATTCATAAATCATAAATCATAAATCATAAAGAAAATTATACAGGTTACGATGAGATTCTCGAACTTAAGAAAAATGCCCTCTCTTTTGGAGCAGCTCATCAGTTTCCAAGTCGCCAGCCTGGTAAAGGTAAAATGGATTTTAACTTAAAGGGTTATGCTGACTTTCTTGAAGCAAAAAATTCGCGTCTATTAATTATTGATTATGATGAAAAACATAAGCTAGCAGCCTATTTCCCCATAGGTAATCATTATCGTAAGGTCATGACTTGGAAAACACCACAAGATGCGGAAAAGTCTATCTATAAGCTATATACGAACACTTATTATCATGGTAGTAATTTTTACTTAAAACAAATCGATAAACTTGAAGAAAGATTTAAACCAGAAGAATTCTTAAATATTAATAGTTTAAAAGAAGCCTGTTATCAACTAAATCAAAAGGCCTTGAAAATACATAATATTATTCAAGAAGGAGCTCGCAACTTTGGTTGCCAATGCCGATTCTTGTTGATCAAACATCGTTGTTTACGTTTATTAAATTTCTATGAGTCAAATTTTAATAATCACATTTGGAAAGTTACCAGCAAAACACCTCTTATTTATCTAAACGACAATGGTAAAGAGGAAAAAGGGTTCACCTATGATTTTGAGTTTCGACAATTAAATGCAAAAGAAGATATCCGCATCAAAGAGAATATGTTTGGTGTATCTATAGAGTGTTCTCTGCGAGATGGATTTTTAGAGGATTATGTCCTTCGTCAAATCGGAGAACATAGCTTATTTAATGACTATCCCATCAATCTCATTGAACTTACTAATCTTTTAAAGTTGATGATGCTTGAACGTAATTTAGTACCTGATGCTTTAGATCGTTATGAATTAAAAAAGGCCCTTTCTCTTGCTCAAAAGGATCCATCAAAGCTACGAAATATAATAATTGAAAAGTATATTGAGTTTACAAAAGCTGCCGGTTACCAGATATCAAAAAATTCTCATTTAGAGGAAGCATAAATAGTAGTTTTTTAATTAAAAAATATTTTTTGAATACTATAAATTCCTTACTTATTTGTAACTTTTTGCCAATCATTTTTATACTTAACCAAGGGGCTCCATGGGGTTGTTTCCCAAAACAAGAAAAACAACCCTAAATTCCATAAAAAAACTATGTAAATACATGATTTAATTAAAAATTAATCAAAAAATCTGCGACACATAGTATTTAGTTTGTTTTTTAATCATTTTTGGTAGATTATGCCAATAAAGTACATTCTATTTTTCTAATGATTTTATTGAATGCTATTATAACCCTAGTTACGGATAAGCTAAATTTCTAACGACATGAATTTTTGGCTTATTCTTCTGACAGAGTTGATAAGCACATAAAGATGAAAATATGCCTGCTAGGAAACCGGAAATAGTCCGATGTTTACTGCTTACTAAATGGTATTTTTCTTTCAATAAGCCAATTAACGTTTCAATTTTTTTCCGCTGTCTCAAGTGGTATTCATCAGAAAAAGGCAATAGACTTACTCGCATATTCTTTCTAGGATAAGTAATTAAATCAATACCTTGATCTAATAATTTAGCTTTTATCGATTTTCCTATATAACCTCTATCTCCATAAACAGTTGCCAATAAACCATCAACTAACTCTTCGATTTTTCTAATGTCTGCAAGGTATCCAGTGGATAAAACTGTTTTCACAATTTGTCCTTCACTATTCATGAGAAGGTGTAATTTGCAACCATAAAACCAGTCTATAGAACTTTTGCCACGAGAAGCAATATCCTCCAAAGCATGGTGGCCTCTAGGAATTCTTTTGTTTTTACAAACAGGTAAAGGTGTTGAGTCAATCCATAGATATTGACATGCTTGTCCTTTGCTTAAAGCACGGTGTAGTGCATGAATCGCAAGCTGATGTTGGTTAATCAGGCTGAGCATATTTTTATAGCAAGGCAAAGACTTAAATAATTTACTCTCAAATTGATAAAGCAATTGGAAAAATGTTTTAAAATTATTTACTTGCGATGTTTTATAACAAATTGCAATCGTCACAATTTCAGAGAGGGATAAGGTTGCTAATCGAATTCGTTTACGCTTATTTTCCTGCTTGAGAAATTGCCAATAGATAGGTTCAAATTTCTTAAAAAAATCATCAATAGCACAGAAGATTTTTGTAAAATCAAACATGGTGGTTAGAGTCTTTGGTTTGTGTAGTAACTTTCTAAATGGCTCTAACCATCTTTTTTTCAAGCGGTTTTCTTATCCGTAATTCGGGTTATTATAGTACTTAAAGGAATTATAACCTCCAACACTCATTATAATTACATCTCAGAATTATTCAGAGTAACTATATGAATCTTGTGATTTTGAGCTAAAAGCCTTGAATATCAACCTTAATAATGTCGCAAGCTAACTGTGATTTGATTGCGATTACGCAGTTTATTTAGAGTTTTCTAAATTTCGCAATGAGCTGCAATTTATCGCAGGCTCATTGCGAATTGATAAGACCTATAAATAAGGACTTACAAGCTAAAATCGCAAAATCTCAGCTAATCAAGCACTAAAGGATTAAGCTCAATATACATTGACTGATTTATACGTATTAGACGTAAATAATTACTTTCAATAAGCTCATTTAAACATTCCTCAAATTGTTTTTTCTTTCGTAAATGCGACGGCGCACCTTTTAAAGCTATATTTTTCAAAATACGTGTTGAATTGATCTTTTTACACTTAGCAACAATATTTTTTAAGAGTTTTTCAGCATCTTGTTCTTTTACTGATTCAACCTCCGCATAACGAGCCCACTCACCTAATGAATATCTGACAATATCACACGCTCCAGCTAATGTTACTGCATCGATTTCTGCAAGACCTTCAAAGTATGCAAATACAGTGGCTAAACGACGAGCAAGTTGACTTGCACGACTGGCAAACGCCTGCAAATACTCATAACACTGCCCCTTTGCTTGTAAACACTCTATTTCATTATAAAAATCCATATCAACTTGCTGAGCCTTCGAACTCATATGCATAACAAAACGTCCATTATTCGTTGTTTTCGGTTGGTAAGGCTTTGGACATTCATCCAATAAATATAAACAACGCTCCCAATAAGCAATTAACCTTGGATCACTATGACTGTCTTCATTAAGGTAATTACTATCTTGTATACGTACCTGCCAGATTTTCAGGGATAGTAAGTAAAAAACGGGGTAAAAAGCCTTGGCCACGTAAAACAGGGTCTTTTAGCATTTCGGATAAACTTCACGTTGGACCTTCTACCAATTCCCTTTCAGCAGGAATTAACCATATAGCATTATCTAAATTAAATTCATTCCAACGAGCGAATCGAATTTCACTTGATCTAGCAAATGTATGTAATGTGAATAAAGTACAAAGTTGAGTTAAAGGATGCCCAGTATCTTCTTTTATTTTCTGTAAAAGCTCAGGTAACTTTTCAAGTGGCAATTGTGGATGGTGTTTGGCATTCTTTGTCTTAACAAATACATCTTTTAAAAAATAGGCTGTATTAGTTTCAATTAGATTCCTTGAAATTGCATATGCAAAAATTGCATTAAATCGTTACCTCATCTTTTTTAAGACCTCGGTAAATCCTTTTTCCTCTATATAACGTAAAACCATGATGAGATCTTTAGGCTTAACTTCATCAATTGGTCTAGAACCAATCAAGGGAAATACATATTCTTCAAAATTTCTAATAGCTTTATTTGCAGTATCTGGAATCCATCTACCTGTTTGACTATATTCCTTATGCCAATCACGAGTTATTGATTCAAAATTAAAAAGCCTATCCTTTTTGATCTTCTGTATTTCTTCATATTCAATAGGATCTATATCTTGTACTAATAGTTGCTCATAACTACGGCGTTTATCTCTGGCAGCTCTAAGACTCAGCGCTGGATAACTTCCGAGAGTCATTAAACCATCTTTTCCATTTGCTCTTTTATATTTGTAACGCCAGACTTTACTGCCACTTTTACGGACAAATAAAATTAAACCTTGCCCATCGTACAAAGAATAATCTTTTTCTTGTGATTTAGCGCCGCTGCATTTGGAATCTGTTAGTGGACTTATAGGTTTAGCCATAAAATAAGGATATAAAATTCAATAGAATTTGAATATATCCTTATTCAATTGAACTAAATTTACATTTACTTTGGTATATCTGGGTATAAATCATATTTAAGTTATTGTTTTTAATGTTTTTTAAACTATATCTTGGTATTTCGAATTATAAATATGGTGCGCTCAGCGGGACTCGAACCCACGCCACAGGCTTCGGAGACCTGTACTCTATCCAGTTGAGCTATGAGCGCGCGATGCACATCATAACAAAAAAAACCGTAAGGTAAAGCAACTATATATAAGTCATCAATTTTTGTGCTTATACTTTGAGCAATGTTCCATTATTGCAACAGACAATTCCTGCTTATTTACTTGGTTTATTCAGCAAGATCACTCACAATACTCATACTATTCACCAGGTGAGAATTTCATGACTGATGCATTGACCTTGAGGGACGTATCCAAAACCTATCGTAACGGTTTTCAAGCACTAAAAGGAATCAACCTAACGGTACCTGAAGGTGAGTTTTATGCCCTCCTTGGTCCAAATGGTGCGGGTAAATCAACCACCATCAGCATCATTAGCTCACTGACCAAAAAAACCTCCGGTACAGTGGAAATTTTTGGCCATAATCTGGATACCCACCCTTCAGAAGCCAAACAATGCCTGGGTGTCGTACCGCAAGAATTCAACTTTGGTCAGTTTGAAAAAACCTTTGATATTTTGGTGACTCAAGCCGGCTATTACGGTATTCCTAAAAAAGTTGCAGAAAGCCGGGCTGAAGAATATTTAGAAAAATTAGGCTTATGGGAAAAACGTGGCATACAGGCACGCATGCTTTCTGGCGGAATGAAACGCCGTTTGATGATCGCCCGTGCCATGATGCATCAACCTCGGTTGCTCATTTTAGATGAACCGACTGCCGGTGTAGACATTGAACTGCGTCGTTCGATGTGGGACTTCCTCACCGAAATGAATGAAAAAGGTACGTCGATTATTTTGACTACACATTATCTAGAAGAAGCTGAAATGCTATGCCGTCGCATTGCCATTATCGACCGTGGTGTGATTAAAGAAGATACCAGCATGAAATCTTTCTTAAACCAGCTCAGTGAAGAATCCTTTATTTTTGATCTGGTCGAACCGATTCAACCGCTACATCTTGAAATTATCGGCGTTCGTTTTAATTTAATTGATCCAGTGACCCTAGAAGTAACCATGGACAAGGCACATACCTTGAATGAACTGTTCCAACTGCTGGAAGCACAAGGCATTCAAGTACGCAGTATGCGTAACAAGTCGAATCGCCTGGAAGAGCTGTTTGTGAAAATGGTGGAAAAAAATCTTGAAGGAGCCGCGCAATGAACTTTAATCAACTCAGTGTTGCGCTGTATACCCTGGTACATAAAGAAGTGCGTCGTTTCATGCGCATCTGGCCACAAACCTTATTACCGCCTGCCATCACCATGAGCTTATATTTCGTGATTTTTGGCAATTTGGTCGGTTCGCGAATTGGCACAATGGGCGGCTTTAGCTACATGCAGTTTATTGTCCCCGGCCTGATTATGATGGCGGTGATCACCAACAGTTATGCCAATGTCTCCTCCAGTTTCTTTAGTGCCAAATTCCAGAAAAGCATTGAAGAACTAATTATGAGTCCCGTACCTTTACACATGATTCTTTGGGGTTATGTAATTGGTGGTGTTTGCCGTGGTGCCTTGGTTGGTATCATTGTCACAGCCATGAGCCTGTTCTTTACTGACTTATATATTACAAACTGGTTCGTCACTATATATACCGTGCTGATTACGTCATTTTTATTTTCACTCGGCGGTTTTATTAATGCTGTTTATGCAAAATCATTTGATGATATTTCGATTATCCCGACTTTTGTACTGACTCCACTGACTTATTTAGGTGGTGTATTCTATGCTATTAGTGCTTTAAGTCCATTTTGGCAAAATCTCTCTTTAATTAACCCGATCGTATATATGGTCAATGCCTTCCGTTTCGGCATTTTAGGTCATAGTGATGTCAATGTGTCCATTTCATTGACTGT
Source organism: Acinetobacter sp. ANC 4218 (assembly GCF_002135245.1). Lineage (NCBI taxonomy): Bacteria > Pseudomonadati > Pseudomonadota > Gammaproteobacteria > Moraxellales > Moraxellaceae > Acinetobacter > Acinetobacter sp. ANC 4218. The sequence continues at coordinate 197,298 of NZ_NEGD01000001.1, read as the reverse complement.
TATTACCTTATGTTGTGCCGTACTTTACGGTATAGCTTACTATTTACTTTCTCGTGGTTCAGGAATGCGTGAATAATGAGTGTAGAACATTCTCTATTAGGTAAAGACACCAATTATCCAACAGAATATCAACCCGATATTCTGTTTCCAATTTCACGTGCCACTGCACGTGAAAAATACGCCCATGTTGAAGGTATTCAGCAAGGTCAAGACTGGTGGCATGTTTTTGAAATTTCCTGGCTCAATGCTGCAGGCATTCCTCAAGTCGCGATTGGCCGTATAACTCTACCGGCATCTTCACCTAACCTGATCGAATCGAAATCGCTCAAGCTCTACTTTAATAGTATGAACTTTACCCAATTTGATTCAAAAGAAGTATTTATTGCAACGGTCGAAAAAGATTTATCTGCTGCGGCAGGTGCACCGGTCACGCTGACTTTATTTCAGGTAGATGATCTGGATATTTCCAAACCTGAAGGAATCTGTATTGATGATTTAAGCCCTAAACGCCTGGAAAACCATCCAGATGCGGGTTTATTAAAATTAGATGCAGAAAATAGTGAAGCAGTTGAAGTGCAACTTTATTCACATTTATTACGCAGTAACTGTCCAGTCACCGGCCAACCGGACTGGGGCACAGTTTTTATACGTTATCAGGGTAAAAAACCTTGTTATCGCAGCATTTTAGCTTATATTATTTCTTACCGTCAGCATAACGGTTTCCACGAACAATGCGTGGAACAGATGTTTGCCGACATCTGGCAAAACCTTGCGCCGGAAAAACTGATGGTATATGCAACTTATACACGTCGTGGTGGATTAGACATCAACCCTTGCCGTGTATCCGATGTGACATGGATGCCTCGCCCCATTCGTTTGGCGCGACAATAAAATGAAGAATATTGAGGTTGTTTAACATGCCATTTTTTGGTTTTATTCCTTCTGCAGAATTATTAACAAGTATTCAAACAGGTCAGGAAAAGAAAAATTCCAGCGAACCGCTATACCCTTTACGCGACAAGACTGCATTGCTTATCAATGATGAAATCATTGATGCTATTTTGACTGAGCTTGTGCGTCGTTTCCCAGCCAGTGATAAACGTGATACCGCTGAAAAACTGGCCGGTTATGTCAAATCAACCGTTGCAGTTTTATTGAAACAGTTGTTGAGCAAATCCTCCAATGATGTAGTAAAACAGTCAATTGAGTTTTCACAAAAAAGCCTGTTTAAAGATGCCGATGGCAATTTCCGTGTAGGTGAACCATTAGATGCCAGTCTGGTGACCAATCTTAAAAATAGTTATGCGGAAATTAAAGCAGGCAATGAGGTAAATAAAGCAGTCTTAACTGAACTTTATAAGCAGTTTGCTGAAGCGACCGTACGTCATTTCATGAATGACTTTAATAAAACTCTAGATTTAGGCATGATCAAGCGTAAAGCTGCCGATCTGGGTTCTGCTGCAGTGATTAAAGCCGTACATATTGCTGTGGAAAAAATCATTCCGCATCTAACTAAAGGTGAGTTATTGGTACTGGCTGAATATCACGATACCTTATTTCATGCTTGAGCACATTTAACATGATCTAAAACCTGGCAATCGCCAGGTTTTTTATTGCAAAATTTTATTCCCAAACCATAAGTGCAGCACTACTGTCTTTGTGGGTATTTGTCTTGATCAAATTTATAGATGTACTGGGTATTATATAAATTTCAGAAAAGGCTTTATGATCTCTGCCTCAATCATTTATACAAATAATTTCAATATAAAGTGTTGAGCAAAATCAAACCCTACTGAATTCACTTTTTATACTATTTTAGTGCTTAAATTTTTATCTCTTTCACGTTTTTTATAGCAACAATCATCAAGAAAAATTTCAATTTATGAACTTGTAAGATGGTTGTCTAGCAAGCAGATTCTTGCATGCTTGAATAAGAAATAAAAAAGCAGGAATTTTTCTAAATTTTGTTTTCAAATAGACTTTTTTAGCGATCTGATACAAAGAAGCCATAACAGAACATATTTTTACCTGACCGGTAAATATTAGATGATTTATTACAATTAAGCATCCATCCAACCAGATACAATGTTCTGATGTTTTTTCAGACAAACACCTCCTGATAATGCAAAATCACTACTAAATTTCATATTCTGGGCTTATATAAAACGTATCATTGCAAACAATATAAAGAACCGGGCTGGATCAGCTTAAGCAGACTGAACTTTAATTTGCAGTTCTTCTGCTGAGTATACACAGTACAGTTCAAAGAACTGGCATCAAATACATGGATTTATGCAATAAATAACGTTCTTTGTCTTTTTTTGTATATGGACTTGTAGATAGAGCCCTGGTCAATGCTATCTTAACCACTTGAAAAATTCCGTTATCTTTCATGAAATGGATTTTTGGTCACTATATTTGTAATACCGTCTTTTAGCATCGTGATGTCAATTTACACACACTGATTATGTTTTTGGAACTTTGAGTAATATGTTAAGTATCAACTTTTATAACAGCATTAAACGTCTTCCTTTACTTCTCGGTGCACTTTCCATCACCAGTTTCTGTCAAGCTAACGATTTTTATAATCACCCCGCATATAACAGCTTTAAACAACAAACCATGCAAACTTATAGCTTGAGTGCAGAACAGGTCGATTGGGCCATGAATGGCTCAAAAAACCTGCCTAATATCATCAATATCATGAACCGCCCTGGTGAAAGTAAACCCTGGTATGAATATAAAACCAATTTGATGGCGGAAAGCACCATTCAGCGTGGAGTACGTTTCAAAACTCAATATGCCGACACTTTAAACCGCGCTGAACAGCAGTTTGGTGTACCGCAATCGATCATTTTAGGGATTTTAGGGGTAGAAACCGGTTTTGGGGCCAATAAGGGTAATTTCATTACCCGTGATGCTCTGGCAACCTTAGGCTTCGGCTATGAGCGACGTGCCCAGTATTTCCAGAATGAGCTCGCGGCACTGATTGCATGGACCTATAAAGATGGAGTACCTGCCAGCTCAGTCGTTGGCTCTTATGCTGGAGCGATTGGTTATCCTCAATTCATGCCGAGCAACATTAGCAAAATGGGCGTGGACTATGATGGCAATGGACATATTGACTTAAGAAATTCTGCCGTAGATGCTATTGGTTCTATTGCCAACTACTTGGCACAACATGGATGGCAACGCAATCAACCCATCGGCTTTGCTGCCCGCTATACAGAGAATAATCCAGACTCAATTATTGCAAAAGATTTGGAACAGCCAACACCATATGGCGCTTTAAAAAATCAAGGCATCACACCGATCAATCCGATTGTACAAATTGATGATCTGGATATGGTAAATATTATTCAACTTCAAGATAGTTATGGCCCGATTTATTATATTACCTATCCAAATTTTCAGGTCATTACGACCTACAATAAGAGTCGCATGTATGCTACAGCGGTATGGCAATTAGGTAACGAAATCATCAGTCGTTAAGACTGATTTTTACCAAACAATACTAAAGTCAAGATTTATTTTTACCAAATCGTTCATAAAATGGACATTTTAAATATTATGTTACAATATTGATTAAATTTTAATCGAAAAACGATGCTTTTCTGTGCTTTTTGTAATTATTTCAATTAAAAAGTAGACAGCTTTAGCTTGGCATGAATATTATCCATCTCGTCAAATGTAGTTGCAAAAGAGAATTAACAGACTTGATCGCTTTTATTTCAATCGCTTAATTTAGATAAAAGAGCAGTCTTTAGGAGTTTAATAATGCATTCCTCGATAAAGTATATTTTAGCCTTAACCACCACCTTTGCCCTGAGTCAGTCTCAAGCAGAATTGGTGCAGTCATCATTTAATACCGATAGTGACAACTCCCGCTTGGCCACTCGTGTATTAAATAAAGATGCTCAAAATTTTAATTCCCACTTTTCAAATTTAAATAGTCTTTCAATCGCTGAACGTTCTGGTGATAAAATTCGTCGTCAAACGATTGCTGCGAAAATTGAAATCCCTGCAGACGAGCCTTCAGTGATTGAAAAACTAAATACTGTTGCATCGAATACAGTACGTAAATTTAGCCAAACTGGTGCAGCTTCTTGGTACGGTCGTCAGTTCCATGGCCGTAAAACTGCAAGTGGTGAAACTTTCGATATGAATGGTTTAACTGCAGCTCACCGTAGCCTACCATTAAACTGCTATATTCGCGTAACCAATAAAAACAATGGTAAGAGCGTAGTGGTAAAAGTGAACGACCGTGGTCCATTCCATGGTAACCGTGTTCTAGACTTATCTTATGGTGCTGCAAAACAACTTGGTATTACCAATGCAGGTACTGCAAAAGTAAACATCGAACGTGTGGATGGTCCAAATTCATAAGAGCTTGCCAGACTCCTGATACATTTGACACAAAAGCCACTTCTCGTGGCTTTTTTAATGCCTGACCAAAAGTAACCATCTCCCCAATCTTGTTCACAACACCCCAACATCACCCATCCTTTACAAACAAATATTACTAAGCCGCTCATGTGAGGACTGCTGTCTGATTTATATTTTATCTTTACAAGAATAAAGCATGGATTGATGGATGTTCATCAATACAAAGCCGGAGTAAACAAGGAAAGCTATAACAGAATGGCTGAATGAATATAGAGAAAACCATCAGAACAAAATTAACAAAGTCATTCACTGAGCTTATGTGCTCGCTATTTTATTTTCGATCATTGCTCTTGCTCATTTCAGTGCGTTAATCACAGCCTTAATTTTGGTTTTAAGCTTGGTCTTTTTACACGACTAAACTTAGTCCTTGCTGTCGCAATGGCTACTCTCCATTCTAATCATGGCGTGGCTGATTTTTATTTTGCCTCTAGGAGCAGGATTTTATATTGCGCTTTTCATTTTAGCCTGAATCGGGCAACTTTATAGCCATAAAGTCGAGAGAAAAAAGCCTTCCGTGTTTAAATATCTCCAGTTCCTCCTGATTGGCCGCGTATGGTGCATGAATGCCTACACAATCGAACTACCAGCAAAAATTTAAACCCGCCAAAAATCGCAAAACAACGCAATTTAAGAGCAATTATCGTTTTAGCCTTCTAAAGGATCTTTATTGATAGATTCTCCCTTTCTATTTCAACCATACTTCCGCATATCATTATTGTGGAGCGTGAGTAATCCAGTGAATTAACCCACCTTTTTCAGAGTACTCATATTCTTCATAGAACCCGACCATATCTCCCTTTTGCAATCCATCAATGTGGGAACTTAAATCGATATTATGAGCCACTAACATGGTTAGGCCATTCTGCAATTGTAGAATAAACTTTTGATGACGTGAGCCGTTGTTATCATCCACTAAAACCACTTTGACTGTTCCGCTTGACTGGACCTGTATATTGTTTTTTGTGTTTGAAAGGCCTGTTGAATTTTTGCATCATCATTTGGAATTTGAAAATTTAATGCTTTCGAATCTAGAGAGGCTTTCTGAAATTGTGATTTGGATAAAATTTCAGTATGTGCTTTTGAATTTCTAAGCAATTGATTTAAAGAATTTTGCCGTTGTTGTAAATCAATACCGAAATAGACAGCAACTGAAACAGGAATAATGGCATCGATGCCCATCTGGGCTTTATTCGCCATTTTTATTGCTCTCTCATAATTTTAAAATCTGCATAAAAAAAGCCCCAAACGGGGCTTTTTTTTGCAAATAATCAGAGATTATTTTGCAGCAGCTTGAGCAGCAGCAACTTCTTCAGCGAAAGAAAGTTCAGCTTTTTTCTCAATACCTTCACCCACTTCAAAGCGAACGAATTGAGCAACTGTAGTCGCAGTTGATTTAAGAACATCAGCAACTTTCTTGTCGTTGTCGATTACGTACATTTGACGCTCAAGAACAACTTCGTTCAAGTATTTTTCAACTGAACCAGTTACCATTTTTTCAACGATGTTTGCAGGTTTACCTGATTCCAATGCTTTCGCTTCAGCAATTTCTTTTTCTTTAGCGATAAGATCAGCAGATACGCCTTCCGCAGTTACAGCAACTGGGTTGAACGCAGCAACGTGCATCGCAATACCTTTACCAGTAGCAGCATCACCGTTGTAAGATACAACAACACCAATTTTTAAACCGTGTTTGTAAACTGCAAGGTTTTCGCCTTCAACAATTTTCGCACGACGTACTTGGATGTTTTCACCGATTTTTTGAACAAGAGCAATACGCGCTTCTTCAACAGTTGAACCATCTTCAAGTTTCAATTCAGCAATTTTAGCAGCATCAGTTTCGTTTGCAGCAAGCGCAGCAGCAGCAACTTTAGTCGAGAAACCAGCAAAGTTTTCGTCTTTAGCAACGAAGTCAGTTTGGCAGTTTACTTCTACAAGAATAGCTTTGTTGCCTTCTTGAACAATAGTGATTGCACCGTCAGCAGCAATGTTACCAGCTTTTTTAGCTGCTTTTGCTTGACCAGATTTACGAAGGTTATCAATCGCTAATTCGATGTCACCGTTCGCTTCTGTTAAAGCTTTTTTACATTCCATCATTGCTAAACCAGTACGGTCACGCAATTCTTTTACCATGCTCGCAGTAACTGCAGTCATGTTATTCTCCTAAATACGGTAGAAAAATGAATCTGTTCAACAAAAACGGCCCAAAGTGTTCTCTGGACCGTTTCGCTTTCTTGACGCTTAATTTGCCACGGTTACATGTCGCAAAAATGACAATTCTGCGTCAAAACGCATTAAGCCTCTGGAGCTTCTTTAGCAGCTTCTTCGCCTTTAGCTTGAGCATTTGCTTGTGATTGAGCGTACTCTTTACCAGCAAGGATAGCATCAGCCATAGCAGAAGCGTAAAGTGTAACCGCACGGATCGCATCGTCGTTACCAGGAATAACGTAATCTACGTTGTCTGGGTTAGAGTTTGTATCAACGATACCGATTACAGGAATACCCAAGTTTTTAGCTTCTTTAATCGCGATTGATTCGTGGTCAACGTCAATTACGAATAATGCGTCAGGTAAACCACCCATGTTTTTAACGCCGCCTAAAGCACGTTCAAGTTTTTCCATTTCACGAGTACGTTCTAAAGCTTCACGTTTAGTAAGTTTAGCAAAAGTACCGTCAGTAGATTGAGTTTGAAGATCTTTTAAACGGTTGATAGATTGGCGAAGTGTTTTCCAGTTCGTCAACATACCACCTAACCAGCGGTGGTCTACGTATGGTTGACCAGCGCGTTGAGCTTGTTCACGAATGATGTTAGAAGCAGCACGTTTAGTACCAACAAACAATACTTTGTTCTTTTTGCTTGCAAGATTGTTAACAAAGTTCAAAGCATCATTTAACGCAGGAACAGTGTGCTCAAGGTTGATGATGTGAATTTTGTTACGCGCACCAAAGATGTATTCGCGCATCTTTGGGTTCCAGAAACGAGTTTGGTGACCGAAGTGAGCGCCTGCTTGAAGAAGGTCGCGCATGCTTACGTTGTAATCTGCCATTTTCTTTACCTTAAAGTTTGGGTTAGGCCTCCATATATCCGCATTCTCCACTCTTGCGAGCACCCAGAGAAATGTGTCGATATATGTGCGGATTTTATTGCCCCATCGCACAAAGCCCGTGAAATTTATTCACGAAAAAGCATTTGATAAAATGGGCGGCTATTTATACCATAGTCACACACAAATTTCCAAAAGTTTTTAAAGATCATGAACAGTACTTACGAAGCTCCTCGTCGACTCATTAAAACCCCTGAAGAAATTGAAAAAATGCGTGTGGCGGGTCGACTGGCGGCAGAAGTTTTGGATATGATCAAACCGCATATCAAACCGGGTGTCTCTACACTCGAACTGGATACCATCTGCCACGATTATATCGTCAATAAACAGGATGCCATTCCTGCCTGTCTTGGTTATGGTGCAGCACCCGGCCGTCCAGCTTTCCAGCATGTCATTTGTACTTCCGTCAACCACGTAGTGTGTCACGGCATTCCATCTGCAAGCAAAATCCTGAAAAAAGGCGACATCTTAAATATTGATGTCACTGTCATTAAAGACGGCTATCACGGCGACACCAATATGATGTATATCGTCGACGGTGAAACTTCAATTCTTGCCGATCGTTTATGCAAAGTGGCGCAAGAAGCCATGTACCTCGGTATTGCGACGGTAAAACCAGGTTCTACCATTGGTGATATTGGCAATGCCATCCAGAAATATGTTGAATCAGAACGTTTTGGCGTAGTCCGTGAATATTGCGGTCATGGTATTGGCACTGTATTCCATGACGAACCGCAAGTTTTGCATTATGGTCAACCCAATACCGGCATGGTGCTTGAAGAAGGCATGACCTTTACCATTGAGCCGATGGTAAACGCTGGCGACTGGAAAACCAAAATCTTAGGTGACAAATGGACAGTAGTGACCAAAGACCATAGTTTGTCCGCACAATATGAACACACCCTTTTAGTGACGAAAACCGGTGTTGAAGTATTGACTGCCCGTCCTGAAGAAGACCTGTCCCGCTTTAATCAATAAGTTCATTTCAAATTAATTTAAATGGCTACTGTTTTTGTAGCCATTTTTATTTAAAGTGGTCTTTATTTGAACGTTTTGCTGAAAATCTGTACCACACTCAATTGATTTTCACTTTATTTTCCACATACTGCAGCACAGTTCAATTTAACACAGGGATTTTTCATGTCCGATTTTAGCAATGTCACCGTAACCCAAAATGATGATGACACCGTTTCACTACTGATTGATCACAAGCCTATCTCTGAACGTTACGGCATGAAATTTAGTGCCAGCATTGTGGATGAACTCAAAGCTTTGGCTGATGGTCAAAATATGAAACTGTTTGATCAGTTTGTATTTTCACATACCGATTTAAACTTTGAGCATAGCTATCGTTATGTGACTTGCATTCTAAAAGAAGAAGCAGGTTATAAAGTGACGCGTAATTTCGTTTACACCATTACTGCTCAAGGTCAGCAGCCGATTGAACATGTCATTACCAAACAGGGGCAACCAATGACCACTGCTGATGTACATGAGTTCATTAATGCCCATCTGCAAAAATCCTTAAATGATTATACCGACCTGAATTATGCTTATTGATGTTTAATTTTTTGTGATAACTTGCTAACACTACACACTACAATTAAATAGTGCACCATCTAATTGTAGTGTTCTTTTTCACTTCGTCATTCACATTTAATTATCCTTTTACCGCCATTTTTTAGTCATTCTCAGCCCTTTTATTCAGACTAAATATTTAATGATTAATTGTTAATGCTCAGCTGATTCAACCGGATTAAATACTTTTTTCCAATATTGCTATATTCGACCTCCCCTTTTTGGCGCAATTTAAGCTAAGATAGTGTGCTTTTTTATTTTTTAATCCCTATAAGAAGGAATACTGCCGTGGACGTACGTCTCTCTGATCGTGTAAATGCCATCAAACCGTCCCCTACACTTGCTGTTACCAACAAAGCTGCCGAACTTAAAGCTGCTGGTAAAAACGTAATTGGTTTGGGTGCAGGTGAACCAGATTTTGACACCCCACAACACATCAAAGATGCAGCAATTGCAGCTATTAACAACGGTTTTACCAAATACACCGCTGTTGACGGTACTCCAGGTCTTAAAAAAGCAATTATTGCGAAATTAAAACGTGATAATAATCTTGACTATGCAGCAAACCAGATTCTGGTTTCTTGCGGTGGTAAACAGTCATTCTTTAACTTGGCACTTGCTTTGTTAAATAAAGGTGATGAAGTGATCATCCCTGCGCCATACTGGGTAAGCTATCCAGACATGGTACTCATTGCTGAAGGCGTGCCTGTTGTAGTGAAATGTGGTGAAGAACAACGTTTCAAAATCACACCTGCTCAATTAGAAGCTGCTATCACTGACAAAACCCGTTTAGTGGTATTGAACAGCCCATCTAACCCGACTGGTATGATCTACACTAAAGCTGAACTTGAAGCTTTGGCTGAAGTACTTCGCAAATACCCAGAAGTTCTCGTGGCTTCTGATGACATGTACGAACCAATCCGTTGGGACGACGAATTCTACAACATCGCCACTATTGCTCCAGACCTTTACGACCGCGTAATTGTACTGAACGGTGTATCTAAAGCTTATGCAATGACTGGCTGGCGTATTGGCTATGCAGCGGGCCCTGCTAAACTGATTGGTGCGATGAAAAAAATCCAGTCTCAATCCACTTCTAACCCGACTTCCATTTCACAAGTTGCTGCTGAAGCTGCATTGAACGGTCCTCAAGACGTTCTTGAGCCAATGGTTGAAGCTTTCAAACGCCGTCATGACTTAGTTGTAAAAGGCTTGAATGACATCAACGGTATTACTTGCCTTCCAGCTGATGGTGCATTCTATGCCTATGCCAACATTCGTCCATTAATTCGTGCGAAAGGTTTAAAATCTTGCACAGAATTCTCTGCATGGTTATTGGAAGAAACTGGTGTTGCCGTTGTTCCTGGTGATGCATTCGGTCTGGGCGGTTACATGCGTATTTCTTATGCGACTGCTGACGAAGTACTGGTAGATGCGCTTGCACGTATCAAGAAAGCTGCTGATTCAATCGAAGGTGTTGACGCTGCGATTGCTTCAATTGCTGCTGAAAAATAATCTGCTTTTTCTAAAGTAAGATTTAAAAAAAACCCGCGAATTTCGTGGGTTTTTTTCTATTTCAGGATTTATCTTTTTAAACTTAAAAAATATCCAGATTAATTCTGCTTTAAACATATTTTAATTATTTCAATGTGCTTGGCGCATGCGTCTGATCAGGCATAGTTCTAATCACCAAGGAAATTCCTGCTAAAACAATGATGGCAGACATGATCATCCGCCAACTTAAAGTCTCACCAATAAACAGCGCGCCACCCATTATCGCCAAACACGGCACAGAGAGCTGCACACTGCTGGCCGTCACACGGTCAATCTGTTTCACAATGACATACCACAACACATAGGCACCACTTGAGGCCAAACCGCCTGACAGCACTGCCAAAAGGACACCTTGAGGCTGTGTAAAGCTGTGTGCATAAAACGCAGCGTAAGCCAGCAAGACAAAAGGAATCGCCATGACAAAATTGGCTAATGTACTGGCCAAGGGGTTTTGCATATTTTTGCCCGCAATGCTGTACATCGCCCAGCCTATTCCTGAAAGCACCATAATGGCTGCATAAACCAAATTTGGAGCATCTGCACCCGGAAGCAAGAGAATGAAAATGCCGATAATCGCAATACACAACCCGGCACCACGGTGCAGATTGATTTTTTCACCATGACATAGACCATAACCGAACATACTGAGCTGAACAGTGCCAAATAACAGCAATGCCCCGACACCGGCATCTATATGTAAATAAGCCAGTGAAAAAGCGACTATATACAGCGCCAGAAAAAAACCGTTTTTAACACTCCACTCAATTTTGGCTTTTTGTGTAGAAAACAGGTAAAGCGCCAATAAAACGACAGCACCACTACAGACACGAATCAAGCTGAAACTCATCGGGTCGATTTGCTGGCCTGCCAATGCCAAACGGCATAAAACCGAATTGGCAGCAAAAGCCAGCATGGCAATCATGATTTTAAACAGCATGGTTGAGCGTCCCTATCAACAACCTGCTTTAGATATAGCCAATCTAGCTTTTTAAATCCATAGAGATTTGCTGATTCAATTTATAAAAAATACACATGAGCAAAATTCTGGAGATACATAACAATGATCCACACGCACTTGATGATCAACATTCAATCTTTACAAACCACTGCAAGTGACTCTCAACTTATCCTTTGGCAAATTTTTATAGCACGAGAGATAGTAGGCTTAGTTTTATGCTTCAATAATTTTCTATTCTTTTGCTCATTCAATAAATTTTATTTCCCTACAACCTGCTGAATGTTTCTTGACGGTTTTGATCAACACCGCTAATTCAAACATCAAGTTCCTTTTTGTAACTTATAAATCAATAAGGAAATAATAACAATGAATCCCAAAGAAATGACTGGACTGCAACTTTTACAAGCCATGTGTAATGGCAGAATTCCAGCACCCTCAATGAGTGAAACCGTTTCCATGCAACCTTATGAAGTTTCGGAAGGCACGATTCATTTCAAAGTGAAAGCGGATAACCGTCATTTAAACCCTTTAGGGGGCATACACGGCGGTTTTGCAGCAACCGTACTGGATTCCGTTACTGGTTGTGCCGTTCACAGTATGCTGGAAGCAGGTGTGGGTTATGGCACCATCGATTTAAATATCAAAATGTGCCACCCTACTCCTCAAGATCAACAACTGGTTGCCACAGGAACCATCATCAATATCCATAAAACCTGGAGATTACTGAAGGTAAAATTGTAGATAAAGAAGTCAAACTTTAAGCCGACGCCACTGCAACATGTATGATTATTCGTTAATAGACAATATGCCGCACTTAGAGCTTAAGTCATTTACTAAGCTCTTGTGCGAGTACATGATTAAACGGCCGATTTAAATGATTTTGTTAGAGCAGATAAAGCCACTTCCGGACGTGAAGTTCCCTTATAGATACATAAATATTTAAATACGCTATCAAGTGATACAGATAGTTTCTTCTGTTCCGACACCGACCATACTTTAGAATTGTTGCGTCCAGATAAAGCGCTGCCATTCAACTGATACAAATACAGATCATGATCACGTTGCAAAGGTTGCTTGCGACCATTCGAATAACTATCCAGCAGCAATTGACAAGGTGAATTAATCAACCATTTATCGCTAAACCAAAGCTGCAACAAGTCACCCAAATATAAGACTTGAGTTCCGACAGGCCACACCTGGATGTAAGCATCCTCAACAGCGGTCTGATAACGCTGCGGGTCTTGAATAATAGAAAGGTAGTTGTCTTGATAAAAAGATAAATTTGAAAAAATTTCGGCAATCGTCAGCGTATGCATTCGCTTTCTCCTGTTTAGCCATTTTAGTGCTGGCAAGTTGGTTTAAATCCACACTGTTTGAACTTACATTCAAACGCTCTGTTATGCATTTAATCTAACAATCCAGTTTTGGCTGTGCAAGTTTTTTTAGGATTTTTAATTGAGTTGTTTAAATAAAAAGCATACGGCATAAAAATTAAGGAATCATGACACTTTTAGCTTGACCCCCTGTAAAATCTGCTTATAATCGCATGCAGATTCTCCAATAGCTCAGTCGGTAGAGCGACGGACTGTTAATCCGCAGGTCCCTGGTTCGAGCCCAGGTTGGAGAGCCAAATACAAAAAAGCCCGCAGCACTAAAGCGGGCTTTTTTATTACCTAAATAATCTATAATTATCTAGTCATCAGATAAACCCTAAGCCAGGTCATAAAAAAAAAGCGCATCGAAATGCGCTTTTTCTGTGTTCATTCACCTCAACGTGGATCAATAGCAGGATTGTTTTTATTGTTGAGGTAAAGGAATATATTGTGAATTATTATTCTGTGCTTTACGTTCAGTCACCACCACATTCAGGGTTAATGGCTGCTCATCTCGTACCACTTCAACTTTAATGGTGCTATTCGGCGCTTGCAAGGCTACATAATTAATCAAGTGGGAAGCAGAAGTAATCTGTTCTCCATTGACCTGGATAATTTTATCACCCTTTTTAATTCCCGCCTTGGCTGCAGGACCACGAGGAAGTACGTCAGCAACGACTACACCAGTTTGCTTAGGTTCAAGAATATTGTCCTGTTGTACTGGCATGAGACTAATGCCCAACCAGCCGCGAACTACACGACCGTCTTTCAGAATTGAATTTAGAATTTGCTGACACACTTTCGCAGGAATGGCAAAACCGATTCCCAATGAACCACCGGATTGCGAGAAAATAGCCGTATTCACACCAATCAGATTACCAGCCACATCAATCAGTGCCCCACCCGAGTTCCCCGGATTAATCGCCGCATCGGTTTGAATGAAGTCTTCATAAGTATTAATGCCCAAATCTGAACGGTTGATGGCGGAAATAATCCCTTGAGTGACCGTTTGTCCCACACCGAATGGGTTGCCAATGGCAAGTACCACATCCCCAACTTCATTGCCGCTGAGTTTAAAAGGCAAAACTGGCAGTTTATCCAGCTCAATCTTAATGACCGCCAGATCGGAATCCGGGTCTGTGCCAATCACTTTAGCGACTGCACGGCGTCCATCATTCAGACCCACCACAATCTGTTCAGCCTGAGCAATTACATGATTGTTGGTCAAGATATAGCCATCTGAACGTACAATAACACCCGACCCCAGACTGTTTTCATTTTGCTCCTGATCAAACTGTTCAGGGACCTGATCACCAAAAAACTCGCGAAATGCAGGGTCATTTAACAAAGGGTGCTCTGCTTTATTCACTTTCTGGGTAGTGAAAATATTTACCACCGCAGGAGCCGCCACTTTCACGGCATTACTGTAAGATTCGACTGCACCCGCCCTGTTGGTATTAACTAAAGGCTCGACTTTTTCTCTGGGCATTTTTATACCGTCAGATGCAACAGGGGCTTGCGGCTTCTGAGAATGTTGCCAGACAAGAAAACCGAGAGTGACTAAAACAAGTAAAACCCAAGGTAACCATGAAAAGGTGCGGCGCACGGTAATTTCCTCTAACAATATTTTAATTCGTTGATGACTAAGTAATTTATTGGCCATTGTAAAATGAAATACAGCAGGAAACTTAAAAATAATTCAGAGTTTTGTGCTGCTTTAGTTACAATTCAAAATATCTTTTGATGATATTCAATATTAAGGCTTTTGAGAAATTTATGGCAAAGCTCAGCGAGATTATTCAGTGGTGTGATCAAACCCTGAAATCACACGAATTTAAAGACTATGCACCAAATGGCTTACAAATAGAAGGCAAACCGGAGATTAGTAGAATTTTGTGTGCTGTTACGGCATCTCAGGATGCGATTGAGGCTGCAATTAAACAAGGTGCCGACTTACTGCTGGTGCATCATGGCTATTTCTGGAAAGGTGAACCCTACCCGATTACAGGTATGCGCGGTAAACGTATTAAAAGCCTGATTCAGCATGATATCTCACTGGTCGGCTATCACTTACCTTTAGATAGTCACCCTACTTTAGGTAATAATGCCGCGATTGCCGAGATGTTAGCATTAGAAAATATTGAAGCTTTAGATCCAGATAAACGCAACCCGATTGGCAATATTGGTTATTTAAAAAACGCCATGTCTGCTGAAGACTTTAAACAGTATGTCTCTGAACGTTTAAATTTTAATGCCATTCATCTTCCTGCCGAAAAAACCAGCATTCAGAAAGTGGCTTATTGTACCGGTGGCGCGCAAGATTTTATTGGTAAAGCGGCGGAGCAAAACTGTGATGCGTACATTTCCGGTGAGGTCAGTGAACGGACTTTTTATGAGGCCAAAGAACTGAATGTGCACTACTATGCCTGCGGGCATCATGCCACCGAACGTTATGGAGTACAACGTCTGGCAAAAGCTATTTCAGAACAGTTCGATATTGAGTATAGTTACTTCGAATTAAACAATCCGATTTAATTTAATGACGGTTTAACATTTTCTTTATACGTATAAATTGAGGCTTTATTCTGTATTGTTATTTATAAGCAATGCGCAATTTTCCTCAAGAATCTATTACAATAAAGCGACTTAATGTTAAAACCCAGCAAAATGCAAGGAATTGAAGACATGACAACGATTACTTTACCGGCACTTCCATACGGTTATGAAGATCTTGCTCCGCACATCAGCAAAGAAACTTTAGAATACCATCACGACAAACACCACAACACTTACGTTGTAAACTTGAATAACCTGATCAAAGGCACAGACCTTGAAGGTAAAACTTTAGAAGAAATCATTAAAGCATCTGCTGGTGATGCTGCTAAAGTTGGCGTATTCAACAACGCGGCTCAAGTTTGGAACCATACATTCTACTGGAACTGTATGGCTAAAAATGGTGGTGGTAAAGCGACTGGTGCTTTAGCGGCTAAAATTGATGAAGCTTTCGGTTCTTATGAAAAATTTGCTGAAGAATTTGCTGCTGCTGCAACCACTCAATTCGGTTCAGGCTGGGCTTGGTTGGTTGCTGATGAAGTAAATGGCAACCTTTCTATCCTTAAAACTTCAAATGCCGACACTCCACTTGCTCATGGTAAAGTTGCTGTGTTGACTATTGACGTTTGGGAACATGCTTACTACATCGACTTCCGCAATGCACGTCCTGCTTATATCAAAACTTTCCTGGAAAGCTTGGTAAACTGGGATTACGCAAATGCTAAATATGCTGGTCAAGCTGCTGGCGTTGAAAAATAAGAAATAAAATATTTTTTATTTTTTGCTTAAAAAATCACCCTTTATGGGTGATTTTTTTATTTTCAGAACCCAAACGCATATTAATAAAGCAAATAATTCATTTCTTTACATTATCTTGTTGACGACTTTAGTTTTCATCCCTAAAATGCGCATCAGATTCTCCAATAGCTCAGTCGGTAGAGCGACGGACTGTTAATCCGCAGGTCCCTGGTTCGAGCCCAGGTTGGAGAGCCATCTATTCTTCCATAGCTCAGTCGGTAGAGCGACGGACTGTTAATCCGCAGGTCCCTGGTTCGAGCCCAGGTGGAAGAGCCAAAATTCTAAAAAGCCCACTCATTGCGAAGTGGGCTTTTTTTTATTCAGCAGATTTACATTTCCTGCAATCTGCACTTTTACGATCTCTACTTTTGAGTCATCACTTTTTATTAAAATTGTAGATCATTCTCCTATCTCTTGTTCGCTGATTAAAATTTGGTTATTTTCATTCTAATAACAATATTCTAATAAACTGCTATGAATGCCACCTGGTTAAAATCTCTCATTTTCTGGATTATTTTGATTGTTGTGATGTTCGCCGTGTTTCAATGTAGTCAAAATTCTGAAAATAAAAAGCAGGCTTCCGCGCTCATGTATGAACGCCTGTTTCATTGCACCCGTAATTTAGTCAAAAAGAACCCGGAGGTTTTAAAACACATTCAGCAGCAACTCAAACCTGAGCTTACCCAAGCTGAAGTGATGAAATTGCTGGACGAATGCCGTCAAGCCCAACCATTACAAAGCAAAGAAAACTATATAGACCTAATAAAATCACTTAAATAACTAGCAATAAGTTTATTTTTAAAACATTCAATTCATTTTCATGGCTTTTTTAACACTAAACTCTTGACCCTGTAAGCTGAGATACATAGAATGCGTACCAGATTCTCCAATAGCTCAGTCGGTAGAGCGACGGACTGTTAATCCGCAGGTCCCTGGTTCGAGCCCAGGTTGGAGAGCCAAATTCTAAAAACCCACTCAACAGAGTGGGTTTTTTCTTATATCAAGATTTTATTGTGTTCGACTCAAGCCAAGCCACTTTTTTTATTATTGGTTGCATTGCCACTCTTGCCTTGCTGACCCTTGTTTTTCAGCAACTGTTCAAACCACAGCAGAAATTTTTCCCTAAACGTGTGATCACGCCTTTTGAAAGTAAAATGTTTATCCGGCTGAAAGAAGCCTTTCCACAACATCATATTTTGGCTCAAGTTGCTTTTAGCGCATTAATCACCAATGACAACTTTAAGATCCGTAACAAGTTTAACCGTAAAGTCACCGACTTCGTTTTACTGAATCAAAAGCTCGAAGTGGTCGCGATTATTGAACTGGATGATCCCAGCCATATAGGTAAGGAACAGGAAGATGCCGAGCGTGATGCCATGCTGAACGAAGCAGGCTATCAGGTCTATCGCTATACCGATATTCCAAGTACCCACAACTTAAAAAAAGACATTTTAAATTAACTCCATTTCGACATAAAAAAGCCACCGTATGATGCGGTGGCTGAATTCAGTATCGATCTCAATTATTTCTGGCTTGCTGTTCAGATAGCTCTACAGTGGGCTTAGAAGCAGCCTGTTCAGCTGCTTCACGGGCTTTGATCCGTTCCAGCATTTCAGCCTGCTGCTGTTGATATTTTTGCTGGTTTTTCTCGTCGCTACTGACTGCCAGATAGGCCATAGAGACCAGAAAAATCGGGATAAGTAAACCAAGACTCATCAGAATAATCATCTTCTTGGGATTGGGCTTCGCGCCTGACTGCGACATAATCAATACCTGTCAATCTATATACACACTAAATTTGCCTGTCCAATATAACAAAACCCTGTGCTGTCTCAACAGATCATTCACCTGCTTTGTAAACTCGCATCAAAAAAGCCGGTCGAAACCGGCTTTTTATCTCTACAGTCAGACAGCAAGCTGAATTTGCTGCAATACCTCTTGCAAGGTTTTAAGATAATCAAAGTCTGCTTCAGGCTTGTCTTGCATTCGCCAAGCCACATAACCATCCGGACGTACCAGTACCGCACCCGCTTCATGGATTTCAGATTTCTGGTTCCAGGTTCCGTAAACATCGCGGTATTCGCGGGAACCAATCTGAATCACATCCAGATAAGGTAAATTCATAGCATGCACCGCATTTTTCCAGCCTGTACCAGACAGCCCGGTCAACAAGGTAAAGCGGCCCTGTCCTACGATATCTAAGGTCGATTGCTTCTGTCCTTTGGCATTAATCAGCCAGGTATGCGGCACTTTTGCCCCCGGGCGTGTCGTTGCCTGCAAGTAAAGCTGCGAATCTTGCATAAAGGTTTCCGCTGTCGCCTCGGCAATCACAGCATTTGAATCATAACGCTGATTCAGCTCTACCCCTTGGGCATTAAATTCGAAATGCTTAATCTCGAGCGCCTGGAATAATTTTTGACGAATCTCGGCACCCGCGTCATCTTCAGCGAAAATTCGCTGCAACATTTCTACATGTGTTGTTACACCATGATCAAAACCAAAGACTTCTTTGAGATGCTTATAATCGAAGCGGGATTGATTAGCACGGGCGACTATCTGCTTGCCTACAGGTGCACGCTCACGAGTATAAGAATCCAACAAGCTTTCTTTGGCCCAGCCTTTCACCGCATAGGCCAGTTTCCAGCCGAGGTTAAAGGCATCCTGCATGCAGGTATTCGAGCCTAAACCACTGGATGGTGGATGACGGTGTACTGCATCACCACCACAGAACACACGACCTTTGGAATACTCTGTCACCCAAGTCTGATTTACATACCAATACGACAGTTTTTGAATTTCTACTTCTTCAACTTCAGTCCCAACAAAGGCATTCAGGCGAGCACGAACCTGCTCCTCAGTCACCTGCGGCTCACCTTTGGAAATATCAAAGCCCCAACCCATAATCCACTCATTCCATGGGGTAATAGCGCGCAGTAGCCCCATACCCAAATCACCAAAACTGGCTTCGGGGTTAACAATCCATTGCAGGATTGCTGGACGATGCTGCACATATTGGCTTAAATCCGCCTTAAATGTCACATACACAGTACCGGCACGCGCCATGACGCCTTCAAGCGGCAGATTTAACTGCTCGACAATTTTAGAGCGTGCACCATCCATACCCACCAGATATTTGGCACGTAAGCTAAACTCGGTATTGGTAATCCGGTTTAGAAAGGTTGCCGTCACACCGTGTTCATCCTGAGTATGAGACAGATATTCTGTATTAAAGTTATAAATCGCACCACGTTCGGCGGCATTCTTTGCTAACAATGCTTCCATTTTCGGCTGGATCAGATCCACCAATGGACAGGGACTGCCCTTGATATAATCACCATGTCGTTCATCACCAGTACCCCAGGCACTTAAACGGGCAATTTCTTCCCCGACCAGACTGGTGGTAATCAGGCTTTCCCCCATCTGTTCCCAGGGCGTGGCAATCTGCTTGACCTGTTCTTCTACGCCGAGATCACGCAACACTTCCATGGCCCGCTGATTGGTAATATGTGCACGTGGACTGTTGGCTAGCCAGCTAAACTGGGTAAAAAGCTGGACTTTAATACCATAATTGGCCAGTGCCAGTCCCAAGGTTGATCCCGCAGGACCTGTTCCCACCACCAGCACATCCGTATCAAATTGCTCAGACATCAGCTACTCCTTTTCAATGTCACCCTTCAGCTGTCTGATCTCAGTGTATGCAACCACGTTATTTTGCAGAACACCCATAGACTTAAACTATGGTTGCATAGTTTTTAGGTCTGCCACATTTCATAATCTGATTTGCGGCATCAGCTCAGAAAGAGACTGTGCAATCGGGTTTATAGGTGTGGTGAATTATGGAATTACGTCATTTAAGATATTTTGTCAGCGTAGTTCAGCAAGGCAGTTTCACCAAGGCGGCCGAAAAAATGTTTACCGCACAGCCTTCATTAAGCCAGCAGATTAAAGACCTGGAAGAAGAAGTTGGGGTATTATTGTTTGACCGCTCTGCTAAAAAAATCCGTCTAACTGATGAAGGTGAAGCCTTTTTACCTTATGCACAGAATGCGCTGGAAAATGCCCAGCTCGCTATCTCTGCTGCACGTCAGGTCGCCTACAATAAAAACAACCAGATTTATATTGGCTTTTTAAATGTGGCAGAACTGAAGGTCATGCCCTTAATTCTAGACAAACTCAAGCAGCAAATTCCGGATCTGCACATTCATGTACAAAGCCTGACCTGCATTGAACAGATTCAGCGCCTAAAGAATGCTGAACTCGACCTGACCTTTACCCGTTATGCCGTGCAGCATGATGATTATGAAAACCTGTGCTTACTGACTGAAAAAATCTATGTTGTAGCAGCAGAAAAATTACACCCCTCTAAACATCAGATCAACCGTGAGTACCTGAGAAAACAGAACATCATCATGTGTGAGCAAAGTGCTTCGCCGGTATTTTATGAAAAAATCAATCAACAATTGCAGCTTAAACATCTACCGCATCATCAGATGCACTGGGTGACCAATGTCCTGCAACATATCAATATGATTAATATGGGATTGGGCTTTAGTTTCGTTCCGGAATATCTGCTGAAATTTCTCAGCGATCATGTGCAAGTGATTGCGACCGATTTTGAACTTCCAACCTTGCAGCTGTATGCCAGTTTTAGAAAAAATTCAAAAAATGCCGCACTGCAGTTTATTACCCAAGAACTAAAGATACAAACTCAGTTGAGCTGATGTCGCAGCCTACATTTAACCCATAATAAAAAAGTATCCATACGGATACTTTTTTATGACGATTTTTACTTCAAATAATCACTAAAGCAAAGTGAGAAAAATTCCGGCAAAAATCATGAGGCCTACCCAGCGGTTATGACGGAATGCCCAAAAACAGCGCTGCGGATCACGGTCATGGGTTTTGCTCCATTGATAGATAAAATCTGCAGCAACGCATAGCAATGCGATTAAACCAAATGGCATTAACAGACTTTCCAGATATAGGGCACTGCCAATCAATACAAGGCTGAGGACTTGCAATAAAGAAATAATTTCAATGTCATATTTGCCAAATAAAATCGCTGTGGATTTTACCCCGATCTTTAAATCATACTCACGGTCGGTAATGGCATACTGCGTGTCATACGCTACCGTCCAGGCCAGATTACCAAAATACAAAAGCCAGCAGGTTAAATCCGGTGTCTGTCCCACTGCGGTATAGGCCATCGGAATGGACCATGAAAATGCCGCGCCAAGAAAGACTTGTGGCAAATGGGTATAGCGCTTCATAAACGGATAGATAAACGCCAGAAACAAAGCCCCAAATGACCAGTAAAAGGTTTCAATCGGCAAAAAGAACAACATACAGGCACTGGTAGCAACCAGAGCTAAAAATACATATATTGCTTCTTTGGCACTGATAATTCCGGTCGCCAGTGGACGGGTTTTAGTCCGTTCCACATGTGCATCTACTTTTCGGTCGGCAAAATCATTAATGGCACAGCCTGCCGCACGCATAAAAATCGTGCCCAAAATCATGGGAATCAAAATGCTGATGGATGGCATACCCTGATTGGCAATCCATAACGCCCACATGGTTGGCCAAAACACCAGTTCCGTACCAATCGGCTTATCAAAACGACAGAGATAATAATAAGCTTCCAGGCGTTCACGCCAGGTAATTTGATGCGCAGTTGCCATGACAATCCTTAACCAGATTACTGTTTAATTTTTTGTTGAATAAATTGCTCAAATGCAGGTAAAAAAGTTTCCTGCACAATAAATTTACAACCATGCCAAGTATAGCAACTTTGCCGTGTCCAGCCATCTTCCAGCAGAATGACACGACGCTGACATATAGGGTTTGTGCGTTGAAATAAAAACCATCCGATCGGTTTTTTACCAATATGCTTAAAAAGGCGTGCCCGACGCTGCAAGCTTAGGATTGGAAAAATGCTTTTCGCTTTGACCCACGGCTCTGCATCACAACCATATAAATAGCTTTCACGTACCCAGGAGGTATGCTGATGCGGCATATTCATCCATTGTGCATCGGCACGTAGAAGCCGCTGATAGTGCTCTTCAATAGGCTGGACCTTGAATACCCCACCCGCAAAATCGGTTAATTGTTGTGTCAGTGAACCTGAAGCATATAACCACGATTTTAATGCAGGTAAAATAGTTGAATTTTGATTTGCGTATGCAAGCGGTTCACGCATAACCATAAAGCTCTTAAAAATATGAAAATTTATACACAGTTTAAATGATATTCAGAAGACTGGAGCTTACTTGTTATCATTTAATTTAAAATGAAATTTTGGTTTAACTGTTGTCTGTTTTGGCGATGACTTCAAATTTCCCCTGCGGAGTCCTAATTAAAATCATGCCTTCGGCAGTTAAATAAAAACTTTTAGGATAAGCATAATCCAGAGCCAATTCAGGATTTTCCAGAGCGACGAATTCGGCTTGCTTATAGCCTTCCACTGTTCGCCCAACCTCAATATAAGTCACTTCTGAAAAGTTCAGTTTAAATCCTTTTTCATGATCCTTTGGATCAATCCAAGGAAAGAAACCGGTGTGCTTTTTACGCTGCGCCATAGTCGTGTACATACTTCAAGTAATTGAATAGATCATACAAAAAAAACCCGCGACAAGCGCGGGTTTTTCTTGAACCTAAATTCGAATATGAATTACAGGCTGTAATACATATCAAATTCAACTGGGTGAGTAGTCGTGTTCAGACGACGTACTTCTTCAGTTTTAAGTTCGATATAGGCTTCAAGCATTTCTTTAGTGAACACGCCACCTTTAAGCAGGTAATCATGATCGGCTGCAAGAGCTTCAAGCGCCATATCCAGGCTGTGAGCCACTGTAGGGATTTTAGCTTCTTCTTCAGGAGGAAGATCATACAAGTTCTTGTCAGCAGCTTCACCTGGGTGAATCTTGTTTTGAATACCGTCAAGACCAGCCATCAACAATGCAGCGAAACCTAAGTACGGGTTCATCATTGGATCTGGGAAACGTGCTTCAATACGCTTGCCTTTAGGGCTAGAAACGTAAGGAATACGGATAGAAGCAGAACGGTTACGTGCTGAATAAGCAAGCATGATCGGCGCTTCGAAATGTGGAACTAAACGTTTGTACGAGTTAGTAGATGGGTTAGTGATCGCATTCAATGAACGAGCATGCTTGATCACACCACCGATGAAGTACAATGCCATTTCAGAAAGGCCTGCATATTCATCACCAGCAAACAGGTTCTTGCCATCTTTAGAGATTGACATATGCACGTGCATACCAGAACCGTTGTCACCTACCATTGGTTTAGGCATGAAAGTCGCAGTTTTAGCATATTGGTGTGCAACGTTCCAAACTGCATATTTAAACTGTTGAACTTCGTCAGCTTTACGCACCATAGTATTGAAGCTCACACCAATTTCTAACTGGCAAGATGCAACTTCATGGTGATGTACTTCCACACGACCTGGGCCCATGATGTCTTCAATACGGGCACACATATCAGCACGCATATCTTGTGAAGAATCTACAGGAGGAACTGGGAAGTAACCGCCTTTAACACGTGGACGGTGACCAGAGTTACCAGCTTCGTAATCTTTACCAGTAGACCAGGCAGCTTCTTCAGCGATCAATGTGTGGCGCGCGCCAGACATGTCGATGTCCCATTTTACTTCGTCAAAAACGAAGAATTCTGGTTCTGGACCGAAGAATGCAGTATCACCGATACCTGTTGATTTTAAGTATTCTTCTGCACGGCGAGCGATAGAGCGTGGGTCACGTTCATAACCTTGACCAGTAGATGGCTCGATTACGTCACAAGTTACCACAACTGTAGCTTCAGCGAAGAACGGGTCAAGGAAACATGTTTCAGCGTCTGGACGCAAGATCATGTCAGATGCTTCAATGCCTTTCCAACCAGCAATTGAAGAACCGTCAAACATTTTACCGTCTTCAAAAGTATCTTCGTCGATTGTATCTGCAGGGTAAGTTACGTGCTGCTCTTTACCCTTAGTATCAGTAAAGCGAAAATCGACCCATTTTGCGCCACTTTCTTGGATGAGTTGAAGGACCTTGTTCGCCATGCTCATTTTGCTCCGATGATTTTTTGTTGCACCTGCTAAGTGCGTGTTAGTAGTTGGTGTCTATAAAGCAATTCTCGTACCAACTTTTAAAAAGCAAAGCTAAAATGTTGAATTCTTTATCAGAATAGAAGATTTGAGCCTTTTGCTTTGTTGCTATTATACTGTGTGTAAATCTAAATGCACCATATTCAAACACTCATAATCACATTTACTTGAAAAGTAGCTTTTAGTGTATCAAATTGGTGCATATTTATTTTTCCCTTTTATAAGAGTCCTATTTTTCTTGCGATTTGCCTGAATATCCATCAGTTCCGCTTAAAATAAATTCTTAATAATTAATTTTCTGTCATGTTAATGATTTCATTATTGAATATTTTCAGCATTTTCTCTTTCAAGCTAAAACCCAGCTAAAGCATAAATACAAGCTATCTTATTATTATAGATATGTTTTTTATTTTTGGCCCTTAAATTGCAGATATTTCAAACTGTCGAAAGCGTGAAATACTCTGCGCCATTTTGGTGACAAGCTGCCAATCTGATTGCAACAGTTTTATGAACCTTTATGAAGCCAAACTTCAATCACATTAATTTAACTAGCGCCATACTTACTTAAAAATAGTTTATTACTAATACAAACTAAGTATCTTATATTAAGCTTTTAAATGGAGATGGTACTTGTAGCATATTTTCAAAATAACATAAGATGATTAACCTCATCTTCGATGAATTTTCTTCCACATAAAATGCAAATAAATCAGCTTATTCTCATGTAGTGATTTCTATAAAATCATTATCATGGAAATAGTTCAGCCGAAAATGTTTATTTTTTGCTATGATGATTCGCACTCCATTTTTTTAGCCGTTTTACTGCCTTTAGTTTAAGTTGGACCAGGCAGTGAAAATCTGAATCATGCGAGTATTCTTGGACTATTCGAGCACATATATGTGCGCAAATTTCAATAGGTTAGCTCATGCTTTTAATGATCGACAACTATGACTCTTTTACCTACAACATCGTGCAGTATTTTGGCGAGTTAAATCAGGAAGTAAAAGTAGTCCGTAATGATGCCGTGACATTGGAAGATATCGAGCGATGGCAACCAAAGTATCTCGTCATTGGTCCTGGCCCTTGTTCTCCTTCCGAAGCAGGTATTTCCATTCCAGCGATCCAGCACTTTGCCGGTAAAATCCCCCTATTGGGCGTATGCCTGGGACATCAAAGTATTGGACAAGCTTTTGGTGGAAATGTGATTCGGGCTAAAAAAGTCATGCATGGCCGTTTATCGGACATGTATCACAGCAATAAAGGGATTTTCAGTAATCTCCCTTCCCCATTTTCTGCAACGCGCTATCACTCACTGGTGATTGATCAGGCGACATTGCCAGAATGCCTGGAAGTGACCTGCTGGACTAATGAAGAAGATGGCTCTATGGAAGAGATCATGGGTGTGAAACATAAGACATTGCCGGTTGAAGGCGTGCAGTTCCATCCTGAATCCATTCTGAGTGAGCACGGTCATCAGATCTTTAAAAACTTTTTAGAAATTTACGCATAATGAGCGCTACAAAGATTATGAATATTCAACAAGCTTTAAATAACATCACTAAAAATATCGAACTCACTCAACCGCAAATGGAAGACGTGATGCGTACCATCATGAATGGTCAGGCCACTGATGCTCAGATTGGTGCCTTGATGATGGGACTGCGCTTAAAAGGCGAAAGTATTGATGAAATTACTGCTGCTGCACGCGTGATGCGTGAATTTGCAATTAAAATTGATGTCAGCGATCTTCCACATTTAGTTGATATTGTGGGTACAGGGGGTGACGGCCAGAACCTGTTTAACGTATCGACTGCATCAAGCTTTGTCATTGCAGCTGCTGGTGCTACCATTGCCAAACATGGTGGCCGTGGTGTGTCATCCAAATCAGGTTCTTCTGATTTGCTTGAACAGGCAGGAATTAATCTTGACCTGAACATGCAACAAACTGAACGCTGCATCCGTGAAATGGGCGTCGGATTTCTGTTTGCACCAAATCACCATAAAGCGATGAAATATGCTGCTGGTCCGCGTAAAGAACTCGGCTTTCGCAGTATTTTCAACCTGCTTGGCCCGCTCACCAATCCAGCTGGGGTGAAACGCTTTGTGATTGGCGTATTTTCCACTGAACTTTGTCGCCCAATGGCTGAAGTATTGAAACAGCTGGGCGCAGAACATGCCATGGTAGTGCATTCCAAAGATGGTCTAGATGAAATCAGTCTTGCCTCTTCAACTTATGTGGCTGAACTGAAAGATAGTGAAATCACGGAATGGGAAATTCAGCCTGAAGCAGTCGACATTGAATCGCAAACTTTAACCGGCCTTTCTGTAGATAGTGCAGCTGAAAGCCTGGCTTTAATTAAAGATGCTTTAGGCAAGAAAAAATCTGCAATCGGTGAAAAGGCGGCAAATATGATTGCACTCAATGCCGGTGCAGGAATCTACGTTTCAGGCTTGACCCATAGCTATAAGCAAGGTGTCGCTTTGGCCCATGACATTATCTATGGCGGTCAAGCTTTAGAAAAAATGGGTATTTTGTCTGAATTCACCAAAACTTTAAAAGAATACGAAGCTTAAGACGGTAGGACAAAGATCATGGTAGATATCGCAAATACAATTTTAGGCAAAATTGTCGACCGTAAGCAGGAAGAATTTGCTGCCCGTCTTAAGCAACGCAGCTATAAAGATGTGGAGGAACTGGCACAAGCAGCAACGCCTGTGCGTGGTTTTGCACAGTCTTTACAACACAAGCGCCCAGGTGTGATTGCAGAAATCAAAAAAGCCTCTCCTTCTAAAGGCGTGATTCGTGAGAACTTTAATCCTGCTGAAATTGCCCAGCAGTATGAAGACGCTGGCGCAGCCTGCCTGTCTGTACTGACAGATGTGGACTTTTTCCAGGGTGCCGACGAAAATATCCAGATTGCCCGTTCGCACTGTGCCCTGCCGGCATTACGCAAGGATTTCCTGATTGACCCTTATGGCGTGATTGAAGCCCGTGCCCTGCATGCAGACTGTATTCTTTTAATTGTGGCATGTCTGTCTGACCAGCAACTGGAAGAAATGTCTAAAACCGCATTTGAGCACAACTTAGATGTACTGGTTGAAGTACACGATGAAGATGAGCTGGAACGTGCACTGAAACTTTCAGAACGTTGCTTGCTGGGTGTAAACAACCGCAATTTAAAAACCTTTGATGTCGATTTAAATACATCGCTGCGTTTGAAAAAATTACTCGAACCCTCACGTTTATTGGTGACTGAAAGCGGCATTGCCACACCAGATGATGTCCACATGATGCAAGAACATGATATTCATGCCTTCCTTGTGGGTGAAAGTTTTATGAAACAGCCTCGTCCAGATCATGCCTTTACGGCATTATTTGGTCAGCCTGAAACTGTTTGATGAATAATTAAGATTATGAGTAAACATGATTCTTCGCTTTCGAAAGATCAGTACAATTTACTGAAATCTTTTAAAAAGCAAATCACTAATCCGCATTCCTCGAAGATTACGAAGCAGCCTGAGCCTGTGCAAAAGACTGCTGAACAAGAGCAGGAAGATGACTTCGCGCTTTTTCAAAAGCAAATGCAAGGTGTCAAAAAGATGGACACCAGCAATATTGCAAAACTTGAAAAAGCATCAAAGAAAAAACCGGATGCACAAACTTTAGCGAAACGTGCAGCTGCGACCGGCCCGATGCAAACCGATGAGGCAGAGTTGTCTGATACACAGGCCATGCTCAATCCGGTAGCCAGTCAGGCGACCTTAAGCTATCGGATTGCAACTTTGCAGCATAAAGTATTTGAAGATTTAAAAGCAGGTAACCTGCGCTGGTTTGAAGCGGTTGATTTGCATGGCTGTACGGTGGAAGAAGCCCGTGTTGCGGTGCTCCAGATTATTCAAATGGCTAAAGATGAAAATCAGAATGTCATTAAAATTGTGCACGGCAAAGGTCCTGAAGCCATTTTAAAGACCTATGTCAATGGCTGGCTGCGTCAGCACCGTGATGTTTTAGCCTTTGTCAGTGCACCTGAAAAGCAAGGGGGCACCGGTGCTGTTCTGGTTCTGCTAAAACGTGCAGAAAAGAACCCAAAATTCAAACAGTAATCGGAATTTTTCTCTAAAACAGGGCATTGTAGCGGTTTTCTGCTACAATGCCGTCCTTGTTCAATATCAGTGTAAGTGAACACGTCTTATGTCTATGCAGCAATCCTACGCCAACATTTTAACTGCCGTTGGTGAAGATCTTAATCGTCCTGGTCTTAAAGATACGCCAATGCGTGCTGCTAAAGCTTTTTCGTATTTAACGTCTGGATATAGCAAAACTTTGGAAGAAGTGACCAATAATGCGGTCTTCCCTTCTGACAACCATGAAATGGTCTTGGTCAAAAATATCGAATTCTATTCACTCTGCGAACATCATTTATTGCCGTTCTATGGCCGTGTGCATATCGCCTATTTACCTGAAGGTCAGGTTTTGGGTTTATCCAAATTTGCCCGCATTACTGAAATGTTTGCACGCCGTTTGCAAATTCAGGAAAATCTGACCCAGCAAATTGCTGAGGCGGTGGCTGAAGTGACTCAAGCACGTGGTGTTGCGGTAATGATTGATTCTGCGCATATGTGCATGATGATGCGCGGTGTAGGCAAACAGGAATCGACTACCCGTACTGTGTCTTTTGTGGGTGATTTCAAAACCAATAAAGATGAACGTCGTGAATTTTTGGCTGCCTTGCCTGAAAGCTATTAATTTAATTCTAAAAAAAGCCTCAATAGCGATTGAGGCTTTTTTTGTGTGTGGTTAAATAACACCGTACAAAAATTGATATCTCCTGATTGAAGCACATATATTAAGGACCGATCATGTCGCAAATTCTGTTAGCTGGACAAGGTTTAACGCACGCTGAAAAATCAATTGATTACCCCCGCCCTGACCGTTTGGTTCAAGGCAATCCTCAACGTAAAACGTATAGCCTGTATGAACATCCCAATATGGACTGTGGCATCTGGCACTGTGAAGTGGGTAGCTGGAATATTCAGTTTGCCGACAATAAACAGGAATTCTTTCAGGTGATTGAAGGTATCGTTCGCATCCACGACCAAGCGAATGGCACTTATATTGAAGTAAGTGCAGGAAATGCGGGTGTTATTCCTCCAGGCTTTACGGGAACATTTGAAGTCATTGAAGCTGTGAAAAAATACTACGTGATTGTCGAAGCCTAACTTCAGAAAAATCTGAATATGAGGAGTTTTTTATTCATCGATTTGATTTTTCCAAATTAAACACTCGCAACTTGCTTGGTGACTTGAATACAGTTCCGGCCATTATTTTTTGCCGCATAGAGTGCTGCATCTGCTGCATCCAGAAAACGCTGATAGTCTGGATGGCCATCATAAAGTGCACAGCCGATACTGACTGTAAAATTAAAACTGATGCCCATGCTGGTACGAATGGTGGTTTCCTGAATCCGGGTACGCACCTGTTCTGCAATCTCTTTTGCCCGAACCAAATCGCTGTCTACCAGCAGCAATAAAAACTCTTCCCCACCTGCACGGAATGCATAATCACTGCCCTTAATGGAAGTGAGCAGCACTTCACCAATAAACTTTAAAGCTGAATCACCCGCTGCATGGCCGAATTTGTCATTAATCCGTTTAAAGTAATCGGCATCTATGGCCAGCAAAGACAAGGGGGCATTATTTTTACGGGAAAAATTAATTTCACGCGAAACAATGGTATGTAAATAGCGTCGATTGAGCAGTTGAGTGAGGGAATCACTGCCCGAGTCGATATAGTCAGCCACCTGAAACAGCTGATCGACCAGATGCTGAATCTCCCTATTATTTTCACGAATATGCTGGATCAGCTGAATGGCCTGCTCTCTTTCAGTGGCATTTAAAACTTGCTGGCTCAGCAAATCAATCTGGTGAATACGGTCAATAATGGTCGAGACCTGCTCGGTCCCAGTAAATGCATAAGCAGCTTTATGGATAAACCATAAGCCAAATTCAGATTTTGACAGCAAGGAATGTGTAAATTTCGGCTCATCCGAAAATACCTTAAACATCAGTTCATTTTCCCAGTCTAATAATGAGCTGCGTTGCTTGTCCTTTTGCGCCGACACATCCTGCATGGCAGAAAATAAACGATAAGTATGTTTTGTGTCATTATTTTTTTCCAGATTGACTTCATAGGAGCGACACATAATTTCCGAAGCAAAACCCAGTATCTGCACAATATACGCTGCAATGGCCAGACGGTTTTCTTGCGTCTGCTCGGTCTGAAGCAAAAAGACTTTCTTTTCAATTTCACCGATACCCCGCATAATCAGCCAGGATGGAATGCCGATACGCGCATGGACTTTACCCACCATCAGCTGCTTTTCGACAATCTCGATAAAGTTCTGCTGCAAGGGCACATTAAAGCAATCAATTAACCATTGATTCAGCGTGGTTTTTAAGCGGTTCTGAACCATATCATCGGATAAGAAATAGGATGCTTCCTTTTCCTGCATTATATCTTTATAAAACTCATCGACCAGGGTCTGGGAATGCGCTTGAATAAATTGAAAAGTGTCATTTAAATCAGTTGTTGAAAAGTCCTGGCAAACCGACTTCCATTGTGCGGCAAGCACAGCAATACTTTCAGTATTCATACAATTGATTCCAACAGCTTTTGAATATGAGGGAGATGTTTAGATGACTAATATAACAAATTTTAATAAAAATAACTTTGTGAACTATTCGATGTTTTTTCATAAGTAATGAGAAAAAATAAATTTATTTTTATAAAGTATTAAAAAAAACGTACATAGCCCAGACTGGTTTTCATCCAGTCCTTATGATCTTGTTGCTGGTATTGCCAATTAAAACGAATGACATTTTGCGGATTCAGGACATATTGCCACTGGGTGTTCAGTTTAAGTTGCCATTGCTTGGAATCTCCCCAATACGGTAATTCCAGCTGTAGCAGACTATTGATGTGATCTGACCAGATATTTTGACAGCCTATGGTCGGTCCCATCCCGACACGCCAGCCCTGATCTAAAGCCTTGCCGGCCTGTATATGGTTTTGCAGTTGCATATAGCACAAATGTTCACGTGCCGGGTTTGCATAGCTATAGCCCATCTGAACCTGTAAATTGGCAATCCCGTGCTGTTCCTGCTCACTGAACTGACCCTTTTGATCCAAAGCTTCCTGCTTCCAGCCCAAGTTAAAACCCCAGCTGAGTGGCGTTTTAAAGGGGGTCATCGGGTTATAAGAATTCACGCTCAGAACATCAAAATGTTCAAGTTTCAACTCATCATCACGATACTGGATTGAACCATCCCAAAATAGCAACTGCGTACCCGTCCTGAAGCCCCCTTGCGGATCAATCAGGTCATGATAAGCCTGACGATGTCCCAACTCGACGAACTTCTCACCCTGTAACTCCCCCATATTGACCGAAAAATGACGGGCATCATGCGCTTGAGTAGGGTCTACTTTAGGGCGTTGTGGTTGTTGGCGTTGTTTTTCCAGATCTATTTCACTGCGCATACTCAATAGCTGGCGCAAGCGTGGCTGGGCAAAAACTGGCTCAACTTTACGCCCGATAAATTGCAGGTATAAATAATCATAGGCCATTTCTAAAATCTTGGCTTTATCCAAGTCCTGATACGCCCCCATTTGCCTAGACATTTCTATAGGTTCGGCAAAAGCGACTTGATGCGCCACTTTAGCCAGACTTTTGCCATGCTGTCTAGCTTGCGATAACAGCTGGGTTTCTAAAGCCGGCCTATAGATCGTTTCCTTGACTAAACCCTGCCGCTCAATGGCTTTCATGGTTTCAACAGGAATGGCTGCGACTTTAAATTGCTGTTTTAAATTCAGCGCTGGACGAACCAGATCCATTAAACCCAATAAACGATAAGCACAGTTATCACTGACAAAATAATAAGGAAAACTCACATGTTTCATTTCCCAAATGTGCTGCACTAAAAATCGGGTTTCCTCAGGTGTCAGGCTGAGTTCATATTCCCACAAATCCCGGCTTTCCATATCCCCATATTCTTTTACCTTGCGATAATAAGGCATTAAGGAATATTCTCCCGGATACTGCCCGGTCAGGCCATTCCATGCAAAAGACCAACCTTCACCATTCGTGACTGTGGCTGCATAATTCACGGCATAGGAAACTAAATTCAGTTGTTTTTGATCTTTAGGATCCAAACGCAACAAGGTATGCCCAAACATCGAACTGGGATTACCCATAAAGTCGGTTGCATAAATCAGTGTGGCTTTATAAGGCTTGATCTGACCAATCCAGTCGTCAAGTTCCGGACAAGTCACTGTAGGTAATTGCTCTTCTTGAATATGCAATTGCTGCATTAACCAATGACTACGTGCAGGAAAGCGACAACGCAGCGACTGATTCGGCGCTGCGGGTTGAAATAAGGCCTGAATATTGGCCTGCAATTCTTGTTTTAAATCAACTTGACCATTTGGCGATAAGAAATAACCTGCATAGCTGACTTCACTTTGTCCTTGTTTATCGGCATACATGAGTCTGAGCCAGGTGATGTCTTGGTCTAGTTTTTGTTGTGCTGCACGTTCCATGTAGGGCTGAGCGATATAAGCTTCAATACTTTGAATAGCCGTTGCCGAGTAGGTCATTGTGGAAAAGGTTAAAGCAAAAACGAATGCAAGTGATTTCATGCAAATTGGGTATTTATCTTTTATTCAAGAAGAAATGTAAAATAAGAAAAAACCCCATCAGAATGACAGGGTGTTGTGTTTATCTATTATACGTAGGCTTTCAACACTTCATCTTTAGCCATCACCGCTTGCAAAGAAGCAAGTACCTGAAGTGAATCGTGATTTTCTGCAGCATAAATTTTAGTGAAGTTTTGTTTAGAAACCGCAAAAAAACGGGCTTTGTCTTGTGCTTTGATATTTAAAAGCTCAGCCAGTACATTCAGGCTTTCCCCTTCTCCAACGGCCATATCACGTGCCAAAGATTCAGCATTTTCATTGGTGAAAGTCACCGCTTGAGCAGTTACCGTACCTGTACCGCTACAACCTAGCGTACCAAAGGTAATACCGAATAACTGGTTGGCAAAAAGTCCATTGGTTGTTGCAGCAAGAATTTTAGGCACTTTACCGGATTGACCTGCCCAGACTTGAGAACCGATACCACAACCTGCATCTCGATCCGCAAATGCTGCTGTAGAACCGAGGGCTACAACTGCAGCTAAAGCTAATTTTTTCAACATGGTTATTCTCCAAAATTTATTATTCAAGCGTTCTAATTCTTCACCATTGTGTAAATTTTATTACACCTCTGTAAGATAGCGGCAACTTTCTTATAAGGCAAAACAATTTACACCAAAGTCATCACCTACCACATAAAACATTGAAGTTATTTGTTTTTTAAAGTCCAGACCCCGTCTTTGCTGCGATTACCCAATATTTTTAACACTAACACCAGACTCAAGAGCAGCAGTAAATACCAAGAACCCATCTTGCCCCAACCCACCATATGCCAGGCATCGACCTGACTGGGGTACAGCCAGATTCTGTAAAAAGTACTGATATTTTCTGCAATCCAGATTATAAACGCTAAAACAATCAGTACGGGTAACATCGGGAGTTGTAGCTGATGCTGTTGCAACTGGAAGCGAATTTTGGTTCTCCAGAAAATAATCACACTCCAGGCGAAGAGAAACAGACGAATATCGGGAACAAAAAATTTACTCATGAAGTTGATATAGGAAAAAACCGCCAGAACTAGCATGTTCGGAAAGCTTGGCAGTTTCTCAAAGGACACCTGATACAGTCTGAGTGAGCGTGCAAAAAAACTGCCCACTGCCGAATACATAAATCCGGCAAATAAGGGCACAGTCAGTATTTTAAAAACAGCCGGCTGCGGATATTGCCAGGATGCAATCTGCGGATGGGTCAGAAAAATTTCCATGCCCATGGCCATGATATGGAACAAGGCAATAACTTTGGCTTCGGCCCACGATTCCAGTTTTAAATACAGCAAACAGACCTGAATGATCAAGGCATAGAACAATAAATAATCATATCTGAAGAAGCCGTAAAACTCCTGATTGCCCATAGAGGCGCTAAGTGCAAAAGCAATCAGCAGCAATATCCCAAATAAGGCAGCCGAAGCTGCCTTATTTGAGAACTCAAAACATGATTTAAAAAAACTGATCAAGGTTGAATCCTAATAATGAATTAACTCATACAGATTTAAAGATATTTAGCGCTGTATTCATGCACCGTATCAATAAACACTTTAGGATTAGCAGGATCAACCCACTGGGTAATACCATGGCCCAAATTAGCCACATAACCTGTTTTTTCACCACCCGCATAAGCATCATCCAGCATGGCTTTGGTGGCTTTTTCAATCGATGCAGCGTTACCATATAAAGTGGCCGGATCGAGGTTGCCCTGTAATGCAGCACGGCCATTCACGGTTTGACGTGCCACGTTCAAAGATGTAGTCCAGTCCAAACCAAAGGCATCAGCACCAGTTGCCACCATAGGTTCAAGCCACTGTCCACCACCTTTGGTGAATAAAATCACCGGAACTTTACGTCCGTCTTTTTCACGTTTTAAACCAGCAACAATTTTTTGCATGTAATTCAGTGAAAATTCGATATATTCACGATGTGCCAGCGCACCACCCCAGCTGTCAAAAATCTGTATCGCTTGCGCTCCAGCATCAATTTGCGCATTTAAATAATCAATCACAGCAATCGCCAAGCGGTCCAGCAAAGCATGTAACACTTCAGGCTGTGCATACATCATCTGTTTGGTATAGCGAAATTCCTTGCTGGAACCGCCTTCCACCATATAAGTGGCCAATGTCCACGGGCTACCCGAGAAACCGATTAACGGCACTTGACCACCCAAGGCTGAACGGATGGTGCTGACTGCATTCATCACATAATCAAGATCGGATTTGGCATTAAAATTGGGTAAATTCGCCACATCTTGCTCGGTACGGATAGTCTTATGGAATTTTGGACCTTCTCCCGCTTCAAAATACAAGCCCAACCCTAAAGCATCCGGCACGGTTAAAATATCTGAAAATAGAATGGCCGCGTCCAGGTCATAACGACGCAAAGGCTGTAAGGTCACTTCACAGGCAAAATCATTATTTTTGCACAGGGAAAGGAAATCACCTGCTTTGGCACGTGTTTCACGATATTCAGGCAAATAACGTCCTGCTTGACGCATCATCCAAACTGGTGTGGTATCTACCGGCTCACGCAATAAGGCCCGCAGAAAACGATCGTTTTTTAGCGTCGTCATTTACTTTCCCATCTCATTTTTAATCTTCGAACCATCATAACAAAAAGGTCGAAAATTTAGTAACTTCTCTTGCAGCTAAAAATCGATCACGTTAAATGTAAAATTTTTTTTACACAAAACAAATACTGCATCTCCTCATTTTTTCTGCAATACTTGCCTAGTTTTGTCACATAGTTAATGAATAATTCTTAAGGTTGAATTACATGTACGTTCGCACATTACTCGCCATGAGTTTAAGTTGCATTTTTGCGGGTACAGCGTTTGCCGCATCTACTGCTGAACAACCATTAAATCCTCAAAAGATTGCGAATACGGCGGTTCAAGATCCGATTGATCCACTGGCAACCGATGCCGCATCTGGTGCTGCAAGCACTGCGAATGCACAGATTACCCCACAAGAACAAAATGACCTGAACAAGGCCTCGCAAACCCTGCAAGATCTTCAAAATACTGAAGATAATAATGCTGCGATTGGTGCTGCACCGACTACAAAAACACTGAGCACGCCAACTACTACTCCTGCTTCTGCGAAAGCCTCTTGGACCTTAGAAGGTTTAAATAACGCTACATGGTATGACAATATTGGTAAAGGCCAATTCCCTGTTTATGCACGCGCTCATGTGATGCTCAACAATGCCCATGCTTCTCCGGGTGCAATTGATGGTGCAAGTGGTAAAAATACCCTGAAAGCCATTGCATCCTTCCAGCAAATCAACGGCATTAAACCGACAGGTATTTTAACTCAGGAAACTTGGGATGCTTTGATTGCTCGCCAAGGTGCTAAGCCTGCATTTATTGAATATACGATTACCGATGCAGACCTGAAAGGTCCTTATGCACAAACCATTCCGCACGATTATGCCCTGCAAGCCAAAATGAAAGGCTTGTATTACACACGCGTAACGGAAATGCTGGGTGAAAAATTCCATATGGATGAAGACTTTTTGAAAAAGTTAAATCCTAAGGCAACCTTCAAAAAAGCCGGTGAAAAAATTATCGTTGCTAATATCCGCAATGAAGTTCCAGAAGATATTCATCTGATCGTTGCACATAAAGGTGCGAAACAACTGTACTTATTTAATAGTCGTAACCAGATGATTGGCTCATTCCCTGCCACAATTGGTAGCTCAGATACTCCATCCCCTACAGGCACCTATAAAATTACCGGTGTAGCGCAAAACCCATGGTACAGCTATTCACCAAGTAACTTTATTCAAGGCAATAATACAAAACCGCTTTCTTTACCACCAGGTCCAAATGCTCCTGTCGGAAACATTTGGATCGGTTTAAGTAAAAAATCATTTGGTATCCACGGTACACCAAATCCATCTGCAATTTCTAAAACTGCATCGCATGGCTGTATCCGTTTAACTAACTGGGATGCTAATGATTTGGGTAAAAAAGTCAAATCGGGTGTCACAGTTAAATTCCTAGAATAATCCCTGCACCCTGTATCAAAAAAAGCCTGCATCTGTTGCAGGCTTTTTTATAAACTACTGTCTCAACAATACAAACATCATCGTTTCAAAAACAGGATGACTTGTTGCCGTTTTATGATTTCTATGTCATTTTCAAACCATTAAAATAAGCTCATGTTTAAAATAATGATAGGAGCATCAATATGAATGCTTTTTTACACCCCAGTGACAACCGCGGTCATGTAAAAATGGGCTGGCTTGAGTCTAAACACAGCTTCTCCTTTGGTAGCTGGTATAATCCAAAACTCATGGGTATCAGTGCCTTGCGTGTAATTAATGATGACTTGATCGCAGCGCATAATGGTTTTGGCACCCATCCGCATGACAATATGGAAATCTTGACCTGTGTGCTTAAGGGAACGATTTCTCATAAAGACAGCATGGGTAATGAAGGTGGAATTTCTGCAGGTGAATGGCAGCTGATGAGTGCCGGCACAGGTGTTCAGCACAGTGAAATTAACCAGGGTGATGAGCCGGTTCATTTATTGCAGATCTGGATTATTCCAAATGAACGCAATGCAGAACCAAACTATCAACAAATCAAATGTGACCCACGTGAACAGCCGAATCAATGGCATTTGATTGTTGGTCCCAACGAAAATGCACCGATGCATATTCGTCAGCAAGCCGAAGTTAAAACTGCAGTGATTAACCAGGGTCAAAGCCTAAACATTGAAGCGACCCAATATATTAATTATGTGCATGTTATTTCGGGTTCAATCAAGATTGCAGAGCATACGGTAGAAGCTGGCGGCGCCATTGCCTTTTTAGAGGCAAGTCAGATTGAAGCTTTGCAAGATGCTCAAGTCATCTGGTTTGATTTGCCTGAACTGCAAGATTAAAGTCATTTTATACCTCCAATTTCGAGATGATTACTGTCAGGTAGTCATCTCGATATATTTAAATAAAATAATAAAATTAATGATTTACTCAAATTTAATTGTTGTTTATAGCCTGTCTTATCGATCTATACAAAAATATAAATCTAACCAATCAGCAGCACTTTTTTACCCAAATCAACTGCTTTTTAGGCGAAAATCAAGCTTGTCGTTTGTATGCAATTACACGATAAAAAGCCCTTTAATCAGTCAGGACTCGTCTGGCCACACCATTTCAAAAACTTAAATAAGGTCCAAAATCTTTGGAATTGGTTTTTAATAATCATATTAGAGAACATCTATATGAACCAAATTTTGAATGTCGATACCGCTCAACAACAGGCTTTGCTTTTTTTATTAGATTTCTTAAAACAACGACACTATCAGTTTACCGCCATTACCCCACTTTCCCATCAACGTATTCTGAGCCGAAAAAGACAAGAAAAGAACACCCTAATTACGCTTCGAGATATATTTGGCTGGAATTTGGCATTTGCCGAAACCGATCTTGATCCAGCACTTTTTGAAATTCTAAAAGAAAATCGGCTCATCCATTTTCAGGATCATCAATGGCTGAGTGATATACGTGTCGCTTCGCTTGATCGTGAATTATTTATTCATTCAAGTTTCCCAACCCTTCAACACGATTCGGTATTTTTTGGTCCCGATACTTACCGCTTTGCATACCATCTTAAACAATATTTAGCAGCTCGGCCCCATTCACTTAAACGTGCTGTGGAAATGTGCTGTGGCAGTTCGGCTGCTGCTATTAGTATGACTAAACATTATCCCGACTTTAGTGAAATAACCGTGTCGGATCTTAATCCGAAAGCATTATTGTATAGTCAAATCAATGCCAGCTTTGCAGGTTTAAATAATATCACTCCGGTTTACAGCAATTTATTTACTCATCTTGCAGGACAGTTCGATCTTATTTTGGCCAATCCACCTTATTTAATGGATGCAGATCAGCGTCAATATCGTCATGGTGGAAATCAACTCGATGGTAGTGAACTCGCCTTCAATATTGTAAAAGAAGGCATTCAGCGGCTTAATCCTCAAGGATGTTTATTTTTATATACGGGTGTAGCTATTCGTCCAGACGGTAACCCTTTTTTACAACAGCTTGAAAAATTAATGCTGTCTCAACCGAATATCCGCTGGTGTTATGAAGAAATTGATCCTGATGTTTTTGGTGAAGAACTGGATCAGCCTGCTTATCAGCAGATTGAAAGGATTGCTTTGGTTTTGGTGAAGGCGGAATTGATGGATTAAAAGCGGCTGCAATATTGAAAAACTTTAAAAGGCGTTTAGCTAAAATCGAAACTATTAAAAAATAAAGCGACTACAGTTAAATCAGTCGCCGCTTTTCCACCTATTCTGTTTTAGGATAAATTAGGAAGCTATAGCTGAACTGTATCAATGACAGTCGGCTCTGCAATATCATCGACACGTTTTTTTAAATTGGGACCCGGCGGGACTTATTCATCAGCGCATCGTCAAATTAACTCCAAAATATCAGCCTGTTAAGCCTGCTGTATCAGCCAGTCTTTAAATGCACTCAGCTTGGGTAAAGTCCGACATTCTTCTCTGTAAACAACATAATAGGCCAAGGTGCAAGGACATTTTATTTCTGGATACAGGCGGACCAGACGCCCTGCTCTTAAATCATCATAGACCATGACACTTCTCGCGAGTGCTACTCCTTGACCATTAATTGCAGCCTGTAATACCGTAGCTGAATTATTGACTTTGAGGCCCCGTGGATTATCACTCATTAATGATCTGATGAAAATGCAGCCATGTATCCCAAGTCGTAAAACCAGAGTGATGATCCATTGAAAGATCATGAATTAAAGGTAAATTTAACAATCCTTCAGGAGACTTTAATTGCTCTAAATGTGCCTGATAAAAGCTGGGTGAACAGACGGGAAACGTTTCTTCTCCCATTAATTTTTCAGCGACAAGTCCAGACCAGCTTCCACTCCCATTGTCGGGTTAGCCTGTTCTTTCAGTGCTGGAGCTTTATTGGATATTTGGGGGATGGCAAATCATGAATATTGCTCTCCTGCCTTGGATTATTCTCTCGGCCTTATCTCTGTTATGGCTGCATAAAAAAGATGCAAAAGCAATTTAACTACTGGAAGGAAAAAATATACCCCTTCATATTTTATGAGGTCTGTGAATATAGAAACTTCTACATGACAAAAACAGTTTGAAATTTACATCTCAACTGCAATTTACGATTTTCAGCGTAATTCCGATAAGATTGGAATAGCTTTTATGTTAAGACTCTGATGAGTTCTAGCGAACAAGGATTGCTTTTCTTGTTATTCTTTTTAGTATTCTTCAAACTCTTTGTAAATGCTTTTCACTACTAGGATGTAATCAGCATTATCCACAGCTATTTGAATCAGATGATGTTCTGTCTGTTACCGAGTATAGTTCTTGTTCATCACTGACCATACATGGACTTGGATAAAGCACGATACATCAGAAAGAAAAAACCAACTGATGCATCGCTCACGAAATTAGTATTCGTAGTTATTATCGATAGACCATTCCTGTAACTTTCCAAACAAGATCTGGTCATTAAAGAGCAAGTCATTTTTTGCAAGTACTTTACTCTCATCTGTTGGACAGAAACCATCATCACAGTCTGAATCGACGACCCAACAACCACGGACAAACAGGATTTCATTTCCTTCTTGCTCCAGCTGTTTTTTCACCCGTTGAATTGCTTCATCGATGTTTTTTGCGCCTAAATAAGCTGTCACATACGCATAAGATTCCGATGGATCAGATGCCTTTTTAAATTCAATGCCTACACAAAAAAGATATTTTTTCATTATCGACTCCTGATTGATATGAATTGTCTGATTCAATTGGTTCAATTCCATGAACAGCTTCATGATTAACATACCGTATCTTTATTCAGCAGACCAGTAAGAACTCCCACTGATCTGTGTTTAAAACTTAATACGCCAATTTCAACAGCAGTCTAAATAGCCCTGCAACCAAGGCCAAGCTTAAAAAACCAGCCAGCCATAAGCCAATAAACCATTTCAATTCAGAAATTTTCATTCAGCCTCCTTAATGATAACCTTCATCACCCACACGCACTTTATCCCTGAAAATCCAATACGATAGTCCGGTATAAATAAGAATGATCGGAATTAAGATCAATGCGCCAATAAGGGCAAATAATTGACTACTGGCAGGTGCTGCAGCCTCCCAGATAGTGATGGATGGTGGAATGACATAAGGCCATAAACTAATCAGAAAACCGCTATAAGCGAGAATTACCAGAGCCAAAGTATAAATGAATGGCAGGAACTCTTTGCGCTGCTTACAGGCTTTGATTGCCAGGAAAGTAAACAGCAGAACCAGTACGGGAACCGGGCTAAAATAAAAGAGTTGTGGTTGACTGAACCAGCGCGCTGCAATTTCATGATGAAGCAAAGGCGTATAAATACTGACACAGGCAAAAATCAGCAATAATGCGATGAGCAGTTTTGGCATCAGTTCAAACATGCGATTCTGCAGCATTTTTTCGGTTTTAAAGATCAACCAGCCACATCCCAGGGTTGCATACAGTACAACCACACTTAAACCAGTAAACAGGGAAAAAGGTGTTAACCAGTCCAGACCACCGCCAGTATAGATACCATTCGTGGTTTTAATGCCCTGAATGTAGGCACCCAAAATCACGCCCTGAAAAAAAGAACTGAGGATTGATCCCCAAATAAAAGCTTGATCCCAAAGAGATTTGGTTTTATTGGCCTTAAACCGGAATTCGAAGGCAACGCCCCGGAAAATCAGCGCAATCAGCATCAGAATAATGGGTATATACAGAGCCGATAACACAGTGGAATACACCAAGGGAAATGCAGCAAATAATCCTGCACCACCCAGTACCATCCAGGTTTCATTACCATCCCAGACAGGCGCGACAGTATTCATCATAACATCACGTTCCTGGCGATCGGAAATAAAAGGAAATAGGATACCGATACCGAGGTCAAAGCCATCCAGCACGACATAGATCAGCACTCCTAATCCAATAATTAGAATCCAAATTAATGATAAATCGATCATTTTTGATTCTCCTGAGATTGTGTAGAACTTACTTGATCCAGATCGCTCTCCTCATCAATTGTATTTAAAGGACGTTTTGATGCCTGTATGACCGCCTGCTCACTATGGGGTGCCGAATGTATAAACTCTGGACCTTTACGCATCAGTTTAAGCATGTAGAAAATGCCAACACCAAACACAATAAAGTAGACCATTACAAAAATGATCAGGGTTAAACCCACCTGCTCTGCTGAAACGGGAGAAAGAGTATCTTTGGTCCGTAAAATGCCATAAACCACCCAGGGTTGACGACCGACTTCAGTGGTAAACCAACCGGCGAGTAAAGCGATAAATCCAGATGAACCCATGTATAAAGAAAATTTATGGAACCATGGTGTTTCATAAAACTTTCCGTTTTTTCTTAACCATAAACCGATGATGGCCATCAGCATCATCAGTACCCCCAGTCCGACCATAATCCGGAAACTCCAGAATATGACCAGTGAGTTTGGACGGTCTACAGGGGCAAATTCCTTTAAGCCTTTGACTTCGCCATTTAAGCTATGCGTCATAATCAGACTGCCCAGATTCGGAATACCGATCGCATACTTGGTTTCTTCAGCCTGCATATCGGGAATACCAAATAGATATAAAGGCATGCCATGATCTTTATTGGTTTCCCAG
Organism: Acinetobacter sp. ANC 4218; assembly: GCF_002135245.1. Taxonomy (NCBI): domain Bacteria; kingdom Pseudomonadati; phylum Pseudomonadota; class Gammaproteobacteria; order Moraxellales; family Moraxellaceae; genus Acinetobacter; species Acinetobacter sp. ANC 4218. The sequence goes on along the minus strand of NZ_NEGD01000001.1, from coordinate 154,386 downwards.
TGTCCTTCTATGGCTGCCAGTTTGGCCGGTTGATGTTCAAGCGTATTCAGGCCATGCATATCTCCCACAAACATTTGTAGAGGTGCCAATGCCACAATCATCCACATGGCCATGGAAAATGATTTTTTTACCAAGGCATCTCGACGACCTTTTAATAAATGAAATGCGGCTGTGGCAGCGACAAGCAAAGCAGAAACCAGAAAAGAGGCCATTGCCATATGTGCTAATCGATAGGGGAAAGATGGATTAAAGACAATGGCAAACCAGTCTTGCGGGACAATAATGCCATTTTCAATGCTAAAGCCTTGTGGCGTCTGCATCCAGCTATTCGAGGACAGAATCCAGAACATTGAAATACAGGTGCCTATAGCCACCATCAGCGTTGCGAAAAAATGGGTTTTCGGTCCCACTCGGCCCCAACCAAATAGCATAATCCCCAGAAAGCCGGCTTCAAGGAAAAACGCACTTAAAACCTCATAAGCGAGTAATGGTCCTGTGACACTGCCGGAAATCCGTGCAAATTCACTCCAGTTGGTGCCAAATTGATAGCTCATCACCACACCGGAGACTACGCCCATACCAAAGGACAGGGCAAAAACCTTGATCCAGAACTTGAATAAGTCCCGGTATACCGGATCATTGGTTTTAAGCCAACGCCATTCCAGAACGGCCAGAAAACTGGCTAAACCAATAGAAATTGCCGGGAAAATAATATGAAATGATACGGTAAATGCAAACTGGATACGCGCCAGTTCCAGCGCGGTTAGCCCTAAATTCATGCTGCCTCCTGCTGACCAATTGAATACAGGGAGGACATCAACGGCGCCGATTGATGCAGTGAAACTGACACCCCTTGCCAGACATCGATCCTCTGGTATAGAGATGCAACCCATATACCGGATACGCTATAGACTTTTTTGAGGGCGAACGAAACCTTTACGCTGTTAGCGAACAGCGAAAACTGAATTTTCATGATTAAAACTCTTTAAGATGTTGTGTAGTGCAAACAAAACAACTGTTTGACGTGACCAATCGTGTCCTAAAAAGTCAGAGGTGGTGCTCTGCCCTGTGGCAGCAAATACAGCTTCTGCAAGCTGAAATAGACATGCCGGAAGAACGACTGATAGAAATTTAGTCGAACCTGAATCCGGTCCAGAACTTCATCAATTCCCAGTTTAAATGGCAGTACCAAATCACCATAGACAGTGCAGTATTGGCACTGATGATTATGCTGATGGTGATCTTGGGAGTGTTGAGGAATCAAATCCTTGAGCAGCTCATGATGAGCCGAGTGGGCATGATGATCAGCAGACGAAAGAAGATTGTGGGTAATCGACATACAGACCGGAGCAATGTGAAATTTTTCCGGCAGCAGAGGCTGTAAATATACTGCGATTTGCAGAAGTAAGACTGCAAATGCAATAAAAAATCCACTTCGCTTCAGCAAACTTTCTCTCGACTGGAATCGAATTAAGAGGGATACATTGAATAAAAACATGAAATTTCAGAATAAATCCCTACGTATTTACTCGACTTTTCACTTTATAAATATATAACATATAGCCAGTTTTGAAAAGCAAAAAAATTAAACGAAAGATTAATTAAATTAAAGACTTAAAATAAAAAATAAACTTGTTCTGTCTAAACTGCCAAATAAGTTTATTTATTGGCTAAAGAGTAGCCCACAAAAAACTTTACTGAATTGAAATGCGTGAAAGGAAATTTTAAATAAGAGACGCTATTTTTCGTTCTAGCCAAGAAAAGCGTTATGCATTCCTAATAGAGGTGTTTGAGGATTAAAAAATCTTGCCCCCTCGGACCAGCCAAACTTGTTTTATTTATTTAAATAAAACATCTCTTATTGCAGATTTAGCCTTTAGTTTTCGATACAAGGTAAGTCATTTTTCCACCAGGATTTCATGCCACCTTTTAACTGTGAGACCGAATACCCCATCTTGGCCAGTTTACGTGTCGCAGGAATGCTCCGGTGTGCTGATAAACAGATCGTTACAACAGGTTGATCTGTTTTGAGACCTAATGAGCATATTGCAGATTCTGTAAACCGGGTAATCGGCAAATTGACGGCACCTTCTATATGGCTGTGTTTAAATTCTTGCTCAGTTCGAACATCCACAATTTGTACATTTCCTCGTTGCTCCCATAATTTCTTTGCCGGAGTTTCAGGCACCTTGCCCCAAGGGACATACATCAGAATGTTAAACATGATTTTCCTCTATCAAAACAATTCTTATCTATAATTTATAAGAATATAGAATAAAAAATAACGATTAAAATCACTATAAATCAATATTGGATTGAACTCTAAGTTTATACTTAAAAATAGATGATGCCTTCAAATCCAGCAGAAAAATAAAACCATGTTTAATAAAAGATTAGAATTAATAGACTTCTTTCATAAATCATTTTAGAAAATAAAATTGTTCGTAAAGCCAAAATTGAAAATAGATTTTAGTCGATATTAGATTCATGAGTGTGGCATGGATGCCACACGTTTCTCATCACGACAAGGAAGTCGTGTATGGGAAACAAAAGGTTTTTGTCTACTTTTAACCTTTCAAAAGTAGAGAGATTGCCTACTCAAAGGTATAAAAATAAAATCAATTAAATATGAGGCAGTGCTGATTTTAAAAATCTAATCTTAGATATTTTGATTTATGAAAGAGATCTAATGTAATAGCTTATTTTTTCAGTTCTAAATTTCATATTTTGTTATATTATAATTCATGCAATATCCATAAAAGCGTAGTGAAGTGCTCATAATGTTGGGAAGATTGTTGGGATTATCCGCAATCTTGTTACAGATCGCTGTGTTCCTGCAGCCTTTATTGCCAGAAAAGCACAGTGTTTTTTCGGTATGTAAAACTGTTGCCGTTGCATTAGATCTAGAAGTTAATAGCACTCACAAAACTCTTAATTTTCCAACATCCCATCCACACGTCCATCACACCAGTGCAGCAGATCAGAACGATGTACAGGTCGTCACCGACGTGCAGGATCGGCATGCACCACACCAACAGCAGAATGATTCACACACCACTCATGACTGCCAGTTCTGTCTGGTGCACAGCTATACCCTACCGCTACTGGACACCAAGCTCAGACCAGTACTGGTCAGAACTCAGACCCTACTTCTGTTCTTCAGTGCCTCTGTCCCGCATGTACTGACCCCACCCGCTCCCTGGTTCCTGATTCCTCAGGGCCGTGCTCCTCCTTTAACACTCACCCACTAAATCAACAGATGTGGTATCGCTGAGTAGTCTGCCTACGTTTGAATATCGATACAGTATGGCCCTATCTATCGCATAGGCATCTCGTAACCCACATCTTCAGCCACAGTGGTCCAATCCATAATAGGTGATCATGACGTTTAGTTTAACTGTGCTCAAACCTGCTTGGAGTTCAGTTGTTACTGTCTTAATTACCTTTGGATTTTTTTAAAGTGTTATTACAACTTTTTGATGTATCAATAAGGAGGAGATAATGATGAATCTACTTCAGCATGATCATGCACACTCGCAAAAAAATGATTTTAATAGCGGCTGTTATCTGGATTTGGCGCAACAGATTGTCCGGATCAGACATGCCCTTAATATTTCACAGACAGAACTGGCAGCCAAACTGTGTATTTCTGCCCGTACCTTGGAGAGCTGGGAACGCGGAGTGCGTCATCCATCAAGTTCGGCACAGGCTTTGATCAAACTATTTATAAAGTCGCCTCAATTTGTACTGGAAAATCTAGCTTGAGGATAATCGGGAATAATTTAAACCCTTATGATTATCATCAATTTAAATCACTATTGGTTTGGAAGACACTCCATGTTAATTGTAATTACATCCCAGAACCGGCGTCACATTACTCCACATGCTGGAAAATGTCGAAAATTCTGGAAATATGAATTAAAAGATGAAAAAGTGACTGACAAACAGCTTATTGAAGTGGAAAAAGAAGAATCTTTTTCCCAGTCTGGGGAAGTACTCGAAAAACTTTTGCCTATGGACATATTTGTGACCACAGGAATCGGAGATCGATTACGAGAAAAGCTCAGAAATATTGGTGTACATGTCATCGTGACTACAGAAATTGAACCAGAACAATTTATCTGCGGTTTGGCTTCAACTAAATAAACAATTTAGATTCATATCATCTTTACTCATATAAAAGACCCTGCATCAGCAGGGTCTTTTATTTAAATTTTTAATTATTGAGTAGTATACTAACTATCACACCATGTGTAGCGGCAACGTAGCCTGAAATGTTTTTTATCCCGACTCAACCTAGCATAAATGCTGTATTCACAATATCGCACTATCATCTGACTTAAATCGCCTAGCTCTAACCACTCTATTCCAATGTAATTTTTTAAACTGGTTCAGTTCCAACATGCACACCAATGCATATACCCCAAATAGTTGGAATATCAGACATTTATTACCATTAAATACTTGTAATTTATACCAATCAGAATATTTTTAATAAGGGTAAAATTGAATAAGGCTATTTTGTGGGCATCGTTTCTGAATTTAAAAAATTTAATGCTGATCTTAAGAATCCGAACTGGTCGGTATCTTCAATTAGCTCTAACAATGAGCTAATTGTTAGTTTATGGGGACATAAACCTTTATTGTCTAAACACCCAACTGAAAGAAAACAGGTCTATCGTGACCGTATTGATAGATGGTCGTGCAATGGACGTAATGAGTTTAAGAGAAATCTTGATCTTGCTTTGGAAGAAAACTTAAAAATTAGACCAATTATAGCAATGCTCAATAACAGTTCTGATTTTCAAAATATTTTAGAGGGTAAAGATGGCAGCCAATACCCGAAAAGATTTAATGCAAAAACAAATTGGATTGGTGAATTAACTGTTTGGGACGGTACTCAATTTGAAATTGTATTTAGGCTTGATCAATAACTTGAACTTAAGCTAGGTTTTTATTCTGCTTATTATCGGCTTACCTTGCATAACCCTAAAAACAATAAAGCCCCGATCAATGATTAGGGCTTTATCTTAAATTTGGCGGAAGCGGTGAGATTCGAACTCACGGAGGACTCACACCCTCGTCGGTTTTCAAGACCGGTGCATTAAACCGCTCTGCCACGCTTCCATGTGCGCCATAATACGGATCTTTTTAAAAACTGACAAGTAAAAATTACAAGCAAACTATTCAAATGAATATTGTTTCACCAAATTAACTTTAAAAATTATAATTTGGCTGCCAATTCGGCACCCTCACGAATTGCACGCTTTGCATCAAGCTCTGCCGCCAGTTTGGCACCACCAATAATATGGTAATTCGCCAAGGTAAATTCATCCGCCGTTGGCATAATGTCTTTGACCGATTCCTGTCCTGCACACACTACCACAGTATCTACACGTAACAATTGATCGTGGCCATTGGTTTCAATCCATAAACCTTCATTGGTCACAGACTTGTATTGCACACCACGTAGCATCTTCACAGCGTGTTTTTTCAATTGCGCACGATGCACCCAACCTGTGGTTTTACCCAAGCCAATCCCCAGCGGTGTCGTTTTACGTTGCAAGAGATAAATTTCACGGACAGGATGAGCCACTTCGGCAGCTTGTATGCCACCCTCAGAAATATAGTTCGGATTCGGATCAATGCCCCACTCCCGTTGCCAGTCAGCCAGAGGTTGCGGCTGTGACTGATGTTCAGGTTTTAATAAAAACTCGGATACATCAAAACCAATACCACCGGCACCAATCACTGCCACCCGATTGCCAACTGCCGCTCCACGTAACACTTCTGCATAAGACAACACTTGCGGTGCCTGACTACCTTCAATATTTAAGGCACGCGGAACAACTCCAGTCGCAACCACGACCTCATCAAAGCCTTCACGTTCCAGTTGTTCACGGTTCACTTTAGTATTTAAGCGCAGTTCTACCCCAGTTCTTTCAATTTGAACTTTAAAATAACGGATGGTTTCATGGAATTCTTCTTTACCCGGTACCACTTTAGCCAGATTGAACTGTCCACCCACCTCATGACTGGCTTCAAATAATGTGACTTTATGACCACGACTTGCAGCTACTGTTGCAGCCGACATGCCTGCCACACCACCACCAACAACAGCAATTTTTTTCGGTACTTTGGTTTTTACATACACCAGTTCCGTTTCATAAGCTGCACGTGGATTGACCAGACAGGTTGCACGTTTATTTTTAAAGGTGTGGTCCAAGCAAGCCTGGTTACAGGCAATACAGGTATTAATTTCATCTACCCGATTGGTGGCAGTCTTGCTGACCCAGAAGGCATCCGCCAACAATGGTCGCGCCATCTGCACCATATCGGCTTTTCCAGCAGCCAAAATGGCTTCGGCCGTTTCAGGCATGTTAATCCGGTTAGAGGCAATCACAGGAATAGCGACATGCTTTTTCACTTCTGCCGTGTAATCGGCAAATGCTGCACGCGGTACGGAAGTGACAATGGTCGGAATACGGGCTTCATGCCAGCCAATCCCGGTATTCAGCAAAGTAACACCGGCTTTTTCCAAAGCCTGTGCCACCGTAATCACTTCTTGCATGGTGTTGCCATCATGTACTAAATCGAGCATGGACAAACGGAAACAGATAATAAATTTTTCACCGACTTTTTCCCGAATGGCTTTGACAATTTCTACTGCCAAACGCATGCGGTTTTCAATGTCACCGCCCCAGTGGTCGGTACGCTGATTGACATGACGGCTTAAAAACTGATTCAGCAAATAGCCTTCAGAACCCATAATTTCCACACCATCATAGCCGGCTTTTTTGGCAATGCTGGCCGTGTGTGCATAATCCTCAATAGTCTCTAAAATCTGCTTTTCACTCATTTGACGCGGTTTAAAAGGTGAAATCGGTGACTTGATTGGACTGGCAGAAACCACAAAAGGCTGATAGCCATAACGGCCAGAATGCAAAATCTGCATTAAAATTTTTGCACCATGCTTATGTACAGCATGTGTGACCAAACGATGCGGCGCCACATCCGCCAAATTATTCATGGTACCGCCCGCAGGAAGCAACCAGCCCTGACGGTTTGGGGAAATCCCTCCAGTGATAATCAGACCCACACCACCTTTTGCCCGTTCGCCAAAATATGCGGCCAATTTAGGATAATTATAAAAACGGTCTTCCAGACCGGTATGCATGGAACCCATCACGACACGGTTTTTAATGGTCGTAAAGCCCAAATGTAGCGGTTTTAATATATTTGCATAGCGAGTTGTCATGATGAATCCTTTATATATTGGCTTTGCAACTTGTTGCATATTACTTTACCTATTTTTATTCTTTTGTTTATGACTTGTTTTACACATTGTCTGACGAAACAGTCAATTTTTCATAAAAAAAGCGCAGTGCTTAGACTGCGCCTGAGATAGAACCCGTTATTTTTTATTATAATTCAGTTTTTTAATTTGTTTCTTGATTCCAGTATTTTAATTTGGAGGTATGACCAATCCCCACATTAAAGCTATTGGTCGGATCCAGTTTTTGATAATGATTTTTTAGTGCAGGCTTGGCCACATATAAATGCCCGACATTATGTTCTGCAGGATATTCAGCCCCGCGTTCATCCAGTAAACTCCACATTTGATGTTCTATGGCTAAAGGATCAACACCTTTTTTCACAATATAGTCCTGATGAAAGACATGACATAAAAAATGACCATAATACAGTTTATGGATAATCAGCTCATCCATTTCCTTCGGCAAAGTTTCTACCCATTCACGGTCATTACGGCGTAAGGCAATGTCCAGTGCGACAATATCTTCTACTTCTGAACGATGGGTGTCGCGATAACGAATGGCAGCTCCAGCTACAGCAAAACGATGTAAAAAGGCTTTACGTCCTTCTTCTTCGGTACAGTGGAAATAATTTCCAGTGTTATGAGATGAAAAATAGTGCTGTAAAAATTGCTGAACCTGTTCTACATCCTGATTTTCGATGCGCAGTACCAGATGATGCTCATACAAATCCCGGAACTCATTCATGCGTTTCGGTAAATGCGACGGTAAAAATTTGCTCAGCATTTGCAGGAATTTATCAGACAGCCCTTTCATGCCGACTTTTTCCAGGTAGCCATCGACCTTATCTTTCATGGCAAAAGCCGCCGGTACTTTGGCTGTTCCGAATTTTTCGATAAACATGAAGGTATCTTTGCCATATTCAGCACCAATATCGTAAGCCACCCGGTGAATATATTCGCCCGCAATCGGTAAACGCGCTAAACCCGTGAGTAGAAAACGGCGGATTGCTGTTAAATCTTGCTGGGTATTGGTGCCGACATAAAATACCTGACTGGGAATTTTTTCAAAGGTATCCAAACGTACCGCAAACACGCAGACTTTCCCTGCTGAACCTGACGCTTCATACAAACGTGATGGATCGGCATTAAAACGCGCAGGCGTGTTCTCATCGACTTGAGTCACGTCATGCGCATAACGATGATCTGAAGCACAGCAATGCTGATCATTTTTAATATCAGTCAATTGATATTGCTGATTTTCAAGTCGGGATAAAATTTCTTCTGGTGTTGAACCGAGCTGGATGCCCAAATGATTGATAAGTTCCAGTTGCCCCGATTCATTTACACGTGCATACAGGGCAAGTTCCGTATAGGCAGGTCCACGGCGAACCAGTGCACCACCCGAGTTATTGCAGACTCCACCCAAAACCGATGCACCTATACAGGAGGAACCAATCACCGAATGCGGCTCACGATTAAACACTGCCAGTTCTTTTTCCAGTTTGTCTAGTGTTGCACCGGGCAAACAAACCACTTGCTTCGCATCATTAATTACTTGAATGCCAACCAAGCGTCGAGTGTTGATCAGAATCACTGGACGGTCATAATCATCGCCAAAAGGGGTTGATCCACCGGTTAAACCGGTATTGGCAGCCTGCATAATCACAATACAGTCTGCGTCCACCGCAGCCTGCAAAACTTGCCACTGTTCCAGCAATGAACCCGGGACGACCACGGCCAGCACTTGGCCGGAACCGTAACGACGACCTTGACGGTATAATCGTGTGTCATTGTCATCCGTGAATACATGTTGCTTGCCGACAATGTGGATGAGTTTTTGAATGGTTTGCTGTGAATTTGATTGCCTGAACATATTTCTAATCCTTTTCTAAAGTCATTTTTAAGCTACTCGCCGCTCTTTTAATACGCTTTAGAAATATCATCATAACTAACATTTGATACACGAAAACGTCATCCGTTGCTGTTTGAGGCAGACTGAAATAGGACCTCAATGTTTCTGCGAGAGATTAATTTGTTTTGTTATTTGACGAGTTCAACGGATGACAAATGCCTTTGGTTACTTTGGGCAAAACCAAAGTAACAGCTGAGCTCCCAATAGGTGCTTTTTCACGATAAGACTCCGTCTAAACTCATCTTGCTTCAATTTATTATCTATATGCTTAACAGATACTGGGAGAAAAAATTACGAAGCTATTTTTCTAGAATTTATTAATTTATAAATTCTCAAAATCTCCCCTAACCCCTCTTTAATAAAGAGGGGAACTCCTTCTTTCCAAACAAGAGTTTAGGTAATCATCACTCAGCCAACTCTCTATCTAACTTCACCAAACAATCCGAAGTAATATCGGCAATGGTTTTGGCACCGGTCAGCGTCATTGCTACGCGCATTTCCTTATCAATCAATTCGAGGAGATTGGAAACACCCTCACCACCAGCAGCGCCCAGTGCATAAACAAAGGCACGACCCAACATACAGGTATCGGCACCCAAGGCCAGCATACGCACCACATCCAGACCATTACGGATACCCGAATCAGCTAGAATTTTAATATCACCTTTGACTGCATCAGCAATTGGCGGCAAAGCACGCGCGGAAGATAAAACACCATCCAGCTGACGGCCACCGTGATTCGACACCACAATACCATCTGCACCGAAACGTACTGCATCTTTGGCATCTTCAGGGTCCAAAATACCCTTGATCACCATTGGACCATCCCAGAACTCACGAATCCATTCCAGATCTTTCCAGGAAATCGAGGGATCAAAGTTAGAACCTAACCAGCCAATATAATCTTCAAGACCCGTCGGTTTACCCAAGTATTTAGAAATATTGCCCAAGTCATGTGGACGTCCCATCAAGCCCACATTCCAGGCCCAATGCGGATGGAAACAGGATTGCATATAACGGCGCATTGCTGCATTTGGTCCACTCATACCCGAGTGGGCATCTCGGTAACGCGCGCCCGGCACAGGCATATCTACTGTAAATACTAACGTTGAGCAACCTGCCGCTTTGGCTCGTTCCAGAGCATTTTTCATAAAGCCACGGTCACGCAGCACATACAACTGGAACCACATTGGACGCTGAATGGCTGGCGCCACTTCTTCAATCGGACAGACTGAAACGGTAGACAGGGTAAAAGGAATGCCTTTTTTATCTGCCGCTACAGCTGCCTGAACTTCCCCGCGACGTGCATACATACCGGTTAAACCGACTGGTGACAATGCTACTGGCATCGACAGGGTTTCATCAAACAGTTTGGTTTCCAGACTTAACTGCGACATGTCATTCAGTACACGTTGTCTCAACGCAATTTTTGATAAATCTTCCATATTACGCTTTAGTGTATATTCCGCGTATGCACCACCATCAATATAGTGAAAAAGAAAAGGGGGCAACCGGCGTTTCGCAGCTTCACGATAATCATTCGCAGAAGAAATAATCATGCTTATATCCTGTTTAATCTACTGGCACGCTGGCGACGAGCTTCTTCTTCATCAATCAAGCGTACCTGTTGTACTACAAACTCAATGTGTCCACAGACTGCACTGCGTGCAGCATCAGGATCACGGCGTTCAATTGCATCCATCACCTGAAAGTGCTGATCATGCAATTGATCAAAACGATGCGATTCGCTATAAACTTTGCGCCGGCCCAAAACCACATTGTATTTCAACAGGTCAAACAGGCTGCGCATCATCTGTATTAGCACTAAATTATGTGAGGCTTCGGCAATAGCTAAATGAAACTCGGCATCTGCTTTTGCTGACTGGTCATCATCCCCAATAGATTGATAATGGGCAATCCGATCATAGCAGCGGCGAATATTTTCCAGGTCTGCTGCTGTTGCACGCTGAGCGGCATACCAGGCAGTACCACCCTCTAAAACGCTACGGGCTTCCTGCACATCAAATCGGTAAGCCGGGTCTTGATCAATCAGATTGCTTAAAGGTTCTACAATTTGATGATTGGTCCAGGCGCTCGGTAGCAACTGCAAAAAGGTTCCAGAGCCAGCCTTGCTCAGCAACATACCCGTACTGACCAAATGCTGAATCGCTTCACGCAACGATGAACGCGACACCCCGAGCTGTTCACATAATTTACGTTCTGCAGGCAAACGGTCTCCAACCTGCATATTGCTCTGTTCAATCAACATACGGAGCTGCTGTACGGCTTGGTCGGAAACTTTCATCTGCATTTCTCTACTCTTGCATCAATTCCAGTTTATGGAATCATCCATGGGAACACATAGGCTTGTAATGTGATGATAATACCAATCATCACGGTAAAGGAGATACTGTGTTTCACGGTAAAGCGGAACAAATCAGATTCTTTACCTACCAGACCTACAGCCGCACAGGCAATTGCAATCGATTGAGGTGAAATCATTTTTCCGGTTACACCCCCACTGGTATTAGCTGCAACCAGCAGTACTTCCGGCACGCCAATCTGTTGTGCCGTGGTCGCCTGAAGTGCCGAGAACAGTGCATTGGCAGATGTGTCTGAACCGGTCAGGAACACGCCTATCCAGCCCAGGAATGGAGAGAAGAAAGTAAATGCCTGGCCTGTATGCGCCAGCGCTAAAGCTAGGGTGGCCGACATGCCTGAATAGTTCGCAATAAAGGCAAAGGCCAGTACCATACCAATGGAATAAATAGGTACTTTTAACTCATTGATGGTTTCGCCAAAAGTGATCACTGCTACTTTGGGCTTCATTTTCAGGAAAATAATGGTGATGATGGCGGCAATGAAAATGGCTGTGCCTGTAGCAGAAATCCAGTCAAATTTATAAATCGCATCGTAGTCCTTAATTTCAGGGACCACCGGCGGCATCTTCTGGATCAGCTGATGCAAATACGGCACCTTGATGGAAATCACCAGATCATGCAGCGCACCATCTTTGGCAAATAAATCCTTAAAGGGTTTGATACTCCAGATGGTGACCATCGCGGTTAAAATGGCAAATGGTGACCATGCCTTGGCAATTTGAGCAATGCTATATTTTTGCTGTTTTTGAGCTGCGAGCTGTTGAGCAGCTGATTCATCAACATTTGCGTCTTGGTCTGCAAAACGGAAAATATGTTTCGGTTGCCAAAATTTAAGCAAAATTGTTAAAGAAATAAGTGAAGCAATTGCAGCGGTAATGTCTGGCAGCTCTGGACCTACAAAATTAGAGGTTAGATATTGTGCTAGCGCGAATGATCCACCACCCACAATCACCGCTGGCCAGGTTTCTTTCACACCACGCCAGCCATCCATAATCGCCATAATCCAGAATAGAACAATGGGCACCATAAACGGTAACTGACGTCCTACCATCTGGCTAATTTCATGGGTATCTACACCTGAAACCTGCCCGGCTACGATAATGGGAATCCCCATCGCGCCGAAGGCAACCGGCGCAGTATTGACAATCAGGCACAAGCCCGCTGCATATAAGGGTTTAAAACCTAATCCCACCAGCAATGCAGCAGTAATGGCAACCGGAGCACCAAAACCTGCCGCACCTTCCAGGAAAGTACCAAAGGCAAAACCCACAAAGAGCATTTGTAAGCGCTGATCTTCGGTAATGGACAGGATGGAAGAACGAATAATATCGAACTGCCCTGTTTTAACCGAAATTTTATACAGAAATACGGCACCGATGATGATCCAGGCAATGGGCCACAAACCATAGAAAAAACCGTAAATCATTGATGCAAAAGCCATCACGACCGGCATCTGATAGGAAAATAATGAAACCAGCAGCGCAAGGATCACGGTAATTGTTCCCGCTACACTACCTTTCATGCGGAATACCGCAAGCGCTAAAAAGAAGAAAATGATGGGAATCAGGGCAATCAAACTGGAGAGCCAGATATTGCCCATAGGATCGTAAATCTGTTGCCATTGTTGAAGCATTGTCCTCTCCTTGAAATGCTTTTCCAGAATACAAAATGGTCTGATCACCTACCAATTAACATCTTAACTGGTATGACCAATAATCATTTAATTAAAAAAATATATCAATAAACTTTAAATATGCTACTTTTTAACCAAATAAAGATCAATAAGCAATTTCTTATTTAAAATTGGTCATACCAATATAATGCATGAAATATTTAAATTTATACAGACTGCACTGATTAAAATTCACTCAGATATTTTTAATTATTTCATTTTTATTATTTTTTTAGAAAAATAAAAAATCCGGGACAATCATCTAATACTTTAGTCGATAATATGGATTATTTGAATGATGATTACTCAAAGCAAAGCACTATTGATAACAAGCGTATTATAACAAGCATAGATACTGATCATTAGATCCTGGATAATTAGATACAAATAACAGGTGCGACAGAAAGCCATTCTGAGAGGAAATAAAATGTGCGGACATGTTGCAAGCGGTCAAACTTTCAATGTGCTGCTCAAAATTGTTATCCACCTTCCTTTTAACTCCTGTTTATAAGCCACAACTCTGCTCTGCTTCACGATTTAATCAAAATCTTTGCTTATAACCATATATTGAATCTATCAATTTCAAATTTTCAACGAGATTTTCTTTTGTAAAACCATTAGAAATAAAATAGTGCTACAATTGAAGAAATGTGTATTTTCTTGGGCCACCAAATTTCTCGGTGCCTATTTCATATCGTTAGGATTAACAATGTCTGATAATGCAACTATCTTGCAGAATGTCCCAGTAGGCAAAAAAGTTGGTATTGCCTTCTCTGGTGGTCTAGATACTTCAGCTGCTCTATTGTGGATGAAACAAAAAGGCGCAGAACCTTATGCTTATACAGCAAACCTGGGTCAGCCTGATGAAGACGACTATGATGCGATTCCGAAAAAAGCGGAAGCGTATGGCGCAGTAAAAGCTCGCTTGGTTGATTGCCGCTTACAACTTGCATTAGAAGGTATTGCTGCGATTCAATGTGGCGCTTTCCATATCAGCACTGGTGGTGTTCCTTACTTCAACACTACGCCATTGGGTCGTGCAGTAACCGGTACCATGCTTGTTACCGCAATGAAAGAAGATGATGTCAACATCTGGGGTGATGGTTCAACTTATAAAGGTAACGACATTGAACGTTTCTACCGTTATGGCTTGTTGACTAATCCTGCGCTTAAAATTTACAAACCTTGGTTAGACCAAACCTTTATTGATGAGCTTGGTGGTCGTGCGGAAATGTCACAATTCCTGATCGACAACGGCTTTGACTATAAAATGTCAAAAGAAAAAGCTTACTCAACTGACTCAAACATGCTGGGTGCGACTCACGAAGCGAAAGATCTTGAATACTTAAATGCCGGTATCAAAATCGTTGACCCAATCATGGGCGTTGCATTCTGGAAAGAAGAAGTCGAAATCAAACCTGAAGAAGTATCAATTACTTTTGAAGAAGGTTTCCCTGTTGCGATTAACGGTCAACGCATTGAAGATCCAGTTGAGTTCATTCTTGAAGCCAACCGTATCGGTGGTCGTCACGGTCTAGGTATGTCTGACCAGATCGAAAACCGTATCATCGAAGCGAAATCTCGCGGTATTTATGAAGCACCAGGTATGGCACTTCTTCACATCGCTTACGAGCGTCTTGTGACTGGTATTCATAACGAAGACACCATTGAACAATACCGTATCAACGGTCTGCGTTTAGGTCGTTTATTGTATCAAGGTCGCTGGTTCGATTCTCAAGCGCTGATGCTTCGTGAAACTGCACAGCGCTGGGTAGCGAAAGCCATCACAGGTACTGTGACTTTAGAGCTTCGTCGCGGTAATGACTACACAATTATGAACACTGAATCGCCTAACCTTACTTATGAAGCTGAGCGTTTGACGATGGAGAAAGGGGATTCTATGTTTAGTCCTGCTGACCGTATTGGTCAATTGACTATGCGTAACCTTGACATTACCGATACTCGTGCAAAATTGGGTATCTATACAGGTGCAGGCTTACTTTCTGTAGGCACAGGTTCAGCTGTTCCTCAATTAAAAGACAAAAACAAATAAGTTTGTTTTAGGTCAAAAAAACCGCTCAAAAGAGCGGTTTTTTTTATCTGACCTGTTTATGATTTTATAAATTCAGTTGCAGCGATATTGGAACGGAGAGATTGATAATAAATCTGGTTACGGCCTAAATTCTTGGCACGATATAAAGCCTGATCAGCAATTTTTAATAACTCTTCTTTGCTTAGCTCAGCTTCGCCATAATAAACAGTAATTCCTAAACTAATGGTAATAAAATCGGAGATTGAAGATTTCTCGTGAGGAATTTCTAGACGCTCGATGGCCTTATAGATATTTGACGCTACGGCATAGGCACCATGAGCATCTGTTTCAGGCAGTAGTACCACAAACTCTTCCCCACCATATCGTGCAACAAAATCCATATGCCGAATGGCATTTTTAATCGATTTGGCGATAGAGGAAATCACATCATCGCCTTTCTGATGCCCATAAAAATCGTTGTAGTTTTTAAAAAAATCAATATCAATAAACAGGATCGCCAAAGTACTTCGTTCTTGACGGGTTTGCTGGTAAAACACTTCCATCATTTCATCGAAACTACGACGGTTTGAGATTTTAGTCAGGTCATCATGCTGACTTAAATGCAATAATTCCGAATTATGAATCCGATGCATTTTTTCACTAATTTTGGTTCGCATTGTAAACAGATAAATCATTCGTTCACGCGCAAAAATCATATGACTAATCACATAACCAAACACACAACTGCCAAAAAGAATACGACCAAGTACTACGGCATCAAAATCAACATGAAGCAGAAAAAACAGAATGACTGTCAGCGAAGCCGCTAAAAATCCGGTCATCAACATCTGAAATGGTTTTACCCCGGAAATAAGGGAACCCATGATGTAAATCATGCATAGAATGGCCATACCTTGTTGGCGTAAGGCAACAGTTTCTACGGTCAAAGTCAACCAGGACATGGAAATCATGGCCCAAAACATAAGCACCATGGAAGCCAGAGAAAAATAGGGACGCAATTTGGGAAAATGTGAAAAAGAAAATAAAATCAGCAGGCATACAGCACCATTGGCCAAACCTAGGCTACAGTTCAGAAAATCATGCCTGATATACTGTTTGTCAATCACCCAGTAGTCGCTGGGCAAAATCACCAGAATAAAAATAAAGTAAGATAAAACGCCGCCCCACAGATATTTTTGTACATGCTTACGGGCACGCTCCAAATTTTTCGACCAAAATTCCTGTTCCATTTTTTTGGGAAAAACCTGACCTATACGCTGACTTTGCCGTATAATCAGCTCTTCTATTTTTTCTTTATCATATTGTAATTTCGCTAGATTATACTTGGATTCCATTGCCCAGCATTTCTTAATTCTTTTAGTTACTAAAAATAACATATTTTTCTTATTTAGAATTATGTATATATAACCATTTGTCTGTAATTCTCGTTACCATTTTCACACTTTATGGATTATCATCTGTTTTATTTCTTCGATTGAAATGGCCTTGAATACAATCACTCTTCTCCAGCCAGATGATTGGCATGCTCACTTACGTGACGGTTTATCTTTAAAACGCACAGTTCCCGATCTTGCCAAGCAGTTTGCTCGTGCTATCTGCATGCCAAATACTGTACCTCCCATCAAAACAGTTGAGGAAGCATTGGCTTATCGCGAACGCATTATGGCGCATGTCCCTGAAGGTGTCGCATTTGATCCACGTATGGTGCTTTACTTTACCGACCAGACTCAACCAAGCGAAGTCAAAAAAATTAAAGAATCTGAGCATGTCAATGCCATCAAGCTGTATCCAGCTGGTGCAACCACAAATTCAGACAATGGCGTCAGTGATATCAGTAAAGTCTATGCAGTGATTGAACAGCTTGAAGAACATCAGGTGCCATTGTTGCTTCACGGTGAAGTCACCCACAATCATGTCGATATTTTTGACCGTGAAAAACGCTTTTTAGATGAAGTACTTTCACCGCTTTTAAAACAGTTTCCAAAGCTTAAATTGGTTTTAGAACACATTACCACAAGCGATGCTGCACATTTTGTACTTGAACAAGACCGCAATGTAGCTGCTACCATTACCCCACAGCATTTACTGTTCAACCGTAACGATATGCTAGTGGGTGGTATTAAACCACATTTCTATTGTTTGCCGATTTTAAAACGTCAAAGCCATCAGCAAACATTACTTGAAGTTGCAACCAGTTCTAATCCCAAATTTTTCCTGGGTACAGACAGCGCGCCGCATTCAAAAAATGCCAAAGAAAATGCCTGTGGCTGTGCCGGTTGCTATAGCGCCCCTACCGCAATTGAATTATATGCTCAGGCTTTTGATCAGGCAGGTCGACTGGACCGTCTGGAAGGTTTTGCCAGCCATTTCGGTGCGGACTTCTATGGTCTGCCGCGCAATACCAATACCATTACCTTGGTCAAAGAAGAGCAAGTTATTCCGGAAAGTTTAGACTATTTGGATGGTGAACAGATTATCCCATTGTATGCGGGTAAGACCATCCAATGGAGAAAAGTGTGACAGATGAAACCACACCAGTAATTGGTCAGCGTTTCCGTGGATTTTTACCTGTTGTTGTCGATGTCGAGACAGCAGGTTTTAACTCACATACCGATGCCTTACTGGAAATCGCAGCAATCCCAATCATTTACAATGAAGAAGGCCAATTTGTACCTGGTGAAGCACACCATGCACATATTAACCCTTTTGCAGGGGCGAATTTAGACCGCCGTTCTCTGGAATTTATTGGTATAGATCCGTCAAACCCAATGCGCATTGCCATGGCGGAAGATGAAAAAAGTGCATTAAAACGCATTTTCAAATCGGTCAATGAAGTCCGTCGTCAGCAAAACTGTACACATGCCGTTTTAGTCGGCCATAATGCACATTTCGATTTGGGCTTTGTACAAGCGGCCATTGCCCGTACGGGGACTAAAAATCAAAACCCTTTTCACAGTTTTTCGGTGTTTGATACTGTGACTTTAAGTGCTGTGATGTTTGGTCAGACTGTACTGGCAAAATCATGTATTCAGGCTGGAATAGAGTTCGATGGTAAGGAAGCACACTCTGCTTTATACGACACTCAAAAGACGGCCGAACTGTTTTGCTATATTTTGAACAAACTCGCACCCCATCTACTTGACACCTTGGTGGCGGATCAATAAGATACCGCCATCTTCTAAACGTCCCTATCGTCTAGAGGCCTAGGACATCGCCCTTTCACGGCGGTAACCGGGGTTCGAATCCCCGTAGGGACGCCATCTATTTTTATCTTCTTTATTTCTCTAACTACTCATCTAAGCTTTTAGATGCGCACTACATCTCCTTTATTTTCACTTCCGAAAATGTTTTAAAATTAAAACCTTGACCCACATATTCACATCCATAGCCCTTTAAAAGGGCTGTCATAACTTGCGGATAATCACCAAACATTATTTCTAAAATTACTCATCCTATCCTGAATATTCATTTTCAAAGCTTGATTTTTAAAGTTTAGCCTTAAGTGCTACAGCACCCTTTTTTTATCACCATTTGCATGCTAAGTTCACTCTATTGAAATCAATGACCCTGAAATCATGTTGAAAAAAGCTTTTATTGTTTTAATCATTCTTCTTCCCTCAGCTTTATATTTATATATCGTCAGCAAAGATAAATCTCCAGACAAAGATTCATCAATCACGCCAGCAGCAGCTCCAGCACAAGAGAAAGCTCAAAAATATCAAACACCAGACCACTAATTTGTGGTCTTTTAAATTTCAGTTTTCCATCAACTCCTCTGAATCATGGAAAATTTGATTTATTTGATAATTCACGTACCCCCCTAAAATAATACGTTCAATTTATTATTTATCTTATGCACTATTATTATCAACCTTCGCAGCATTCGTCTGATGGGAAACCTAAGCCATCGCTAAACAGAGAGACCACAACAAGCCATCTCTTTCAGTTATCCTTAGATGGCGCATTGATACAAGTTGTATCGTGCTAAAAATTCATACTGTTTTAAAGTGACAGATCAAGTAGCTTTTAAAAACTGTGCTTTTTTTTATTTTAGATTTGTCATTTTTTATGCAATTAATTCAATATTTTAAAAATAACACAATTACAGGTTTGACAGCTTTATTAAAAATCCATAATATACGCATCACCTCCTAACGACCCTATCGTCTAGAGGCCTAGGACATCGCCCTTTCACGGCGGTAACCGGGGTTCGAATCCCCGTAGGGTCGCCATATATCGTGCTATACGATCATTCAAGCTTCAACACTTATCATTATTACATTGCAGATTTGTAGTTTTTCACTACAATAGTTCGCTTCATTTTTCTTTTTCATTTTCTCTTATGCAGTCATCTCATACTCCGAATGATGCTACGCATCAGGGCAATTCTGCGCCTTTAAAACGCGCTATGAGTACTCGACATCTGGTCATGATTTCGCTAGGCGGCGCAATCGGAACGGGGTTATTTTTAGGTTCGGGTGAAGTCATTGCACAAACGGGGCCTGTAGGTGCCATCATCTCCTATGTATTAGGCGGTTTAATTGCCTATGCAGTCATGCTTTGCCTGGGCGAACTTGCGGTACACATGCCCGAATCAGGTTCTTTTGGTACCTATGCACGCAGATATATTGGTCCAGGTACCGGTTATATGATTACCTGGTTGTACTGGCTGACCTGGACTGCCACCCTTGGAACCGAATTTACCGCCGCAGCCTTGCTGATGCAGGAATGGTTTCCGCAAATTTCAGTCTGGATCTGGACCATCGTTTTTGCCGCTATTGTTTTTGGGCTCAATATGAGTTCAACAAAGTTATTTGCAGAGTCTGAATTCTGGCTATCTCTGGTCAAAGTCGTGACCGTGATTAGCTTTATTATTTTAGGCTTATTGGCAATTTTTGGTGTGCTTTCGTTTCAGGGTCACAGTTCTGCGCCTTTATTTAGCAACATTACGGCTCAGGGCTGGTTTCCTCAAGGCTTATTTCCAATTTTCGCCACCATGCTGATTGTCAACTTCGCTTTCTCTGGAACTGAACTGATTGGTGTTGCCGCAGGTGAAACCCAGGATCCGGCTAAAAACGTACCCAAAGCCATCAATGCTGCCATCTGGCGACTGCTGATTTTCTTTGTCGGCACAATTGTAGTGATTAGCGCACTGTTACCGCATCAGATGGCAGGCTTGGGGGCTGAAGGTGTCAGTAGCAGTCCGTTTGTAACAGTATTTACCTATATCGGTATTCCACATGCGGAAGATATCATCCGCTTTGTGATTATCACTGCGCTGTTATCAGCAGCCAACTCGGGTTTATATGCCGCGTCCCGCATGATGTGGTCTTTATCTGACAAAAAACAGTTACCTGCCGTGTTCTCTAAAGTGAACCACCGTGGCATTCCTTTTGTGGCGATTATTGTCACCATGCTTGGTGCGATTCCGGGCTTATTGTCAGAGCAGTTTGCACCGGAAACCATCTTCAAGAACCTGCTGGGTGTAGCTGCATTTACCATGGTGGTGGTCTGGATGAGCATTTGCTTAAGCCAGTTCAATTTCCGTCGTCAGTGGTATAAGGCCGGTCATACCGTGCAAGAGCTAGGCTTTGCAGCACCGCTGTTCCCGATTGTACCGATTCTGGGTTTTGTGTTCTGTTTTATTACCTGTATCAGTATGGCAGCAGATCCGGAAATGCTGGCCGGCTTTATTGGCTGCCTGCTGTTTATTGCGGGTTGTTATCTCAGTTACCATGTTTTCTATCGAAAGCAAAACTAACACAGAAAAGGAGTGGTCAAGTACCGCTCTTTTTTTTACGCTCAATCAAGCTACCCTTTCTATAAAAGCTCTGACCATGTATGAAAATCATTTTTATTCACGGCATGAATCAACAGAATTACGATCAACCTTCATTAAAACAGCATTGGCTATCCGCTTTTCAGACCGGCCTACGCAATTCCCGGCAAAATATTGATCTTAAGGCTCTGGAACTGCGCTTTCCTTTTTATGGCGATTTGCTCAGCAAACATCATTTATATAACAGCCTGGATCTGGAGACCTTTTTACCCAAGTCCATCTCCCATTTTCATCTTCCCTTTCATTTAAGACATAACACTACCATTGTCCCGGAACATCATCCCTGTGCGAGCAGATTACCGAGTGTAAATCCCGAAAGCTCTGAGTCATTCACGCAGCGATTGGCCCTCATTAGCGCACTTACCAGAGATCATGCATTTAAGGAACTGGCACTATTTCTAAATCATTATCCCAAGCTACATGAAACATTCATCCATAAATTCCTGATTGAAACCTATTTATATTTATCCAATCCCGATTTCATGCATGAAGTCCATTACCGGATCATGTCTTATCTTCATCCCGAGCTAGATCATATTATTGTGGCGCATTCCCTCGGTTCGGTCATTACCTATAACCTGCTGCATCAATATCCGCATTTTAGAATTCAGCGCTTTATTACCCTAGGCTCTCCCCTGGCTTTTAGAGTCATTCAGGAAAAACTCGTCACCCCAATTTCCAGACCACCCCAACTGCAGGGTGACTGGTTTAATTTTTATTCACCCGATGATTTTTTGACTGCTTTTCCTTTATCAGAAGCACCTTTCAATTTTCAGCCACCGATCATTAACCAAGCGATTACTACATCTTTTTATAATCCTCACAGTATTATCGGTTACTTACAGCATCCAGCGGTGGTCAACAGCATCATTGGGGGTTTAAGCGCAGAAAAATAGTGATTTTCAAAACACATTTCATACATTTGTTTTATTTTTATTCAGTTGAGTCTATTTTTAAACATTATCCCAGAAAAAGGTTTGACAGGGTGTCCTATCCACCCTATTATACGCCCACCTCTGAAACGTCCCTATCGTCTAGAGGCCTAGGACATCGCCCTTTCACGGCGGTAACCGGGGTTCGACTCCCCGTAGGGACGCCAATACTTAGATGACCCTATCGTCTAGAGGCCTAGGACATCGCCCTTTCACGGCGGTAACCGGGGTTCGAATCCCCGTAGGGTCGCCATATTCGAGAGAGTAATATCTCAGCAAAAAGCCTGATCGTCATGAATCAGGCTTTTTTGTTTTTAAATGGATTGAATTTCAATATTGCTTGATCTTTGCTGTACATCTAAAGAAATTATAAAAATAGAGCAGACCTGCCTTTCAATGTACACGGAAAAAAAGAACGATGGTCTGCTGTTGCTGTGCAGTTTCAGTCTTACTGGTCTAAAGCCCAGTCATCCAGTTAAGCACTACGGCGTGAATTAATCTGCCCTTTAATCATTGCGGTAATATTGTTTTTGGCATATTTCAAAAATACTTTCAGCGGTGACAGTTTTGGATTTGGACGTTTACCACGCGCAATATCCTTAAACTGTGCGGCATACCAGATAATTTCCATAATTGCCATTTTATCGACCATCGGAATGCCGGTTTTAATTTTATTCACCGCATAACGAACGTCCTGTCCAGCGATCAGTCGATCGGTTAAATCGGTTTCCACCGCCAATGGACGGGCAATACCAATAAAATCACACGCGCCACTGTCGAGTGCTGCGTTCATCCCTTCTACAGTACGGAAGCCACCAGTCACCATTAAATGACACTGCACTTCCTTACGGATTTTCTCGGCAAAATCGAGGAAATAAGCTTCACGTGCAATGCTACTGGCTTTGCGCTTATCCTCTTTCGCGCCCGCCATAGCCGGAGCTTCATAGGTTCCGCCAGAAATCTCAATCAGATCGATTCCAGCAGCATCTATGGCTTTAAAGACCGCAACTACTTCATCTTCGGTAATGCCGCCACGCTGGAAATCAGCCGAGTTCAGTTTCACGGAAATGATAAATTGATCCGAGGTTGCCGCACGGACAGCCTTATAAATTTCCAGCAGGAAGCGCATCCGGTTTTCAATCGGACCACCCCATTGATCCTGACGTTTGTTGGTCAATGGCGATAAAAACTGGCTGATCAGATAACCATGCGCACCATGCAACTGTATGCCCTCAAAGCCAGCTTTTTCGCAGATTTGTGCAGAAATGGCAAAACGCTGGATAATATCGAGAATCTCATCTTCACGTAATTCACGTGGTGTGCCAAAGGTGGTTGCCAGTGCAGGAGAAAAAGGCACAGTCGAAGGTGCTACGGTTTCCCTATTTAGACCTTTAGGACACTGGCGGCCGGGATGGGACAATTGAACCAGTTGTACCATGTCATATTTCTTGCCGAGCGCTGCCCATTGCTGTAGCTTGGCCAAATCGCGTTCTGAATCAATCACCACCACGCCCGGTTCATTTTTGGCGCGGAAATCTACCATCACATTACCGGTAATGGCACAGCCCAAGCCACCTTTGGCCCAGGTTTCATAAAGATTAAAATGCAACTGGCTGGGCTGACCTGCATCATTTGCCAGAGCTTCACTCATTGCGGCTTTGATAATTCTATTTTTAAAGGTGGTATGTCGAATGATGGTTGCTTCAGCAAGATGGCTCATCTCTCAATCCTGACTTATTTGTATTTATATAGAGTGAAAACTCTAACCTGAATATACAATTCGTCAATAGGCTATTTGACAATATGACTTGTCAGTAACTTCAAATATACTGACTGGCCTCAATCAGCTGCCGGGTATATTCAGTTTTCGGATTTAAAAACAACTGTTCAGTGTCTTGAAATTCCATGACCTGCGCCCGACGTAACACCAGCACTTTCTGACACAGGGCTTTAACCACTTGCAGGTCATGGCTGATAAACAGATAACTGATCTGATGTTCCTGCTGCAAACGTCTGAGTAATTTCACTATGGCGCGCTGCGTGGTACGGTCCAGCGCCGAGGTCGGTTCATCCAGTATCAGCAGTTTAGGACTCAACACCAAAGCGCGTGCCAAGGCGACACGCTGACGTTGCCCACCTGACAACTCATGTGGATAACGGATTCTAAAGCTGATGGGCAATTCCACTTTTTCCAGGGCCTCATCAATCCGCTCTGATATTTCAGTCGATGAGAGTTTTTTTAAGCCCAATCCCTCACCAATGGTTTGCTCCACATTCAAACGTGGATTTAAACTGCTAAACGGGTCTTGAAACACAATCTGAAATTCAGCGCGTAAAGGCCGTAACTGTTTTTCATTGCACCGATTTAAATCTGTGCCAAGCAGCACAATTTCACCGTCACTTTTAATCAAGCGGCTAATGGCCAAAGCCAGTGAACTTTTACCTGAACCACTTTCCCCGACAATGCCAATCGATTCACCTTGGGCTAACTGTAAGTCCAAAGGCTCGACCGCAATAAAGTAGTCTTTGACCCAGTTGAGTAATCCCTGCTTGATCGGGAACTTCACCGCAACCTGCTTTAAGGTCAATAAATTTTCAGCTTCTGGAATATGCAGCGCTTCACCAAAATCATGATTCAGCAAATCACGAGTATAGGCCTGTTTCGGATGTTGAAATATTTCCGCTACGCTGCCCTGTTCTTCTACTACACCTTTGTTCATTACAATGACCTGATCGGCATAGCGACGTACCAGATTAAGATCATGGCTGATCAGAATCATCGCCATATTTCGGCTTTGCTGCAAAGATTTAAGCAGTTTTAAAATCTGTGCTTGCAAGGTAACATCCAGTGCTGTGGTCGGCTCATCGGCAATCAGAATGTCCGGATCTAAGGCCAGTGCCATGGCAATCATCACGCGCTGCCGCTGTCCGCCAGAAAGCTCATGCGGATAACGGCGCAATTTCTCTTCAGGGTCGGGAATGCCGACATCTTTTAATAATTCAATAATTCGTGCTTTGGCCTTTTGTTTGGACCAGCCTTGCAGCAATAAGGTTTCACCAATAATTTTTTCCACCCTGTGCAAGGGATTTAAAGCCGTCATCGGTTCCTGAAAAATCATGGCAATTTTCTGGCCACGAATTTGTCGTAACTGTTCAGTTTTCAGTGCCAGTAGATTTTGCTGTCCCAATAAGGCCTGACCTTGAATCTTCAAAGTACTGGGTAACAGTCCGAGTAAAGCCAAACTGCTAATCGACTTACCCGAACCACTTTCACCGACCAGTGCAACGGTTTCACCGGCATGCAACTGAAAATTCAGGTCAGCTACCAGCACATGCTCTGCTTGCCGGATATTTAAATGCTGCACGCTTAACAAGGCTTGCGGATTATTGGCGTCTTGGATCGAATGCATCACGTGTCGCCTCCCCAATATAAATCAGTAAAGATAGGACAATGGCCAGAG
Source organism: Acinetobacter sp. ANC 4218 (assembly GCF_002135245.1). Lineage (NCBI taxonomy): Bacteria > Pseudomonadati > Pseudomonadota > Gammaproteobacteria > Moraxellales > Moraxellaceae > Acinetobacter > Acinetobacter sp. ANC 4218. The sequence continues at coordinate 128,860 of NZ_NEGD01000001.1, read as the reverse complement.
TAAAGAAGCCGGATAGTGCCAGCCATGGTGAATTCAGGTTGGATTTACCCTGCAACAACAGCTCGCCTAAAGAGGCTGCATCCGGTGGTAAACCGTAGCCTAAAAAGTCCAATGCCGTCAGTGCAGTGATGTTGGCTGTGAGCATAAAAGGGAGCTGTGACAGGCTGGAACTCATGGCATTGGGCAAGATGTGGCGCAGCATAATGGTTCGGTCTGTGACGCCCAGACTACGTGCGGCACGGACGTAGTCCAGATGACGCGCCTTTAAAAATTCCACACGTACCAGACCGACCAAAGTGGTCCAGCCAAATAACAGCATGATCAGAAACAGCCAGTAGACGTTTGGAGTAAACATGCTGACCAGAATCATCACCATGAATAGCATCGGCAAACCACCCCATACCTCCAGGATACGCTGTCCCAATAAATCGACCCAGCCACCGTAATAGCCCTGAATCGTACCTACAGCAATACCTAAAAGCGCTGATGCAATTGTGAGTGCAAAACCAAATAGCAGTGAAACCCTCAAACCATATAGAATACGGGCCAATACATCACGTCCCTGATCATCGGTACCTAACCAGTTTTGCGAGGTCGGTGCAGATGGCACCGGTACTGCTAGTTCCAAATTGGGTGTTTGATAGGAATATTGAATCAGTGGCCAGATCGCCCAGCCTTTTTCATCAATCAATTGCTGCACGACCGGGTCTTTATAATCAGCTTCAGTTTCAAACACCCCGCCAAAAGTCGTTTCCGGATAAGACTTGAACACCGGCACATACAGTGAATGTTTATAGCTTACCAACAGCGGTTTATCGTTGGCGATCAGTTCAGAAGCCAGCGACAACACAAAAATCACGGCAAAAAGGATTAAGCAGCCAAAACCGAGTTTATTTTCCTGAAAGCGTTTCAGGCGTGCTTGCATTAACGGGGACATTATTCAGCACCTCGCGAATCAAAATTAATCCGCGGGTCAATCACCTGATACAGCACATCACTGATTAATCGCAGAATCAGACCCAGCAAGGTAAATAAGAACAGGGTTCCGAAAATAACCGGATAATCACGCTGCTGGATGGCTTCAAAGCCCAGCAGCCCCAAACCATCCAGATTGAAGATAATTTCAATAAACAGGTTGCCAACAAAGAAAATCCCGATCAGCGCTTCAGGCAAACCGGCAATCACTATCAGCATGGCATTACGAAAAACATGACCATAGAGTACCCGTGATTCTGTCAGGCCTTTAGAGCGCGCTGCCAGTACATACTGCTTGTTTAATTCTTCCATAAAGGAATATTTGGTCAAATAGGTCAGCCCGGCAAAGCCGCCAATCACCATCGCCATTAAAGGCAAGGTCATATGCCAGAAATAGTCTTTGATTTTGCCCAGCCAGCTTAGGCTGTGAAAATTTTCCGACACCAGGCCTTGCAGCGGGAACCACTGAAAATAGGAACCACCCGCAAAGAACACAATCAGTAACACTGCAAATACAAAAGCTGGAACGGCATAACCAATCGCCAGTAACAACGACGTAGATTTATCAAACAGCATGCCATGCTGCCGGGCTTTTTTAATACCCAAAGGAATAGATACCAGATAAATCAGCAAAGTGCTCCATAATCCCAGAGACAAGGACACCGGCATTTTTTCCCACAACAATTGCGTCACCGGCTTGTCTTTAAAAAAACTGCTGCCAAAATCGAAGCTGGCATAACTTTTCAGCATGTCCCAGAAGCGGATGTGCGCAGGCTGATCAAAGCCGTATTGGGCTTTAATCTTTTCCACCATTTCTGCACTTAAACCTTTTGCTCCCTGATAATTATTTTTTGCAGCAGCAGTTTCGCCACCTGTTGCACCCAGGCCCTGAAAAGCTTCTGCCTGTTGAATGGCTTGCTCAACCGGTCCACCCGGCGCAATCTGGATCACCACAAAGTTAATCAACAAAATGAAAAACAGCGTTGGAATAATCAGCAGCAGTCTTTTTAATATATATATGCCCATCGAAACAGTGTTCCCTGTGCCTGCGTTATGACTTATTGTTTATTTTTGACCTAAATACCGGGTGACTTTTTGCGCTTGCCCAGCATCACTCCACCAGTAGTCAATGCCCGATGACAACTTCGGTTTCACTTTCGGTTGATGATACATGTTCCAGTAAGCAAACCAGTTTTCACCCTTGCCATAGGTCGGAATTTGATAATAACCGGCACGCAATAAACGATCCAGCACCCGGGTTTTCAGCACCAGTTGCTCACGGCTCGGTGCATGAATAACCTGCTGTACTATTGCATCAATCACAGGATTCTTAATGCCTGCATAGTTGTAGTTACCCGGCTGATCTGCAGATGCACTGCCCCAGAACTGCGCCTGCTCATTGCCCGGATTGAGCGACTGCGGCATTACGTTGGTGGTCATGTCAAAATCCTTGGTCCGCATGCGCTCGATATACTGCGGCACATCGACATGGCGGATCGCCACTTCCACGCCCAAACGTTTCATATTGCGAATAAAAGGCATCAGGGTACGCTGCAAACCATCCTGATGGATTAAAAATTCAATCCGGATCGGCTTACCCTGGGTATCGAGCAAACGGCTATTTTTAAAGGTATAGCCGGCTTTGATGAGCAACTGGCGTGCAGTCAGCAGATTATTGCGGTTAAATCCGCTGGCATCCGACACCGGATATTTCCAATTCTTCACCCCCCCCTGACGTTGAATCGGATTCAGTCGGGCTAGATAGGGTTTTAAAATCGCCAGCTCCGCAGGGCTTGGCGTGCCTTTAGCCTCCAGTTCACTGTTGGCAAAATAGCTTTGTAAGCGTCGATACTGTCCGTAAAACAGCGCCTTGTTTTGCCATTCAAAATCATAAGCGTAGGTGATGGCCTGGCGAAACCTGATATCCTGCAAAGGTGTACGGCGGGTATTAAAGACAAAACTTTGTGTTGGAATCGGGTTATGGTGCTGAAAGCGGTATTTCACCACCATCCCTGCTTTTATCGCAGGAAAGCGATATTCAGTCACCCATTTACGCGCGGTAAATTCTTCATGCAGGGTATATTGCCCCGACTTAAAACCTTCAAAGGCAATGTCCAGATTGCGGTAATAGACATATTTCAGGCGATCAAAATTATATCGGCCTTTATTGACCGGCAGGTCTTTGCCCCAGTAATTTGGATTGCGTTTATAGCTGATGCTACGACCTGCATCAATCCGGTCAATCAGGTACGGCCCTGATCCCAAAATCGGTTGCATGGTGACCCGGGTGAAATCTTTCTTCTGCCAATCGCGTTTTGAATAAATTGGCATTTGCGCCAGAATCAGCGGCATCTCTGCATTATTGGCAGACTTAAAACTCATCTTGACTGTATATTTGGACAATACTTCGGTTTTATCCAGATCGGCCAGATACATTTGCAGTCCCGGATTAGACTTAGTTTTATAGGTATCAAAAGTGAATTTGACATCTTCGGCAGTCACTGCACTGCCATCGCTAAAACGTGCTTTGGGATTAAGATGGAAAATGACATATTGGGTCTGCTTGGGATCATAAGTCACTTTTTCGGCCAGCAAGGGATACATCACCCCCGGCTCATCCAGCGAATTTGACATCAGCGAATCAAACAGATACTCCACACCATCGGTTGAGCTGCCTTTGCCATTCATACTGTTTAAATTGTCAAAAGTCCCATTACTGGCAGTACTTAAATAACCGCCTTTAGGTGCTTGGGGATTGGCATAGGGCATGACCGACAAGCCAGCATATTTTGGCTGGCTATGAATGGCAATATAGGGCGTAGTCTGCACGGCAGCCCATAGCCCTTGTGTCAAAAGACTAAGCCCCCATGCAAAACCCCAATATTTAGCCCTGGCAAATGACATCTAAACTGACTCCCTGTCTTTGCATTTATTATAAGTTTGGAACTTTAATCACATCACCAATTCGCAATTGTTTATTGGGTTGCATATCATTCATTTCTGCAAGTTTCGAACTTTCCAGACCATAACGGCTGGCCAGCCCAATCAGGGTATCGCCACGTTTGACTTTATATTCAACCACAGTTTTAGGAATCACAATTTGCTGACCGACACGTAAACCTGAACGCGTGCTAAGGTCATTCAGTGCTGCCAATTCAGCTACCGATACCCCAGTCCGATTGGCAATCGCATTTAAGGACTCGCCCGCTTTCACAGTATACGCATCAGTATTTTTAGATGATTTCACTGCTTTTGCGATAGGCTCATCCACTTTAGCATCCAGTTTTGGCAGATCCCCGTCAATTTTTAAACGTTGCCCAATACGGACAGTAGAATTGCGGGTTAAGCCATTCAATGCAGCTAAATAATCCAGCTGTAAATGATATTTTTTCGCAATATTGCTTAATGTTTCGCCAGATTTAACCACATGGCTATCACTCTTTTCAAAGCTGACTTTTTCAATTTTCGCTTCTACTTTGTTAGATGCTGCCACTAGCTCTTCACCAGTCAATTTTAAACGCTGTCCTACACGTAAACCCGTATTGCGGTTAATACCGTTGATATTAGCAATATAATCCATGCCTAAATTGTATTTGGCAGAAATGGCCGACAGACTATCCCCAGATTGCACGGTATAACTCTCCGGAACAGTTGAACTTACAGGAATCTTCAAAGTTTGACCTACCCGAACGCCACTGTTGTTGGATAATTTATTCAGCTGTGCCAGTTCGGTTAAGGAAATTTTCGATTTGGCTGCAATACTCGACAGGGTATCGCCACGTTGCACCTGATAATTTTCCGTTTTATAGGATGGCTCAATAACTACCGGATCTATTTTAACTGGAGCTGTTTTTTCTTCTGGCTTGCTGTTTACTTCATGCAGTGGCACATTAATTTTTTGTCCCACCATTAAGCTGCTGCCCGCAGTTAATCCGCTGGTTAAATCGGCCAACTCCTGATTAGATAAGGCATAACGGTCAGCAATCAGTTTGAGATATTCACCACGTTTGACCACATAAGATTTGGTCTTCACTTTAGCAGCGGATTTTGAATTATTGTTCTTAGTTTCAACAATATCGGAATGACTTTGAGCAGTTTCTTTTAACGATAATTTTTGACCTACGCGCAAACCACTGCTAACCGATAAGTTGTTGAAATCTGCCAGCTGCTTCACCGACAAGCCAAACTGGCTGGCCACTCCGGTCAGACTGTCATTGGCCTGAACTACATAGGTTTCAGGCTGTGCTTTAGACTTGGCCGATGAAGATGTTTCGGTATTTTTTTCGCTATTTTGTGGTTTAGCATCATATAAATAAATACTGGTTCCCACGTACAGCGGCGAGTTTGGATCAATCTGGTTCCATTTGGCTACATCACGCCAGTTCAGGCCATTTTTCATGGCAATAACGGCTAAAGTATCACCCTGTTGAACGGTATAGGTACTGCGTTTTCCTTTCGGTGCAACCACTACAATTTCAGTATCTGTCTTAACGTAATTTTTACCCTGGTTACGTTTAGCTTCATCTGAATCAGGCTTGGTACTTTCCGCCACACCTTTTGGATAAGCGAAACCTTTGGTTAACTCCTTGCCTTGCTGTTCAGCGACCGACAAACTGGTTTGAATGGCCGTTAACTTAATTTTGCCGTCAAACGGATCGACAATTTCGGTGCCTTGCGGTGCAATCGCTTTAATTTCTGCTACGACTTTTTCCTGTTCAGCTTTACTGGCTACCGGTTGCAGTACCTGTTCTAACGTTTTATTTTCACCTTCTGCTTTCACTGCCGCCATAATCTGCTCACGCTCAGCAGCAGACAATGGAGGTTCTACCGTCACAGGCTTGACATTCGCCACCTGACTCACCGCAACAGGAATACGTGGTGCACTTGGAATATCGCTATTTGCAGCAAAAGATGCCAAGGCATCAGAGCCTTGAGGCGTAGCCATACGTTTGCTACTTGAAGGCTTTGTTACTGCAACAGGATTTGCCGCATTCACTGGGGTAACAGTGGCTGGCTGCGAACTTTTAGGCGTGTTTGTAGCTAATACCGGTGGTGCTGTTTTGGCCGGATTAATCACTTGCGTATTTAGCTCAGGCGGATTACTTCTTTCCGGAGTAAAGGGTTTTGCCGTGCTTGCCCATAGCGCACCTGAACTCGGTGAGAGTTTCTTGAGCCGTGCATCAATAGCAGGGCTTAAATCCGCAGGAATAATGATCTTCATCGGGCTTTGCTCATCAACCCAGTCCCCACGATGTCCTGGATTTAACTGGTACAGCTCGGCACGGCTTAAACCGGTAATAGAGGCCACTTCATTTAAGTTTACCGGCCCGACCGATACCTCCCTAAAGTGAGGACGGTTGGCAATTGGTGGTAAAGACACCCCATAGGCCCCCGGATTTTTAATAATTTGCGCTACGGCCAGGAAGCGTGGCACATAGTTCATGGTTTCCTGAGGCAGTTTCAGTGACCAGTAATCTGTAGGCAAGCCGGCTGCCTTATTGCGGTTAATCGCCTGCTGGATCCGTCCCGGACCCGCATTATAAGCCGCCAAAGCCAATTCCCATGAACCAAACTGGTTATATAAGCCGCCCAAAAACTCATAGGCTGCACGGGTCGATTCCACCACATCACGACGGCCATCATACAGACTGGTCTGTCTTAAACCATAAATCCGTCCGGTACTTGGAATAAATTGCCACATCCCCGCAGCAGCTGCACTACTGGTCGCTGCAGGGTCATAGGAACTTTCAATAATCGGCAATAAAGCCAGTTCTGTTGGCAAACCACGGCGTTCCGCTTCTTTCACCGTATGATAAAGATAACGTGAAGCACGGGCACTTAAACGGTCCAGATAAGGTTGTCGGGAAATGAACCAGCCGCGCTGTGCTTCAATACGGGAGTCCCAATGGCTCTGATCCATCTTGAAACCGACGGTCATACGCTTCCAGACATCACCATGTTTCAAGATCAGCAGGCGATCGCCTTCTACTGCGCTCATGTCTGTTGCAGACAATAAATCTTCCAATGAATCCAAGCTGTCGGCATCCAGGTATCCGGATGAACCCACCATTTTCGATTTTGAGCCATGTGTCACACTTTGGCTTGAAGAACAGCCTGACAGTCCCAATGCAGCTAAAGCTGAACCCAGTACTGTTATTTTTAAAAAATTGGGTAATGTAGGCTGCCACAAAATCGCGGTTGGTTTATACATAAAAAAATCCAAACAACTCGTATAAAATTTATTTTTTAGATCTGCCATTGTAGTGAAGCATGAGGGAGACACAAGGGATTAATTTAGCGCGATTTCACTATAAATGTTACAAGAATTTAAAAAATAACCGTGTAATACACTTTTAAAGTGAAATTGCGTTATACAATATGCCAATCACCTGGTTTATTTGACTCTCATTTTAGCGTTCGGATTTGGTTTATATGACTCAAACAATCACTCTCTATGTCGATGGCGCGTGTCGCGGCAATCCTGGTTTAGGCGGTTGGGGTGCATATATCATTACAGAATCGGAAAAGCATAAACTGTATGGCGGAGAAGCGGAAACCACCAATAACCGCATGGAACTTACCGCAGCAATTGAAGGTATTCAGTTTTGTCCACACGATGCCAAACTGATCATCTGGACCGATTCCAAATATGTCAAACAAGGCATTACCGAATGGATTCATGGCTGGAAAAAGAAAAACTGGAAAGATGTCAAAAATCCGGACCTGTGGAAATTACTGGATGCGACTTGTCAGGGTCGTGACATTGAATGGAACTGGATCAAAGGTCATGCCGGACATCCGGGTAATGAGATGGCCGATCAACTGGCCAATCGGGGTGCCGATCAAACCTTAAAAGCCATGAAAAATCTATTATCATCTGCCGAAAATATTTTAGAACAAGCCAACATGCTGGATAAAAAAAAAGCTGAAAAAGACTGGTTGTTAGATGACCCCTTTGGTTTCGACCTAATGGAAGCCGAGCTGCAAGATGACAGTGAGATTTTAGACAACGAGTCTTCAGAAAATGAAGTCTTAGAAAACACAGAACAAGAAACCGATCAGGCAAATAGTATGCAGGAACAAAGTGAAAATCTGGACACGATTGTACCTAACATTACGACTGCTTCGGATAAACCGCTGCACCCGCATATCATGATTACGCCACGAAGCAAAGAAGTTCATGGTCCTCGCCAGCTAATTCTGGATACCGAAACCACCGGTTTCTATTTTCAGGACACGGATCGGATTATTGAGGTGGGCGCGATTGAAATGGTCAACCGCAAACTGACTGGCAGTTCGATTCATATTTATATCAACCCGCAAAAACCGGTGGGTGAATCTGAAAATATTCACGGTATTTCAGATGAGTTTCTGAAAGACAAACCACTTTATGCAGAAATTGCCGATGTGCTGTTTGATTACCTAAAAGGTGCAGAAATTATTGCGCATAATGCCACCTTCGATATGAACTTCCTCGATATGGAGTTTAAACGCGCAGGTTTTGTGGCCTTATCGGAAGTCTGTGAAGTGACCGATACCTTGGCCATGGCCAAGAGCAAGCACCCGGGGCAAAAAAACTCGCTCGATGCTTTAGTTCGGCGTTATGAAATTCCGCAACGTGACCGTACTTTCCACGGGGCCTTACTCGATGCCGAAATTCTGGCGGATGTCTACCTAGCCATGACCGGCGGTCAGGTGTCTTTCGATATGGATACCCTGACCGAAGCCGAGCAACAACAGAGTCAAGCAGCCCGCTCCACTGTACAAATAGAGCTGCCTGTGATTTTACCTTCAGCCGAAGAATTGGCAGAACATGAGAATTGGGTCAAACAATTTGAAGAAAAACATGGAACAGCTTGTCTTTTTGCAAAATAAAATCTACATTTCTAGTGGTTTTTTGTATTTAAACGTTTAACAGTTACGTTATAGTTAAACGCAAAGAAGTTTGGCCTTGAACGGGCTACTCATAAACAGATAAAACACTAGGAAAGGTGCAGATCCATGTCTTCTTACCAAACCTCTATTCATTTTGACCCGACTGCATTGCTGATAATAAAAAATGAGGTTGATAACTCAATTAAATTAGTTGAATCAGCGGTGAGTTCTTTGGCAGAAGACCACACTTTACCCTTTGGTATTGACGATGCACTAAATCAGTTTGAACAATGTGCCCAGGTTCTGGCGCTCATTGATATGCAAAGTCTGGCTAAAATTGCCCAGTACTCAGCAGAGTTAATGCGCAAGATTATGCAGAATCCTGCGCAAATTAATACTCAGGAAGTGGTGGCCTTAAGTGAAGGCACCACCATGTTGAAACGTTACATCGAATTTATTTGCTTACGTGAAGTTAAAATTCCACAATTCCTGCTCGAAACCCTAAATCGTCTGGAAATTGTGCTGGGTAAACCGATTAGCCATGAAGGTCAGCATATCGAGCCATTACTGGACTGTATTACTCCTGATTTTAAGCTGCCTCAAGCACCAAGTCTGGAAAAGTCACAATATGTACATCGCCTGTACAAACTGTCTTTAAACAAGCTACTGAAACAGGAAGAAACTGAATTTGACCTGCAGGCGATCAAACTGGTCGGTGCCTATTTGGCAGGTCTGGCAGAAAATACGCCAAGCAAACAATACTGGAATCTGGTGCATGTGGCATTTAATCAGGTGAACCATTTATTGATCAATGATGCACGTTTACGCACCCTGATCGGTATTGAACGCAATATGGCACAATATTTTAGTGCTCCAGATCGCTTCAAGCCAAGTCTGTCTGATCTAGCCAACATCTTAAGCTTGTGTATTAGCCAGGAAGATGAGACGGCTCAACATATCCGTAGCCAGTTAAACATTGGTGAAGATCATTTGACCGATACCCAATTGCAGGTATTTAGCCGCCATCTTTATGGTCCTGATTTTGATACCATGCATACCATTAGTGAACTTGTGACCACAGAAATGGCGCAAATTCGTAATGATATCGAATTCAACTATCAAAACATGACCGCTGAGAAAACGCAGCAACTGCAAGCTCAATTACTCAATCTTGCCAATATCTTTAAAGTATTGAACCTAAATGAAGCATATAACGATTTATCGCGTCAGGCTGCATCACTTAGCCAAGGTGATATCTTAAAAGATGAAAATTTTGCACAGCAGTTGATGAATTGCATTTTGTCAGCAATGAACTCGATTGGAGTCCTTGAACGCCATTACACCTCAAGCCGTTTACAACTTCGTGTAAATAATATGAACATTTCTTTAGACCGTTTAGATGAAGCACATGAGGCTTTACTGAACGAAACTAGAGCCGTGATTGAGCTTTCCAGCCAAATCTTGATGCAGTACCTGCAAGATCAAAATCTGGCTGCGCTTGAGAATATTCCAACCCAATTGCGTGAAATTGGTGGTGCCCTGCTGTTCTTAAATGCCGAATCAGGTCGAACTTCATTGAATACAGCTGCGACCTTTATTCAACAGCAAATTGAAAATTCTGCAACGATCACTGCTGAACAAATCAACCACACCCTCGATACTTTAGCCAGTGCCGACATGCTGATCGACAATTTAAAATCGAAACAGCCTGTCCTCCAGTCCATGTTTGATGTAGCATTGCAAAGTAGCGAAAAACTGAAAACTGTTGCCTAATGTCTGAATTGTCACTTGCTTATATCTTCCATCAACATCAACTTCTAGTCGATGAAAACTTTCAACTCCCTCGGGTAGAACGTTTAGCAAGTGACCTTCACTTCAACACGGGTGATAAGGTGATTGCCCGTGACCTTCTCGAAAATGAGCCTATTCCAGCAGGCTTGCAACTGGTTCCTATCCGTCAATTGTTAACCTTGTGGGATACCCAACAGTTTGAAGCCGCCAGTCGTGCCATCCAGCTGTTAGAATGGCGCCGCAACCACAAGTTCTGTAGTCATTGTGGACATCCAACTGAAGCCCATGCGACTGAATATGCCATGGTTTGCCCAGCATGTGGTTATCATCAATATCCGCGGGTACAGCCCTGCGTCATCACCATCATTACCCGTGGTCAAGATGAAATTTTGCTGGCTAAAAATGCCAACAACAAAAGTAATATGTACGGTCTGATTGCCGGTTTTGTTGAGGTAGGAGAAACGCTGGAAGAAGCTGTACGCCGTGAAACTTTTGAGGAAGTGGGATTAAAAGTAAAAAATATTCAGTATCTTGCCAGCCAGCCCTGGCCTTTCCCGAGTAACTTGATGCTCGCCTTCCGTGCTGAATATGCTTCTGGAGAAATCAAGCTGCAAGAAGAAGAAATTAGCGACGCGCAATTCTTTAAAATGGATCAACTGCCTGAAATTCCATTTAAAGGCAGTATTGCCTACGCCATGATTAAACATATTACCGAAGGTCATCCCGTAGCAGATGATACCCGTGAATGGCTATAAACTAGGGTTTTAAAGCTTCATCCAGAACCGCCAAAATTTGTTTCTTGGTCTGGAAATAGCGACTGAACAAACTGGAAACAGAACCCATAATGGACACATGTCCAGTACCCGGGATGGTAATCATCTGGCTATGATTACCCTTTTCCTGCAGAATACGATGTAGATCTTCGGAATTATTATGACCGACCACCTGATCATTTGCCGCTAAAAACAGGTAATGTCGCACGGTATTGGTTTCAACAAAATAATAAGGCATCACCTGTTGATAAGGTACGCTTTGATCAAAGGCATCTGCACAGATCGGATCATCTTTATAATCAAAATGATAAGGGCCAGACAAACCAATAATGGCTCGAATCTGGCTGCGGCATTGCAAAGGGTAAGGTGTCGGATGATAGAGTGCCGACATGACATTAAATGCACCGGCTGAATGGCCCATCAATACCAGTTTTTCCGTCTGAATATTGTATCTGGACTGATGCTGAGTCAAATAGTTTAATGCCAGGCTCAGATCATCAATATAACTGGGAAATACATGCTCGGGAGCAAGATGATAATTGATCACCGCAACATCATAGCCTTCTCTGGCGAAAGCCTCTCCCACAAAGCGGTAATCTTTTTTATCTCCATGCAGCCATGCCCCACCATGCACAAATACAATTAAAGCACGCTGTTCACGCGGTACTTCGCTGGTAAAAATATCCAGGCGTTGCCGGGCTTTCAAGCCATAAGCAATGTTTTCAATTACCGTATAGCCTTTACGCGGGGTTAAACGGTTTAAGGCATAGCTACCAAAATCGTAAAGGCGAAAATCCTTGTACAGGATTTGCACTTTTTCGACTTTTTGCTGGATTTCCTTTCTAACTGTTTGTACAACCTTATTGAGCATAGGTGGGCTCTGCTTGATCCGGATCAATAGCCACTGGTGTCTGTTCGACAGGCTGTGCATTCACGACAGGACTACTAAAACTTGAAGTCCTTATAGCAGACTGTTCCACATTGTCAATCAGAGTAATAATTTTGGTGACATTGCCGACTTGTTGCAGCACCTGATTCAGATCATTAATTTCCGCAGTATTTAAACGCCCCATCACATATAAAACACCATCTTCGGTGTGAATGCGCACTTTGCTATCAGACACTACCACGGCTTTCATAATCAGACCACGTGTATTCGCAGTTACCGTGGTATCTTGCATAATAGTGCTATAACCAATCTGGTTACCCACAGCAATGTAATTATGTACGGTTTTTACATCACTCATGGCACGGACATTATCTTCAGCCAACTGTTTTAAGTGTGCATCCGGCACTTGACCGGTTAACAATACATTGCCATGAAAACTTTCAATATTGACACGAGATTGTTTAAAGCGACTGTCTAATTTATATAAATTGATTTTAGCGGTACGTTCTATAGAGGAATCGATAAACACCTGTCCAAGAGAACGGGTGCCACTTTCTGTACCTACCGGGGCCGATCCTGTGCCACTCGAGATAAAACTTGCACAACCAGATAAACTTGCTACACACAGTAACGTCATTGCAATACGGTTAAACACTCAGCAAGACTCCTCATTATTCAGTTCTATTTTATGTCAGCATTTACGCTATGATTTTGTTCAAAGATTAATAAACTCTTCATCAAAAGTAAAAGCATTTTCAATCCATTGTTGATCATAAGTGAATTTAGAAAAATCTTGCTGTATGGTTTTTGCAAATTGTTGAAGAAAATCAAAACAAATCACATCAAAACGACAATAAAAGGTTTGCAATTCCGGATGGGCATGTAAAAAGCACAGCGCCGATTTCATAATTTTGCGCCGTTTGGAAAAAGAAATGCTTTCGAAGGACTGGGCATACTGGGTGACTGAACGTGCTTTGACTTCGACAAAAACCAGTTCCTGAGCCTGCTGTACAATCAGGTCAATTTCCCCGTAACGGCAATGATAATTTGCCACAATCAGCTGGAAGCCTTGAGCCTGCAATAATATTAAAGTCTGCTGTTCAGCCCATTGCCCCAAGTTTAAATGTGCCGCAAGCTTTGTCATAACAATGCCCGGATTCCCTTTTTAGTATTTTCGAAGCAATGTGGAATGCGCTGGATTTGATTGTTATTGACTTGAACTAGTCCGGTACGTCCCTGAAACTGCATACTTTTTAAATTGGGTTCAGCCAAATACTGGCTCGCAATATGCCAGGCATCGCCACCAAAAGCGATCAGGCACTGATAGGCTATGGGAATGGCATTTGCTTGAACAGCCTGGATGACATCTGGCCATTCCGAGCCATATAAGGCCGGAGCATCACAAAATTTTACCCCTACCGGCAATGTCTGACCTTGTTCAACGGCATTTGCTAAAATATAAATGTTTTTATGCGGCAACTGGGGCAGCTTATTCAGCCAGGCATTATTCCCCAATAATAATAAACCAGTATGCTTATTTAACTTTTTGGGTGCTTCTTCGATTAAATTCAGGCGGTAATTTGTTTGAGTGAGTAAAGAAATCAGAAACAGTTCATTATCAATTTCAGCATCTTTTTGCTGCAACACATAAAGCTCTTTGATTTTGTCATTCTGCAATACCTGATTCAGTGCCACCGCATCATCCTGCTTGGACAAACTAAATTGTTCAACGTTGGCAAACTGCGATGATGCATCATTTAAGGCCAGAACTCGAACCTTCGGCTTTGCCTTGATTAAAGCTTCCACATCCTGACGGGCTAAAGGTCCGATCACCATCTGGGTTTTTTTATTGACATTTTGTTTAAGCAACTGCGCAATCGGTTTTTTGTCCGAGTTTACAAATTTAATAGGGGTTTCCAGCTCTGATGCCTGATAAGCATTCATAAAACCCTGTTTGACACTTAATCCGGCTCGCGCCAAAGGTCCCGATTCGGGTAAAATGACCAGCACTTCAGCTTGAGCGTGATTGAAAATGCAATACAGGATGAAGCCAATTAATTTTTTATTATTATTCAACATTGGAGAAACCTTATGAGTGCTCAGTTATTTGTTGTAGCGACCCCAATTGGGCACTTAGATGACATTACTTATCGTGCTATTGATATTCTAAAGTCTGTAAGTATCATCGCAGCAGAAGATACGCGTACTTCCGCTCAATTATTAAAGCACTTTAATATATCAACTCCACTGACTGCCTGTCACGAACATAATGAAAGCAATAAAATTAACATCTTGATCCAGCGCTTGCTGAATGGCGAAAATATGGCACTGATCAGTGATGCAGGTACGCCGCTGATTAGCGATCCGGGGTTTAAACTGGTTCGTGCAGCACAAGAACATAATATTCGCGTTATTCCTGTTCCCGGTGCCTGTGCAGCCATTGCAGCACTCAGTTCTGTCGGTTTACCGAGTGACCGCTTCAGTTTCGAAGGTTTCCTACCTTCACGCCAGTCACAACGTCTGAGCCAGCTGGAAAAACTGAAAGATGAAACCCAGACCCTGATTTTTTACGAAGCACCACATCGTATTTTAGAGTCGGTCAAAGATATGGCCCAGGTATTTGGTGCCAATCGTCCTGTGGGTTTTGCCCGTGAAATTACCAAAACCTTTGAAACCATCAAAAAGATGACTTTGGCAGAACTGGTTCAGTTTATTGAAGCTGACCACAACCAGCAAAAAGGTGAAATTGTGCTGGTCATTGGCGGTGCAACTGAAGAAAAGGATCTGGAACAGGAAAAACTGGACCAGCTATTGACCCGTTTATTACAGGATTTATCCGTAAAAGCGGCTTCACAATTGGCCGCAGATTTAACCGGAATAAAAAAGAAAGTGGCGTATCAACGCGCTTTAGAACTTAGCAATAAGGTCTGAGCAACTGTCAGTTGAAAAGCAAAAAGCATCACGAAAAGTGATGCTTTTTATTCTGTAGCCAAACCCGACAAAAGAATCAATTAATCTTTTGCTGACTCGTCTGCAGGCACTTCAGTAATACGACCGCCACGCGCAAGGAAAGCAGCCACCTCGTCTTCCAGTGCTTGACGCTGTTTCAGTTTAGCAGTCACTGTCAGTGTTTCAGCTTCAGCCACATCACCATCAGTTGCAACTGAATCACTGTCAGATGCACCTTTTTCAGCAGCTTTTGCTTCATCTTCATCTACTGCAGTATCTTCTACATCATCGTAGTCATTCATATCTGTCATCTTTCTTTCTCCCCAAAAATGACGTCTATCACTTCAATTTGAATTGATTGCGAACTAGGAAGAAATTTAGCAATCTCTGTAGGTTTCGCATAGAGTCAATTTAAAAAAAATCGTATCTTTTTTAACCAAAAAAGTAACCTTGTATAAATATTTGTACAAAAAACAGTTTTTCAGCCTTAAACCGCATATTGTGTATCTTTTAAGATCTGCAATCCGTTGGCTTGAGCCATGAAGGCATCTTTTAATGCCGCATGTTGCTCCACTTGTTTTAAGCCAAAATTTCGTGCCCAAACCACGGGAAACAGTTGGGTCGTTTCCATCCATCCAATTGCAGACATGCTGTGCATCATGGCATCGTTTTGACCTTTACGGCGGTGTTCATAGCGCTGTAAGCTTTGTTCATGCGCCCATACTCCACGTTTCAAATCATGCAACAGTACATCGCATAAAATGGCTGCGTCCAGACAGCCAATATTGACCCCTTGACCGGCCAGCGGATGAATCACATGTGCGGCATCTCCAATCAAGGCTAAACCGGCTTTGACATACTGCTGTGCGGCACGTGCTTTAAGCGGAAACTGTGCTCGTGGTGTTGCCTCTAAAACCTCACCCAGCATGTGATGACTTTCACGCGTGAGCAACGCAGTAAAATCGGCATCATTTAAAGCGGCATATTCTGCTGCATAATCATCTGGTAATGTCCAGACAATGGATTGCCAATAGCCTTGCTGTTCCGGCTTTAAACTGGCCATCGGTAAAAAGGCCAATGGGCCAGTTTCCAGAAAAATCTGACGAGCCACATGTTGATGCGGCTGGGCAGTTCGAATGGCACAGCTCAAACCGGCCTGTTTATAATCCAGAATATCGAGATCAATAAAGGCCTGTTCACGAACAAAGGAATTTGCACCATCCGCGCCAATCAGCAGTCTGGTTTTTAATTGGGTGCCGTCTGCCAGATGAATCTGCCAGATTCCCGCTACGCCCTGCTCTATAGCTGTGACCTTAACCTGAGTACGATAATCCTGAAGCTGCTCCAGCATTTTTTCTTGAATGGCCAAGTTCAACAAACTTGGCTCGACCATTGAACCCAAAGCTTGCTCAACCGATGGCATTTGCTCTGCTGCATGCCCAAAGTTAATTTCACCATAGCCATTTTTATTCCACACTTGCATGCCTGTGTATGGCTGTTGGCGTGCCAGCCTATCCCAAACACCGGCCGTTTTCAGTAAATGAATGGTCGCCTGGCTGAGTGCCAACACACGCGGGTTGGCAACACTTTTGGTTTTCTCTGCATCCAGAATGGGGGCTGCATCCAGTACCGTGGCCTGCACACCACCTTGAGCTAACAGCAATGCAGTCAGACCACCAACCAGACCACCACCTATAATGACCACATTTAAAACATCAGATTGAACTTGACTCATGCTTTTAACCCCATTGCATAATTGGCAACCAGAGGTTTAATCCCTGGAATGGTATCAAAAGCGACCAAGCCGGTATTACGAATGAATTTTAGAACAGGGTTGTTATTGCTAAAACCACGCACCACCGAATCACAGAACTTGATCACACGTTGCTGATCGGTCAGACGGGATTTTTCATAGTCTTGCAGCATGGCTGCATCACCTAAGTCGGCTTGCTTTGCGACTTGTTCTATTAAATAACGGAGCAAAACATAAGCATCACGCATACACAGGTTAAAGCCCTGACCGGCTACCGGGTGGATGGTATGGGCTGCATTGCCCATCAGTACCACACGTCCAACAGCCTGTTTTTCTGCCAAAACTTGCGACAAAGGGTAACTAAAACGCTTAGCAGTTTTCTGGAATTTACCCGCACGGTCACCATAGGTTTGCTGTAAAGCATTAAGGAAGTGCTGGTCATTTTCATCGCCCAGCCATTCGCCTTCTGTACCTTTTTGCACCGGCCAAACCACTGAACGACGGTATTCACCCGGTAATGGTAACAGCGCTAAAGGTCCAAGCGGGCTAAAACGTTCAAAGCCGACATGGTTATGCGGTTTTGAAGTTTGTACAGTCGTAACAATAGCCACTTGATCATAGTCATGTACCGATGCACCAATGCCTAAGGCTTTACGGCAGAATGAATCACGGCCATCCGCAGCTATGACCAGCCTGGATTGTAAAGCTAAGGTTTCTTCGCCACGTTGCGCTGCGATATAAGCAAAGTCAGCATCTTGGGTCAGTGAGGTCACTTGTACGCCATCAATCAGTTCAATCAATGGCTGTTTGCGTACTTCTGTTAGCAGTACACGGCCGAGCCAGGCATTCTCAATCACTTGACCAAAACTTTCGACTTTTTCCTGTTCTGCTTTTAAACGTGCCTTGCCAAAGCTGCCCTGTTCGGTAATATGCACTTCCAGAATTGGCGTGGCATGTTCCTGCAAGGCATTCCATAAGCCCAGTTCCTGATAAATTTGTACGCTACGGCGTGACAAGGCACTGTTACGTGCATCAAAGCTCGAATGATAGGGAGCAAGATCGGCATCATCATAATTGGGGTACTTAATTGCTTCGAGCAGCTTCACTGCAATATTTGCCTTAGCCAACATCAAGGCTAAACTTAGCCCGACCATACCACCGCCTACGATGATTACTTCTTGCTGCATGTTTTGATCCTTTTATGTCGTATCTATCAGGTTGAGATACTTATAATCTTGATTGATTTTATATTACCTCAAAGAAATTTATTTTTATAATGAATTAGCGCTGCACTTTTAGATGATATCCAATTATGAATGGATTTCAGCCAGGCTAAGCCGATTATCTAGCTGTCTTGGCTCCATAAAAAGTGTTTAGTGCTTACGCTGTAAACATCATAAGGGTATTGCTTAAATCTCAACCATGAAAAAATATGTGGAAGCAATCGGTTTCAAGTCTATATGGATGTGAAATTCCTCACAGGAAAACCATCAGCTTGTAATGTAGAAGCAAAAACGGAGCTTAAGCTCCGTTTTTACAGACTCAAATGAAATTCTCATAACACAATGATATAAATTACAGAAAAATCGCCTTCATGAAGTTTCTAATTGAGTTTTGTATTTAGTCTGCTAACGTACCACTCTTGTCTGAGGCTCATGATGTACTGTTTTGCCTAATTTCGTTCCTGTATAAATCAGATATAGTGCCGACAAGCCGACCAAGATATAAATAATCCTAGATAGAGCGCTCATTTCACCAAAAATAGCAGCGACTAAATTGAAATCGAATGCACCAATTAAGCCCCAGTTCAGGCCACCAATAATCGCCAAAGCGTAAGCAATCCAGTCGATAGTATTTAATCTCATCATTTTTCTCCCACTGTTCTTTAGTTTATTTAAGGATCAGAGGAATTATCTGAAGAAAAGCAGATTTAATATGTTGCTTTGATGCTAAAAACCGATTTTATATGTTGAATTCGTGTCAGTTTTTAAACTTTAAATTTTAACTGGGTTGGTTTTATTTAAGTTATTCGAGATAAACGTAAATAAAATCATTTTTCGCATTTAATGCATATCCACCCGAATTACATCAAATATTGAAATTTTTTAATCTCGTCGCAAGAAAATCAAGAACCGTCAAACAAGCTAATTGATCTGGAATTTGTTATAACGAGCAATAGTTACATCGATTATATACACCACAATTGTAAGATTGATTTTTATAGAAAAATCTAAAAATCATGCTCTAATCAGACCATATCTTTAATAAAAAAGCCGATCATCTGATCGGCTTTTCATCCTAAAAATCGCTTAGGCTACTTTGGCTTTTGCCATCAGGGCTTCAATATCTTCTACTGTTTTGACCACATCTTTGGTGAGCACCAGTGGCCCATTTTCGGTAGCGACCACATCGTCTTCAATGCGGATACCAATACCACGCCATTTGGCATCGACAGTTTCATCATCTGGTGCAATGTACAAACCCGGTTCAACCGTCACCACCATACCCTCTTCATAGGCACGCCATTCGCCATCCTGTTTATATGAACCGACATCGTGCACATCCATACCCAACCAGTGTCCGGTACCATGCATGTAAAACTGACGGAAAGTTTCTTTTTCGATAATTTCCTCAATATCACCTTGCATCAAGCCAAGTTCAAGCAAACCTTGAACCAAAATACGTACCGCCACATTGTGCGGTTCCTTATAAGAGTTGCCAATACGTACCGCATCAATCGCAGCCACTTGTGCTTTTAACACCAGCTCATATAGGGCCTTCTGTTCAGGACTAAACTTGCCGTTAACCGGAAAAGTACGGGTAATGTCTGAGGCATATAGCTGATATTCGCAAGCCGCATCAATCAGCACCAGATCACCATCTTTCAGGGCTTTGTCATTTTCCACATAATGCAAAATGCAGGCATTAGCACCACCACCGACAATACTATTATAGGAAGGCACACAGCCATTTTTACCAAAAATGTAATTCAATTCTGCTTCCAGTGCATATTCCATCATGCCCGGTTTCACCGTTTGCATGGCACGGGTATGCGCTTCTGCCGAAATATCTGATGCAAGTTGCATCAACTTGATTTCTTTTTCAGATTTATGCAGACGCATTTCATCGACAATTCGATCCAGCTGAATCACATGTGCGGGTGCAGAAGTACCTTTGCGTGATTCACCATTGGCTTTAGCAATCCATTTCGCTACACGTGCATCAAAATCGGCCTGATGACCAATGCGATAAAACAGTTTTTGTTTATTGTGCAGTTTCTCGATAATTTCTTCATCCAGCAGGTCAATCGCATAGGCTTCATCTGCCTCGTAATCATCCACTGCACCGTCTACACCGGCACGGTAACCGTTCCAGATTTCCATCTCGCGGTTACGTTCACGGCAGAACAGACTATAGGTATAACCTTCATCAATCGATTCAAAAGTTTCAATCACCGCCACTGCTTCAGGCTCTGCAAAGCCGGTCAGATAGAAAAAGCTGCTGTCTGCACGGAATTTATAATCCGCATCACGGTTACGCATGGCAACCGGACTGGTGGCAATAATTGCAATACTGTGCGGACCCATTTCTTCTGCCAGGCGGTCACGACGTTCCTGAAAATCTGCTTGAGTCAGTTTCATCATTAAGTGTACTTTTGTCTTTTATGAGGAGGTGATAACTTTTAAAGGGTCTGTTCTTGAACACAATCGTCCGAATTAGCTCGGACGATGCGGGGTAAACATTTCAACAACACTGCTGGCTTCTGTAGTCGCGCTATTTTTTTGCAACTGTGGCTGAATATTTTGCAGCAATGGAGTTTCTGCAATTTCCACTTTTTTACGACCCAATGACAGACTGACAGGAATCAAGCGCACAAATTCGTAAAGTTCCTGATAGCTTTCTTCGCCTTCTTCGTCATCATCCGACTCATCAAATTCAACAGCTGCCACATCTTGCAGATGTTCAATCAGCTCCATTTCATCCGGACGGATATGTCCTGATGCCAGACCAAATCCCAGTACCACACCGGCACACCAGTCCGCCAAGGCTTGTACACGATCCACAAGAACGTGTTCATCATCCGGAAGCAAAGGTAAATAGTCGAGTTCATCTTCAGATAAAGCATGGGCAATATCTTCTGCTTCATCAGTTAATATCTCTAAAATCTGCTGCTCTAGCGCAGGAATTTCAAGCGTGGCTAAAATTTGTTGCCATTCATCACCGGTCGGTGCCTGAGTAACACAAACAATACCCGTTAGCAACCCATGTAACTCACTTGGGCTTGAAATCTCTTCAATTTTTGAAAAATTGTGGTGCCATTCCGACCAACCTGAAATATCGTCTTGCATTCGCTTATCCAATCTCTATACTTCTTATATATTACCTTTGTTTGCGATACTGTGCGACCACGATATGTTAGAAGAATTACAGCGTCTACAGGCGCATATTGGCGTTTTAAAAACGCGACTTGCGCATTATGAAAGTGAAAATGCTGCACTTAATGCTGCAAAAGCAGATTCCAATGAGCACTATCATGCCCAAATTGTGCAAAAAAATGGCATCATCACTCAAAAACAAGAAGAAATAGATAATCTGAGTGAGCAATTAAGCGAAACCCAATCGCAATTCAAGCAACTGAATAGTGATGCAGCCGCTTTAGCAGACCGCTATAGCCGTTTGGAAAAAAGTTGTACCGATCTTAAAAACCGTTTTCAGGAAATTCTGGCTGAACGTAATGAATTACGTGTCATTAAAGAAAAAATGCAAAATGATCACCGTGTTGCTCAACAGGAAATTCAGGGAATGCAACAGGAACGTGAAAGATTGTTACAAAAAAATGAACATGCTAAAGCCAAAGTTGAAGCCATTATTCAGCGTCTTGCAATTTTAGGTACTGCTCAAGATCAGCATGCGCAAGAAATTCAACAGCTTGCTCACCCAGCCGATGCAAATGAGGATATTTAATCATGAGTGAACAAATTGCCGTTGAACTGCGTGTGCTGGGTCATAATTTTCGTTTAGCAACCACAGAAAAGGAAAAAGCTGGTTTAGAACGTGCAGCTGAATTGTTAAATGAAAAATATGATGATTTTCGCCGTAAAGCACCCCGTGTTGAGCCGAGTAAACTGATTATTATGGTTGCACTTGAATTGATGCAGGAAGTGCTTTCAATGAACAAATCCTTGCAAGAGTATGCACATTGTGATCGCTTGCTGGCGACTATTTTAGAAGACCTCAATGATTTGGTTTAATTTCCTATTAAATTGAATAAACTATCAACATTTGTGATTTAACTTTACAGTTGTTGCACATTGAGGATTTGCCAACACCTCATTATTGGTTATACTTACTCTATCTCTGAGGTGTTCGCCAGCGCGTCTATATCCCTGCCGATACTTAAATCTACGGATTGTGTTCTGCATATTTAGAGTGTATGCCCATCTTCGAATGGGAAACCCAGCAAGTATGCGTCGCGTCCACCTTGAACTTCTTCGGGTTCAGGGTAACGACATGCAGCGGCATCTTCGGAGTGTTTTTTCTTATTATTCTAAGTGTCATTTATTACAATACTTATTCATCTATTTTACATTTTAAAGAATTTTCGTTTTTAAATTTCATTTCATTCTCCGCCATATTCATCAATATTTTATGCAAAAAAATACCCAAGATTTTCATCTTGGGTATATCACTTAATTTCTGACATTCAGTTATTTAGACTTTTGCAGCCGCAAAGCATTGATGACTACTGACAATGAACTGAGCGACATGGCAACCGCTGCAAGCATCGGGGTCAACAGCAGTCCGGTGAGGGGATAAAAAATACCCGCTGCCACGGGCACACCCAAGCCATTATAGACAAAGGAAAAGGCCAGATTCTGCTTCATATTCTTCACACCTAACTTTGCCATATGAATGGCATCCGCCACACCGCGGATATCCCCTTTGACCAAAGTCACTTGAGCCGTCTGTTTGGCAATATCGGTACCATTGCCCATTGCCACCCCCACATTGGCCTGGGCAAGTGCCGGTGCATCATTAATACCATCGCCAGCCATCGCCACAACTTTTCCTTGAGCCTGATATTTTTTTACCAGATCTAATTTTTCAGTCGGGGTACAGTTGCCATAAACCTGCTGAATCCCCAGCTCAGCCGCGACCAGTTTGGCATTCTGCTCGTGGTCACCAGTCGCCATCACCACTTCAATACCATCGGCCATCAGTTGATCAATCACCTGATGGGCATTGTGTTTGATCGCATCATGAATCGAGATATAAGCCAGAACTTGCTGCTCATTGGCCAGAAAGCTAATCACATTACCGCTCTCGCGTTGTGCATCCAGCTGTGTCTGAATATGCTTAGGCAGCTGCAAACCCAATTGATCAATCAGCTTTTGACTGCCCACATACAGGGTTTGACCATCAATTTGACCTTTCACCCCAAAACCAGTGACATCTTCAAAATCATTGACTTTAATCAGTTGATTATTCGGAACAAGCTTGGTTAAAGTCTGGGCAATCGGATGGGTTGAATATTGCTCAATCGAGGCAATCCATTGTTCCACTTGCGCTTGTTGAACTGTATCTGAAAGCAGTTTAATCTCTTTCAGACTTGGTTTACCTTCGGTCAAGGTCCCGGTTTTATCGACAATTAAAGTGGTGACTTTGCTCAAAGCTTCTATGGCTTCCGCATCTTTAAACAGCACGCCTTTTTGCGCTGCACGACCTGTGGTTGCCATCACCGACATCGGGGTTGCCAGACCTAAGGCACATGGACAGGCGATAATCAGTACAGCCACTGCACACATCAGCGCCAGATCAAATTGCGCCTTGCCAAAGAGCATCCATGCCATAAAGGTCAACACACTAATCGCTAAAACAGTCACCACAAAATATTTGGCAAATACATCGGCAAGTTTTTGTAACGGCGCTTTGGAGCGCTGTGCTTCGGCCACGGTCTGAATCATTTTAGCCAAAGTGGTATTGGCACCTACAGCTGTGGTTTGAATACGAATACTGCCCTGCTGGTTCACCGTCCCCCCAATCACCCGGTCATCAAGTTCTTTTTTCACCGGCACAGGTTCACCCGTCATCATCGCTTCATCAACATAGGTTTTGCCTTCCATCACAATGCCATCGAGCGGAATTTGATCCCCTGAAGAAATCTGCAAGATATCGCCCTGTTTCACCATACTCACATCCACTTCCACCACCTGATCATGCTGCACCAGTTTTGCAGTATGCGGTTGCAGTTTCAGCAAGGATTTAAGTGCGTCTGCAGTTTTGGCGCGGGCTTTCAGTTCCATGATTTGTCCGAGCAAACTTAAGGACACAATCATACAAGCTGCTTCATAATACACTGCAACCCCATGACCAGTTTTGGCCTGCATCGGGATAAGGGATGGAAAAACTGTTGCCACAACACTGTAAATAAATGCCGCCAGCACCCCGACACCAATCAGGCTCCACATGTTCAGGTTACGGGTTTTATAGGAAATCCAGCAACGTTCAATAAATGGCTTGCCTGCCCAAAGGATGACGGGAATAGACAGTACCAGTTCAATCCACGGCTGAATATGCTGCGGAATAAAGGCATGAATATGCGACCCCATGGCCAATACAAACACAATTAAAGTCAGTGGCAACGTCATCCAGAAACGATGACTGAAATCGACCAGTTCAGGATTGGGTGCATCATTCAAACTAGGTTGCATAGGTTCCAAAGCCATACCGCAGATTGGACAAGTTCCAGGCCCTTTCTGCACAATTTCAGGGTCCATGGGACAGGTATAATCCATGTCAGCAGCACCTTCCGGCACAGGTCGCTGATCTGCTGGAAGCAAATAAAATTCAGGGTCTCCTTTAAACTTTTCCAGGCAAGACGGATTGCAAAAATAGTAAGTTTTACCCGAATAATCAGTTTTTAAATCGGTTGAAGTGTCTACCGACATGCCACAGACAGGATCGACCTCAGAATGAGGTGATGATGCAGGATGAGTTCCGCCACAGCAGCTGGATTTCTTTTCTTCAACTGCCACTTTTGCTGTTGAAGCACAGCAGGAGGATGCTGTTTGCGGAGTTTGTAGATATTGTTCAGGTTGCTGGGTAAATTTATTCAGACAGCGTTCTGAACAGAAATAATAATCTTTTGATTCAAACTGGCTATGCCATTTAGAATCCGTTTTAACCTGCATGCCACAAACCGGATCAACTATTGTTTCACTCACCTGCTCTACGGTTTGTGCTTTATTTCCCGCACAACAGCCTAATGATTGCGCTACGGGTGGTTGATTTTGAGAACCGCAGCAAGATTTTTTTTCATCTGTTTTTAATTGAAATGCACAGCCGCAGCCCGAAGTTTTAGATTTATGTTTTTCTAAATACTGTTCTGGATTGGCCTGAAATTTATTCAAACAGCCCTGACCGCAAAAATAATAACTTTGTCCTAAATATTCGTTATGCGGCTTGGATAAATCCGTCACGGTCATACCACAGACGGGATCAATATACTGTTGTGACTCAGCTTTTTGACTACCACAACATGAAGATGAGGCCGCTACAACTTTAGCTTTATTTGCACAGCCACAGCCTGATTTAGGCGTGGTTTCTTGAAGGTAAGCTTCAGGATTTTTAATAAACTTTTGTTTGCAGCCATCACAACAAAATAAATATTTTTTCCCCAGATATTCAAAATAATGTGCTGAACTTTCCGAAACGTTCATCCCACAGACTGGATCAACTTTCACTAATTCAAGGACTGAATCCTGTTTTGCACAGCAGGCAGATTTTTGTTGCTCATTCATCCGACTCACCTATTTTATTCTTGCATTGTGTTAGCATAAAGTCTGTACCTAAGTACAGAGTCAAGTCATTTGAGGATATTTTATGCTCACTATCGGAAAACTGGCCAAACACTGTCATATCAACGTCGAAACCATTCGCTATTATCAACGCATCGGTTTAATGCGCGTACCTGAATCCACGCAGAGTTACCGTTATTACAATGACAAAGATATTGAAACCTTAAGCTTTATTCAAAAAGGCAAAGATGCAGGCTTGCAACTCAGTGAAATACAGGAATTACTGCAACTTCAACTCGAAGACCGTGAACAGGTGCGACATGTCATTGAGCAACGATTGGAAAAAATTGATCAAAGGATTCAGGAATTACAGGCACTCAAAACCCGTTTAAGCAGTTGGGTAGATGAATGTAAAACGACAAATGAAAGCTGTTGCCCGATTTTGAAAGAGCTGAAAAACAGTTAAACTGCTTTTATGATGAAAATGTATATATTTTTTGGGAATCTATAACAGATGTCAGTGGATTTAAAAGTTTTACGCAAGCAACTTCGACATCAGCGCAGAGCCGTTTCCAGCTTTCAACAAAAACAGGCGCAACAAAAAGTACTTCAGCAACTGATCCGGCTAAAATCTTTTCAGCATGCCAAAAAAATCGGCATCTATCTGAATGCCTTTGGTGAAATCCATACCCAAAAAATCATTGAATACTGCTTTAAACAGCATAAACAGGTTTATCTGCCGATGATTTGCACCATGAATCAGCAATTGCACTGGGTCAAAATCACGCAACAACAATACCGAAACAATCAATTTTCATATCATCCACTCGGCATGAAAGAGCCTATGGCCGGGCGTGGCCTGCATGTTTCGACGCTGGATTTTTTAATCATGCCTTTGCTGGCCTGTGATATTCACGGTACCCGCATTGGAATGGGCGGCGGTTTCTATGATAAAACCCTGGCCAGTGCCCCCCATAAACCCTATCGGCTTGGTATTGCACATGACTTTCAGCTGATCCAGCAGCCTTTACATCGTGAAGTCTGGGATCAACCTCTCGATGCCTTACTTACCCCTGCAAAATATCTACACTTTAAGCATTGAATGGGTATTTTTGACTGACAAGAATATTTTAAAATCACACATTTACTCATTTTTTATACATTTTCATTTGCCCTGCCCTTGTATTTTTTAAAATACCCATCACTATAAAAACATGGCAACACTGTTGTTACTCATTAGGAGTGCCCATGTCTGAAATTATTATGAATCAAGAAACCTTAGATACACAGGTTCCAAGCGTATTACCACTTTTAGCGCTACGTGATGTGGTGGTTTATCCACACATGCAAATTGCGTTATTTGTAGGTCGTGAAAAATCGATCAAAGCAGTTGACGTGGCCCGTAACAGTGACAATCTCGTATTTGTAGTTGCACAACAAGATTCTCTTACAGAAGAAATTGATCACGACAACTTATATCAATACGGTACTGTCGCGAAGATTGTGCAAGTTGTGAATCATGAAAATGATGAAAACTGTATAAAAGTACTTATTGAGGGTCTACACCGTTCTAAACTGGTGAAAATCATCGACCATGATGAATATTTATCAGCCGAACATGCACTCAGCCCAATGACGGTCAATGTTGCAGCTGACTCTCAAGCAACGCGTGTGCAAGAACTGCGAACTTTATTTGCCCAGTATGCAGAAGCCAAATTACGTAATGCACGTGAATTGGTTACTGCTGCAAATAAAATCGATGACTTGTTGCAACTGTTGTTCTTTGTGGCCACCCGTGTGCCCTTGAATATCGATATCAAGCAAAAGTTCCTGGAACAGGATGACTTTGAAGCACATTTGACTGAGCTCATGACTTATTTGTTGCAACAGTCTGAAGAACAGCAGATTGAACAAACCTTGCATGACTCGGTAAAACGCCAGATGGAGAAAAACCAGCGCGAATATTTCCTGAATGAAAAAATGAAGGTGATTCAGCGCGAACTTTCCGACATGAACGGCGGTGCTGAAGATGATATCGCAGAAATTGAACGTCGTCTGGAAGAAGCCGATTTACCGGAACACGTGCGTAAAAAAGCCGAATCTGAATTCCGTAAGCTCAAAGCCATGCAACCTGCTTCAAGTGAAGCTGCTGTGGTGCGCAACTATATCGAGGCGATTTTAGATACGCCTTGGAATAAAGCCAGCAAAGTCAGCATCAATTTGGCGAAAGCACAAGAGATTTTAGATGCCGATCACTACGGTTTAGATGAAGTCAAAGACCGTATTGTGGAATATCTTGCAGTACAATCTCGTGTGAAAAAGCTCAAAGGTCCGATTCTTTGCCTGGTTGGTCCTCCAGGGGTAGGTAAAACTTCACTTGGTGAGTCGGTTGCCAAAGCTACAGGTCGTGAATTTGTGCGTATGGCCCTAGGTGGCGTACGTGACGAAGCGGAAATTCGTGGTCACCGCCGTACTTACATTGGTGCGATGCCGGGTAAAATCGTGCAATCACTGACAAAAGTTGGCGTGAAGAATCCACTGTTCTTGCTCGACGAAATTGACAAGATGGCACAGGATTACCGTGGCGACCCTGCTTCTGCCTTGCTTGAAGTACTGGATCCATCACAAAACAGTAAGTTCAACGATCACTACCTCGATCTTGATCTTGACCTGTCTGAAGTGATGTTCATCTGTACTGCAAACAGCATGAATATTCCTGAGGCTCTTTTAGACCGTATGGAAGTGATTCGTCTGCCGGGTTATACCGAAGAGGAAAAAGTCAATATTGCCGAACGTTATCTGGTTCCTAAAGCCATTAAGGACAACGGTTTACGTGCAAAAGAATTGACCATTCATGAAGAAGCGATTCGTGACATCGTGCGTCGTTATACTCGCGAAGCCGGTGTGCGTAGCCTGGAACGTGAAGTGTCAAAAATTGCCCGTAAAGTGGTGAAAGAAGCGGTCAGCAAAAAAGCCAAAAACTTGCATATCGATGTCACTGCTGAAAACCTGTCTGATTACTTGGGCGTACACAAGTTCGACTTCGGTATGGCGGAAGAAGAAGCGCAAGTCGGTCGTGTCAATGGCTTGGCTTGGACTTCAGTTGGCGGTGAATTGCTTTCGATTGAAGTTGCTGCGGTAAAAGGTAAAGGTAAATTCATTACCACTGGTTCACTCGGTGATGTGATGAAAGAATCCATTACCGCTGCAATGACGGTCGTCCGCACCCGTGCCGATGCCTTGGGTATTGAGGCTTCAAGATTTGAAGAAACCGATATTCATGTGCATTTACCTGAAGGCGCAACACCGAAAGATGGTCCATCTGCAGGTTTGGCCTTAACTACGGCACTGGTTTCAGCTTTCACAGGCATTCCAGTACGTGCTGATATTGCCATGACCGGTGAAACCAATCTGGGCGGTCGTGCAATGCGCATTGGTGGCTTGAAGGAAAAACTTTTAGCTGCACATCGCGGTGGTATTAAACTGGTATTCATCCCTCAAGAGAACGCTCGTGACTTGGTGGAAATTCCAGAAAATGTTAAAGCCGGCCTTGAAATTAAGACCGTGAAAAGCATCGATGAGATTTTGCCATTAGCCTTGGTGGAAGCACCAAAACCTTTGGTGAAAGCACCGATTGTTAAACCAATTGCAGAAGGTAAAGCAGCGCGTCATTAATTGCATTTTGCTACAAAAAGAGGAGAGCTTCGGCTCTCTTTTTTGTGTAAAATTTTTACCATATTCATAACAAATCAGCTTGAAAAATCAGCAGCTCATCCCCATTTAATATGGTATAGATACAGATGCACTATAGGTTTCTGATTTATTTCTACTTAAAAAGTTATTAATAAGTTATGTGAATGGTCATCTACATCTCCAGGTGGATGACCTTTTGATCGCAGTCCCAATATTTCATTAGGGGACTGCGTTTTTTATGTGTTCTTATTCATCAGCTTGAATTATTAAATTATAAGCCAAACCATCTATGACACTGGCTATTTTGGCAATATTTAAAGTTTTCAAGGTATCCTTGGCACTGTGATAGTCCCTGTTACGAAAATGCCCCGTATCTGTAATCATCATGGCGGGAATATCCAGCTTCCAGTAATTGAGATGATCTGAAAACTCCATCCCCGTGATAAAAGACGGTGCAACCAGTCGTTGACACTCCAGGCGCTTCAGTATTCGCATGGATTCACAATATTTTGCACCCAAATCATACGACTGCAAATTACTGACAGCCGCAATAAAGTTACCATGTTGCGGATAAACCCATTTCAGGCCGGCAGGATACTCCTGTACCAGATTTTCATCAAAAAACCCGATCATCTCTAAAATATAAACGCCGCGGATGTGATCTTTCTGAGCCTTGATGGATTTTGCATGTACAAAACTACCCATATGTTCGGTCTTGAAAAATGGCGGCTCCTGCAAGGTATAAAATACGAATTCAACATTATATGGCAGTTGCGATTTCTGCTGTGACAGTATGCGTGCGGTTTCAATCACCCCTGCTACTCCAGAAGCATTATCATCCGCACCTTGAGTTTCACCAAACACATCATAATGCGCGCCGACAATCACTTTGTCAGCATGACCTGCGGTTAAGGTACATACTACGTTGCGATAACCCAAACCATTGACCGAATAATTTTGATACTGACAGGGTATGCCAAACAAACGCATCTGTTCTTTAATCCAGGCAGAAACGCGTTGTAGCTCTTGTGAGTTTTTATAATTACGATGCCCCTGCTGACCTATAATTTGCTCCAGATAGACCTTTAAATTATCGCTACTGGCGGGTGATATGCTCGGTAATGCCCAACTTGAAGTATTGAACAAAAGAGTGCAAAGGAAGGTGCTCAACCATAAGCCTAAATTTTTATCCCTTTTTAATCTCATTTATTATCGTCCTCTCTTCTTATGCATATTCAATCCATTGCTGAAGATTAAAGCAGCATCTGGCACGCCTTTTCAATTGCAATTTGTTGCTCAAAAACAAGTAAAATCAGTTTTAGCGTTTATAATAAAGATGAGTCTTAAATCATCGAATCTTATGAAAATCCGTATTATTACCATCGGTCAAAAAATGCCAGCTTGGGTGCTCACCGGTTTTGAAGATTACTTCAAACGTATCCAGCCTTTTGTGCAGACCCAAATTATAGAATTACCTATGGCAAAACGCGGAAAAAACGATTCTGAAGCCGATATCCTGAAATATCGCCAGATTGAAGGCGAAAGCATCCTGAATGCACTAAAACATAATGAAACCCTGATTGCCCTTGAAGTTGGCGGTAAAGAATTCAGTACTGAAAAACTGGCTGAGACCATGAAACAATGGATGCTGGAAGGTAATGATGTGGTCTTGGCGATTGGCGGTCCGGATGGTCACTCCGAAGCGGTACGTAAAGCTGCTGCATGGCACTGGTCTTTATCCAAACTCACCCTGCCTCACCCTATGGTTCGCGTCATGCTGATCGAGCAGCTCTACCGCGCAATGAGTATCAACAATAATCATCCTTATCACCGGGCGGGTTAAGCAGGTTCAGAACGGGATGATTTGAGCCTGGCAAAATCGTGTAAAGCGAACATATTCCTGAGCTTGAGTCATCAACTGGATCAGACCGTGCATTATTGTTCTAAAAAAGGAACAATATGTTGATATAAATTGTATTTATTCTATTTCTCTTTATTTGGCATCATAGCCTCAATCGATGTTATTTAAATTAGGCGCATCAACATGAATCTACAAACTTTACCCGGTTTATTTATTTCACATGGCTCACCCATGTTGGCGCTAAATCCGGAACAGGTAGGTCCTGCTCTGGAGCGATTGAGCTTAAATCTGCCTAAGCCTGAAGCTATTATTGTGATGTCTGCGCACTGGGAAAGTAATGCGCTTGAAGTGAGTAGTAGCGTTCGTCCAGAAACCTGGCATGACTTCCGCGGTTTCCCGTCTGAGCTGTATGAAATCCGCTATCCGGCACCAGGTCAACCGGAGCTTGCAGAAGACATTCTGCATCTTTTAGCCAGTGCCGGTTTTGCTGCACATGCCAATAGCACCCGTCCACGTGATCATGGCGTGTGGATGCCATTGTTGCATATGTATCCCAAGGCTGATATTCCTGTGGTAGAAATCTCTTTACCGATGAACATGTCTGCTGAGGAGATTTATAAAATTGGTCAAACCCTGGCACCATTACGTGAAAAACAAATATTAATGATCGGTTCGGGAAGTATTACCCATAACTTGCGTGAATTGGCATGGCATGGTGAAGCTGCTACTGTACCCGAGTGGGCATCGACTTTTCGAAATTATGTGGTCAGCAAAATGAATCACAGCGATTATGCTGCGGTTCTGGACTGGCAAAGTATCCCTTATGTAGAGCGTAATCATCCGACCTTAGAACATTTTGCTCCCCTGTTCTTTGCGATGGGGACTGGGCATCGTTTCAGTATTGTGCATAGCAGTTTCAGTATGGGTTCTCTGGGCATGGATATTTACCGTTTTGACTGATGCACATCAACTCATAACTTTTCATTAATAATTAACAAAATTATAGTTATGGATACATTTTGCTACTGAATTCGCCAGAATGTATCCATATTTTTTAAGTACCTTTACGTTATTCTATTAAAAATTCTTCAAAACCAAGTACTTTTAAAATGAAAGTTAAACTTTTAGCAATGGCTCTTTTTCCTCTCATGCTCGCAGCCTGTCAATCTGGCGATATTCAAAAAGCTGGAGATGTTGCCATGTCAGTGTTACATCAACAAAAAGCCGATCAGACTTTAGCTTCTTATCAATGGAGTACCCGTACCGGTACTGCACCTAAACCACTGGTACTGAATTTTGATGATCAAAGCCACCTCAGCATTGCTACCAGCTGTAATGGTATGGGCAGCAGCTGGAAAGTTGAAAATAATCAGATCGTGACAGGTCCCCTCATGGGAACCCAAATGGCATGTCCGGACGCCTCCATGCAGCAAGAAAACATTGCCAAAGATCTGTTTAATAACCGCAAAGTACCGTTTATTTTAGATTTAAAAAATTCACAACAACCAACATTGACCATCATTTCAGCGACAGGTCAGAAATACGTTTTCACTGGTACCATGACCCCTGAAAGCAAATATCAGACTCAGGCTGAAACCATTTTTCTGGAAATTTCACCTGAAACTAAGCCATGTAGCGGTGTCGCCCCACAAAACTGTTTACAGGTTCGGGAAGTTAAATACAGTGAAAGCGGGATAAAAATCCAAGTCGATAAAGACTGGACTTTATTCTATGATCAAATCGAAGATTTTACCCATAACCCCAATGAGCGACAAATCATCCGGGTCAAGCGTTATGAAATCAAGCATCCTGCTGCAGATCAGTCGAAATATGCTTATATCCATGACATGACCGTTGAACGCTCAACTGTTAAGTAAATAGTTTATTCAGGACATAAAAAACCGGAGCATTTGCCCCGGTTTTTTTTAAAGCTTAAACCAAGTCAGACTTAGAATACGCCTTGAGCAAGCATAGCATCAGCCACTTTTACGAAGCCTGCAATGTTCGCACCATCAACATAGTTCACAGTACCGTCTTCTTTAGTACCGTATTTCACACAGTTACGGTGAATTTCTTTCATAATCGCGTGTAAACGTTCATCAACTTCTTCAAACGTCCAGCCTAAACGCAATGCATTTTGAGACATTTCAAGACCAGAAGTCGCTACACCACCTGCATTCGATGCTTTACCTGGCGCATAAAGGATTTTCGCTTCAACGAATTTTTCCACTGCTTCAAGCGTAGACGGCATATTTGCACCTTCAGCAACACAAATCACGCCATTTGCAAGAAGTTGAGCTGCATCGTCTGCATCTAATTCGTTTTGAGTTGCACATGGAAGCGCGATGTCACACTTGATAGACCAAGGACGTTGACCTTCCATATATTCAAAACCGTGTTTAGACGCAAACTCAGAAATACGGCCACGTTGAACGTTTTTAAGTTCCATCACTTCAGCCAGAAGTTCTTCAGTGAAACCGTCTTTAACGAATACAGTACCCGCAGAGTCAGAAAGTGAAACCACTTTTGCACCCAGGAACATGGCTTTTTCAGCAGCGTATTGAGCTACGTTACCAGAACCAGAAATAGTCACCACTTTATCTTTAAAACTATCGTCACGAGTTTTCAGCATTTCTTCCGCGAAATAAACCGTACCGTAACCCGTTGCTTCAGGACGAGCCAGTGAACCACCGAAAGTCAAGCCTTTACCAGTGAATACGCATGAAGTGTCATTGCTGAGCTTCTTCATCATACCTGCCATGTAGCCCACTTCGCGGCCGCCTACACCGATATCGCCCGCAGGAATGTCAGTATTTGAACCCAGATGACGGTACAACTCGATGATTAATGCCTGGCAGAAACGCATGATTTCGCCTTCAGACTTACCTTTAGGGTCAAAGTCTGAACCGCCTTTACCACCGCCCATCGGCAATGTAGTCAAGGCATTTTTGAAAGTTTGTTCAAAACCTAGGAATTTCAAAATTGAAAGGTTCACTGAAGGGTGGAAACGCATCCCTCCTTTAAATGGACCAATAGCTGAGTTGTACTGTACACGGAAAGCACGGTTTACGTGAGTTTGGCCTTTGTCATCTACCCATGAAACACGGAACTGAATCGCACGTTCAGGTTCTACAAGACGTTCAAGTAATCCATGATCAGCATATTCTGGATTCTTTTCAATGAATGGCCAAAGGCTAGTCATTACCTCTTCTACAGCTTGTAGAAACTCTGGTTGATGTTGATCACGTGATTTAACGTAGTTTAGGAAGTCGTTAAGGCTGTTGTATTTCAACGCTTAATCCTCAGCAGAAAATGGATCAAAATTGGTCAAAATTTCAATCAATGATATATTTTGGCGCAAAACATTAAATATCACTTGCACCTATTCAGCAATAGTTTTTTGAAAAAAACTTCAATTTTCTATATAGAACATATATTTAATTTAATTATTCAGTCTTTTTATTTATAAATAAAATAACTTTCAGATATATATCAATGTAATATTTTGCCCGATATTAATGCATTTTTAGTCCCATTTTTGCGCACAGGAATTCTATGTAAAAACATGCTAGTATTGCTCTCCAGCACATTGTTTCACGCTGCTTGCCCAGCACTCCCGGTTATACATGAACACTCAAATTAGCTTGATTCAAAAAATTGACGCCCTGTTGCCGCAAACACAATGCGGACTTTGCGGCCACCGAGATGGATGCCTCCCTTATGCAAAAGCCATAAGTGAAGGTGAAGAGGCCAATAAATGTGTACCAGGCGGACAACCCGTTGCCGATGCTTTGGCTGAATTACTGGGTCGCCCAAAACTCAAAGCAGAAGAAAGTGTTTGGCCAATTCAAAGTGATGGTCGTCCACAACGTATGAAAGCGATTATTCGTGAAGATGAATGTATTGGTTGTACCAAGTGCATCAACGCCTGCCCAGTCGATGCGATTATTGGTTCAGGTAAGCTCATGCATAGCATTTTGACTGACCTTTGTACTGGTTGCGAACTCTGTATTCCGCCCTGCCCGGTCGACTGTATTGACCTGGTAGAAGACGACCACGTCGTGCCTTCAGAAGAGGCGCATATTGCTGAACAAATTGACCTGCGCAAGCGCTATTACGCCCATATTCAGCGTGAAGAGAAACGCCGGATTAACCGCAAAGGTCCGGTGGTGCGTGCCAATATTGATACGGCCTTATTTGCCCAATTTTCAGCGCAAAGTGACTTGGTTCCAGAGATTCAAGTGGTGGAAAAAACAGCTAAACCTATCGTGAGCCACGATGCAGCAACCACCATTCAACTGGCAAAAATTCGCACCCAAATCAAAAAATTAGAAAAACAGCTCAGTGTTCTTGAAGACCTTAAGAAACGTGACCTGCTGAATGATTTGCAACAGCAGCTGATTGTTCTGGGAGCTTCATGATGGCAGTTAAAAACATGACCAGAAAGCAGGTTCAGATTTTTTTTGAACGCTTACGTGAACAAAGACCTAGCCCTAAAACCGAACTGAATTACAGCACTCCTTTTGAACTTTTGGTGGCCGTGACGCTTTCGGCTCAAGCCACCGATGTCAGTGTCAACAAAGCCACCGACAAGCTGTTTCCAGTGGCCAATACCCCGGAAGCCATTTATGCTTTAGGCGTGGAGGGCTTAAAAGAATACATCAAGACCATCGGTTTATATAATGCAAAAGCCGAAAATGTAATTAAAACCTGCAAGCTACTGATGGAAAAACACAACAGTGTAGTGCCTAACAATCGGGCTGATCTGGAAGCATTACCGGGTGTAGGGCGTAAAACTGCCAATGTGGTGCTGAATACCGCTTTTGGCCATCCGACCATGGCGGTCGATACGCATATTTTCCGTTTAGGTAATCGTACCGGTCTGGCTATTGGCAAAAATGTGCTTGAAGTTGAACACCGGCTGGTCAAAGTCATTCCCAAGGAATTTATAGTCGATGCCCATCATTGGCTGATTTTACACGGTCGTTATACCTGTATTGCACGCAAGCCCAAATGTCATGAATGTGTGGTGTGTGATGTGTGCAACTGGCCAGATCGTTTTGAATTTGGTGCTGGCCGTGCGATTCCTGTCAAGAACATTGAAGCTGAATCATAAGTGAGATGAGTTCAGCCAGGTGATGTGCTCCGTTTAAAAGCCATTATTTTTTATTTTGTTCTGCCTGCTCTTGCTGGCGTTTTTGTTCGAGTTCTGCCTGTAACTTGGGATGCAGCCGACGCACAGGCACCTTGCCAGCATTTTCGCTACGCTCTTGCTGACGTACTTTTTTCAGCATCTTGAAACTGACATAGAACAAAGCAAACAATACTGCCAGAAATACGACCATTAACCCTAATACAGCAAACTTCACAGCATTGTCCTTTTTGAGAGCGTAATAAAAAGAGCCCTAATATGACTTAGGGCTCTTCGATTGTCAAAATCATCGAAATACGATTATTTTGATTGATCTAGAATGGCAAACAAATCAGTTTGAACTTCTTCAATTGGACGCAGACCGTTTAACTTGTCATAAGTCGGTGCATTTTCACCTGATGCTGCGCGACCTTGGTAGAAACCTACCAATTGTTCAGTTTCAGTGTGATAAGAACCTAAACGTTTACGGATGGTTTCTTCCTGGTCATCAGGACGTTGAACCAGTTCTTCACCCGTTTCATCATCTTTACCTTCCACCTTAGGCGGATTGTAAACTACATGATAAACACGGCCAGAAGCCGGGTGCTGACGGCGACCAGAAAGACGTTTTACGATTTCTTCGTCTGGAACATCAATTTCAATCACGTGATCAATGTTGATGCCTTCTTTTTCCAAAGCTTCTGCTTGAGGAATAGTGCGAGGGAAACCATCAAAAATGCAACCGTTTACACAATCAGGTTGAGCAATACGTTCTTTAACCAGACCGATGATAAGCTCGTCTGATACCAGACCGCCACTTTCCATCACGCTTTTAGCTTTAAGACCTAATTCAGTACCTTCACGAATTGCAGCACGGAGCATATCACCGGTTGAAATTTGTGGGACATTGTAGCGCTTACAGATCAACTGAGCCTGTGTACCTTTACCTGCTCCAGGTGGTCCGAGTAATATAATGCGCATAAAAAAACATCCTCATTTAACAAATATATGTGATGCGTTTGCATAACGAATCTCTTTATTCGTCATGTAGTCCAGCATCTAATTATAAGAAAGCCACAAACAAATGTATTGTACCCGCGATAAATCCGGTTACGCCACCCAAGACAATCAGAATCCATTCATCTTCCTGAAAGGCAGGACGTAATAAATTCTGAAACTCTCTTGGCGTCAACTCGCGAATACGGTCTCTAAACATTTGATAGATTTTCTGTGCACGGCTCGCATTAAAGGCCGGGTCGCATACAGGCACCATCGTAATTTCAATCGAGCGATCGATCAAGTCCGTCTTGAGTTTTGCATACTCTTTTGGCCCTAAAGACAGCTGCAAAGAGGTTCGAACAATCGGAGTTTCCATAATTTCGTTAATATGGCGTTTGACGATACGGCGAGTTTTATCTTTCTTCCCACCATACATCATCTCAGTCATAATGGATTTTAACGTAATTAAGTCTTCTGTGACTACTTGGGCAAAAACATCGGAAACCTCATCCTGACGTTTCATAAATGCACCCTGGATATTATAGGTGCCAATATGTGGAATCACCGGTTTGATCCACGGGAACGTGCGACTTTCTGTACGCGCAAAAAACTGTGGATAGCGGATATAATGCGGTTCCAGCGGATTAAACACCATCCAGATGGCAATCCAGTTGGTCAGGAAACCCCACACCGCTGCCCAGAAAGGAACCGTCCAGTGCCAAGGCACCACAAACCAGACAATCATCTGGAATATACCGAAGAACATTCCAATTAATGCACTGATATGCCAGATAAAGTTGATTTCTTTACGTCCCACTTTCAGGAACATGTTCACCATTAAACGGCGATCACCTTCCATTTGGCGCACCACCATTTCACGCATATCCACAAGTGACTCGACGTTCATGGTCAGCTCAGTCACTAATTCTCTTAAAATACCTGGCAGCTGTTTATGCGCTTGCGAATAGATACGGCGCTTAATTGAATAGGGTAAGTTTTCCCAAAGTACCGCATTACGGTCGATCATCATTTCATCAATCAGATGTTCCAGTTCAAAACCGACCTGCTCACCGATAATCCGTGCCATATCTTCCGGATCCATGGCATCCAGAAATTCACGTAAAGAACCCAATTTCGACAAGGTATTATCTGTGATAATTCCTGAAATGCGACCGGCTTTACGTGGCACAATCCCCTGCCAGCCGACAGGGAGCGGCCCTAAGTGGAATCCCCAAAACGTCAGGGGGTAAAACACCATTTTCAGTGCCATCCACACATGTGCCCAAGTTACAAAAGCTGTCACAGGAATGATGCTAAGTACTGCCCAGAAATCAGGGCGATTCAAGAAGGTTTGCCACAATTCGTTGACGTACTCAAACATGCACGATTTCCATATTTAATTTTTTAATCACAAAATACTTAATTATAAAAGCTCACTATTTTCACTATAAACCGACACTTAGAGTATAGGAAAATTGTAGCATGGGTTCTGTCTCTGCAACCACATTACCCTTCTGATCCGTCATCTCTTCGCCAGCACCAATCCCGATACTAAAACTGCTAATCCGTTCTTTACTGAGCAATACATAGGCTAAATCTATACCCGCACCCAGTCTTGCTTCATATTCATTGTTGATGTGTTTACTTTCCAGATGCCCTGCATAGACACCCAGGTAGTAACCGTTTTTATCTTTTCCGGTCAGGTAATAAGGATAACGAAACCCGACCTGAGCACCGGCATTATAGTCATCATTATAAAATACACCCGCTTTTGCATAGGCGATGCCATAAGGATTGACCCATTCTGCATTCAGATGAAGAAGCTTTTTGGTAAATCCAGCCCCGATATTCCATGTTTTAGCACTGTCTGATGTCAATTTCGCTTCAGGTAAATATGAATGGTCTTGTGCATGAGCAATATTTACCAGCGCAAAAAAAGCCAGCAAAGGATACACTTTTGTGATTATTTTCATCGTTGTCCCTAAATTTTATTTTTTAGTACAGTCCTTTTTTTGAATTTTGACTTTAGCAGAATTATCAGAACTCTTATATACTGCACTTTACAATTTTAATGTCTGTAAAGTCAAAGTTTAAACTAAACCCGCCTAACAGTTCGCCAGAACAAATATCAAAAAATGCTGACTTGCGTTAGAATGTGCCACCAGATTTTTCACTCCCCTGTATGTAAGTCGATCGCGTATGAAGCAGCTCTTTCCTTTAAAAAATGTTCAGCAAGAAAAGCGCATTTATCGCAATCGGGTTTTTATCTCCATCGGGATTGTGGCTTTTTTTCTGCTCCTGCTTGTTGCCCGTTATGCCTATCTGCAAATCGCGCATTATAATGAGTTTTCAACCGCTTCAGACCAGAACCGGATCAGGCTACAGCCTTTGGCACCTGCACGTGGCTATATCTATGACCGTAACGGTATTTTACTGGCAGATAATTATCCGGTATTTTCTGCAACGATGTCTCGGGCTGATGTAAAAGATATTGAAGATACCGTAAAGCGTCTGACTCCGATTTTAAGCCTGACACAAGAAGATATTGACCGCTTTAGCAGCCGCATCAAGACCGCTAAAAAAACCGAACGCGTATCATTAAAATTAAATTTAACCGAAACCGATATTGCTAAATTTAGCGAAGTCAAGTTTGAGTTTCCCGGGGTCAATATTGAAACCCAAATGACGCGCTA
Source organism: Acinetobacter sp. ANC 4218 (assembly GCF_002135245.1). Classification (NCBI taxonomy): domain Bacteria; kingdom Pseudomonadati; phylum Pseudomonadota; class Gammaproteobacteria; order Moraxellales; family Moraxellaceae; genus Acinetobacter; species Acinetobacter sp. ANC 4218. Next base: position 88,680 of record NZ_NEGD01000001.1, on the reverse strand, counting down.
CTATCCGCATGGTGAGCTGTTTGCGCACGTGATTGGTTATGTAGGTCGTATTAACGACAAAGAATTGAAGTCGATTGACAAAGACTTATATGCCGGCACCAACCTGATTGGGAAAATTGGGGTGGAGAAATCTTATGAAGATCTGTTGCATGGCTTGCCCGGCAATGAATCTGTCGAGGCTGATGCTCACGGTAACGTATTACGTAATTTAGGTCGTAAAGAGCCGGTACGCGGAAATGACTTGTACCTTTCAATTGACTATGGCTTGCAGGTCACAGCAACCGAGCAACTGGCGGGTCGTCGCGGTGCCATTGTGGCGCTGAATCCGAAAACAGGAGAAATTCTGGCCCTGGTTTCCAGTCCAAGTTTTAACCCGAATTTATTTGTGACCGGAATTAGCAATACCGACTATAGTGCACTACGTGACAATCTTGACCAGCCGCTGTATAACCGTGCTGTACAAGGTGCCTATCCTCCAGGTTCAACCATTAAACCGATGTTTGGTTTAGGTGGGCTGCATTACAATATCGTGGATTGGAACACCGCCATTTCAGACCCAGGGTATTTTTCTTTACCCGGCGATTCGCATAAATTCCGCGATTGGCGCAAATCAGGTCATGGCACGGTCAATCTGCATAAAGCTCAAGTGGTTTCTTGTGATACCTATTATTATATTTTGGCCTACCGCATGGGCATTGAAAAAATGAATGCCTGGATGCGCCAATTTGGCTTTAGTGAAAAAACTGGCGTCGATTTACCGAGTGAAAGTACCGGTTTGTATCCGAACCCGGACTGGAAAATGCGGACCCGTAAGAGCAAATGGCTAAAAGGTGAAACCATTTCCGTCAGTATCGGACAAGGTGCCTTTACTGCGACGCCGCTGCAACTGGCTATGGCTACTGCAATTACTGCAAACCAAGGTGCGCATATTACCCCGCATGTACTGCGTGAAAGTCACGGCGCCAAACCTTTTAAAATGCGTAATGCACCAGATGGTAAAATTCAGTTTAACGGCAAACCTGAAGACTGGATTAAAATGCGCGATGCCATGATTGATGTTATCGAGACCGGTACAGGTCGTGGTATTCGTACCCCGCTGTATCATATTGCAGGGAAAACCGGGACTGCACAGGTCAAAAGTATTGCCCAAGGTAAAAAATACAACGAAGCATTATTAAGTGAACGTCAGCTTGACCATGGTTTATTTATTGGTTTTGCCCCGGCTGAAAATCCTGAGATTGCGGTTGCGATTGTTTGGGAAAATGGTAAACACGGTGGTTCGGCCGCGCAACTGGCTCGTCCTCTGTTTGACTATTGGTTATACACCCGTAAAAAGAATCCGATCCGTCCTGCGGGCCATCAAATTAGTGGCGGCCTCATGACCGCAGGCATCAAACCGGGTGAATTGCCAAGTGGCACAGCACCAGTGGACACGGCGACCAATGTTCAGACCAATACAACAGCAGCAGCGACACAGCACGCTACTCAAGCCGCATCAGGCGCACACCCCGCAGAAGTTGAAGGTGACTGATCTATGAAAAATCAACTCCGTATTATTGGCGGTGAATGGAAACGCCGTCAGCTTCCTTTTGCCAGTGTTGAAGGTTTACGCCCTACACCCGACCGTGTTCGTGAGACTTTGTTTAACTGGCTGATGTGGGATATTCAAAATGCACAGGTTCTCGATATCTGTGCCGGCTCAGGAGCCTTAAGTTTTGAAGCTTTATCCCGCGGTGCAGCACAGGTGGTAATGATTGAACCGAATCGCACCCAAGCTGCTTTTTTAACCGATAATTTGCAGTTGCTGAAAGTGACCAGCCAACATGCCAAACTCAAAGTTGCCACGGCACAGCAAACCTTACCTACCTTAAAACAGTCTTTTGATCTGGTTTTTTTAGATCCGCCTTATAGTCTGGATTTATGGGAAGAACTGGCCCAGCTTGCTGACCCGCTGATTAAAGACCGCGCCTTTATCTATGTGGAGGCCGATCGCGAGTTAAATCAGCTTAAACTCCCCGCTTCTTGGCAACAGATTAAACAAAGCAAGGCGGGAACAGTCCGTGCAGGACTGTATCAAAAAAAGGATTCCTGAATGGAATCCTTTTTTGTTTAATGTAGTCAGTCAATTTCAGATCGGTGATAGATTAGTTAACGACCATAACGCCAGTCTCGGTCATTTCTATCATGATCCCAGTCCGGACGGTCTTTATTGTTCCAGTCACGGTCACCATGATGGTGTCGGTCATAATGTCCGTTACGGTCTCGATGACCACCATAATCGTCATCATAAGGATCCAGGACACAACCAGTTAATGACACTGCCAATACAGAAAGTAAGATCACTTTTTTCATCATCTTCATCACCTCTTTACGGCGTGACTTCAGTATTCAATGCTTTAATGAAGAGCGATGGGAGTCTATGTGAAATTTTGTAGTCATTTATGTCTTTTTTATTCACAGGAAGAATTTCTGTCCTGAATGCTGAAGCGGTTTTATACAAAGTTCTCATTATGTTTGCATAAATCCTGCTAAACATATGCTTGGCTTTTTGACTGATCTTTTGAATACTACCGATTTTTCATCTGTACAGATCGCTATGACTTGGTTGTTATTTATTGTTGGGGCAATGGTCGCAGGTTTTGTACAGGGACTGACTGGCTTTGCCTTTGCCCTCATTGCCATGTCATTCTGGGTGTGGGTCCTCCCCCCGCAAATTGCTGCGCCCCTGGTAGTTTTTGCTTCGGTGTGGAGCCATATCATTTCATTGTTCAATGAACAGAAGCATCCACATCTAAATAAAGCACTGGTACTGCCTTATTTAATTGCCGGGCTGATTGGCGTACCTTTGGGCACATATCTGCTGCATATTATTCAGCCCGAAGCCTTTAAAGTGGTTTTAGGCTTATTTTTGATGTTATGGTGTCCGGTGATGTTTTTCAATCCGGCATTTCCACGGCTGCAACAATCCGGAAAACTGGCAGACAGCCTGGTTGGATTTTTGGGCGGAATTCTGGGTGGTTTAGGCGGTTTTTGCGGTTCGTTGCCTTCTGCCTGGGTCATGCTGAAAAATCTTCCCAAACAGCAACAACGTTACGTTTTACGACATTTTAATTTTGGCATTCAGCTGTTTACCTTAGTGGCCTATTTACTGCAAGGCACGCTTGACATACAGCTCTGGCCTTATATGACAATTTTGCTGATCAGTGTCAGTTTGCCCGCCATTTTAGGGGCAAAATTATTTTATAAAATTTCGGAAACGCAATTTAAACATACAGTTTTAAGCCTTTTATTTACTTCTGGCTGTTTCCTGATTTTCAATACACTGCTCTAAAGAGTAGTGTCTACCTCCCCAAAAAATCAGATTTATATGTTGAGATATTGCAACCTTACTTATCTATAACAATCGGTCAAAATTACAATAAATCTCACTTAAACAAAAAACACCCAATCAGTCGGGCAGATCAAATATATCGGCAGGAAAACTTTATACAATAACCTAACCCCATCATCCATTTTCCTAGAAATGAAAACCTTGATTTTATTAGCAGGAATGATTCTTCTCTCTGGCTGTTCTCTGACCACCTCTCATGAGCTGAAACATGCAGAAAAAATGCTGGCAAATTTTCAGTGCAATAGAATTGAAACCGCACAAATGGCGCATACTTCGATTACCTCCTATCATGAACAGGCACTCGCTTCTAGCCGCCAGAAAGCCGAATCTTATGTACAAAGCTATAAAGATGGAGAGGAGTTATTTAAGGTGCCATTAACAGAAGTAATCGAGGAACAATATTATATTTATCAGGAAGCTTGCCAACATTTAGGCGGGATTAACCCGGCACAAAATCAATAATTTTTTAAGCGAAAATTGAATTTCACATTGACTGATCCATCATGTGCATAGAGCCAAGATTTTGCCATCTGCATCTCTTGGCTTCGCTTGAAGATCAGTCAGGGAAATCGTATGTTTTCACTTAGGTTTCATGATAATAACGTGTATCCACGCTAAACTGTTCTGGAAATTTAGCCTGAATTTGTGCATAAAAAGCCATAATTTCAGCCATATCTTTTTCATAATCACCACTAGGATAAACAATTTTACCCACCCCGGTTTTCTTCTTGGCATAATCCATATAAGCCAATGCAATGGGTACGCCTGCATTGACTGCCACATGGTAGAAACCGGTCTTCCATTGTTCCTGTTTGGCACGCGTTGCTTCCGGTGTGACCAACATCACCAGTTTTGGATGGGTTTTAAATAAACCCGACATCACCTGAACCATACTTGGTCGTGGCTCACCCTCTTTTTTCGCTGTACGGTCAATTCCGATTCCGCCCATTGCGCGTACAAATGGACCAAAAGGAAATTTCATATAGCTGTCTTTAATGGTAATACGAACGTTGACCCCTAAGGCCTTGAGTGCCAGACGTGCATATAAGGCATCCCAGTTGCTGGTGTGCGGTGCAGCAATCATGACGCACTGATCCAAATCAAGGGGCCAATGGTTATCGATTTCCCAGCCCATCATTTTTAAACTTTGTTCAGCTAATTTCTCAAACACTTACCGCACCGCCACCTAATCAAGTGCGCAAATTTTAACAAGGTCGCTGAAATATAAAAGTGCATGATGAATAATAATCAACCAGTTAATAGATCAAGACATAACTGTCAAGTTCAAATAAAATAGCTAAGGTCTGCTGTTTTATTTTGCCCCCATTTCCACATTAAGATCATAAACTGATGATCTTAAACCGAAGTTCCATATCTAAACCATAGAAAAAAGACCTAACAAAGCACAAACGAAATGGATATTTAATCAACATGTAGCTTTGCTTGGGTTTGAATAGCCACTAATTTTGTAGACACCTTTTAGTTAGATAAAATGACTAATTAACGAGGTGCTTATGAGCAGTAAACGATACCCTGAAGAATTCAAAATTGAAGCAGTAAAACAAGTCACTGAGAAAGGTCATAGTGTGGCCGAAGTTGCTGCACGTTTAGGAACCACCACACATAGTTTATATGCCTGGATTAAACGTTATGATCCACAGCAACCCAAGACAACAGAATCTACTGATCCAAGTGCAGAATTGGCAAAGTTAAAAAAAGAGCTGCAAAGGGTCACTGAAGAAAGAGACATATTAAAAAAGGCCGCGGTGTACTTCGCAAGCCAGTCCAAATGAGGTACGCCTTTATTCAGGACAATCAGCACATATGGCCTGTCCGTCGTTTATGTTCAGCTCTGGATGTTCATCACAGTGGTTATTACGCATGGTTAAAGCAACCCACCAGTAAAACTGCGAGGAAACGGCAACAGCTTTCAGGATTGATTAAACAGTTCTGGCTGGAATCTGGTGGTATCTACGGCTATCGCAAGATTCACTGTGATTTAAAAGATGTTGGTGAAAGTTGCGGGATTAATCGAGTACATCGGCTCATGAAGGCGAATGGTCTCAAATCACAGCGTGGCTATCGTAAACCTAGAGCTCACGCTGGTAATCCAGCTATCGTTGCCGCAAACACTTTAGACCGCCAATTTAATCCAACTTATCCCAACCAAATATGGGTGACAGATATTACCTATATCCGTACTCATGAAGGGTGGCTATATCTCGCAGTTGTGATTGACCTGTTTTCACGTCTTGTTGTTGGCTGGTCGATGAAATCCAGAATCACGACAGACCTGGTTTTAGATGCATTATTGATGGCTTTATGGCGAAGAAACCCAAAGAACAAAGTCCTAATCCATTCTGACCAAGGCAGCCAATACACCAGCCATGAATGGCAGACATTTCTCAAGCATCATAATCTTGAAAGTAGTATGAGTCGTAGAGGGAATTGCCATGACAATGCTGTTGCAGAAAGCTTCTTTCAGCTATTAAAGCGGGAACGAATTAAGAAGAAAATCTATGCATCAAGAACTGAAGCCAGATCGGATATTTTTGAATATATTGAGATGTTCTACAATTCAAAACGCAGACATGGTTCCAATGGTCAGCGTTCTCCATTAGATTATGAAAAGGCCCATCAAAAGATGGTTATGTGTGTCTAGAATTTTGGTGGCTATTCAGTTTAACAGCCTGCACAACATGTTCATGGACCAATATACTGAACAGTGGAATGCACTAGATGTAATTGCTGAGCGTATCCGTGCTTTAGGTTTTCCTGCACCAGGTACTTATAAGCAATTTATAAAATTAGCTTCAATCAAGGAAGTCGAGAGTGTTCCTAAAGCAAATGAAATGATTCAGTTACTGGTTAATGCACATGAAGCGGTTGCGAGAACTGCAAGAAGTATATTTGATGTTGTGGATGAGGCGAATGACCAGCCAACAGCAGATGTACTCACACAACGATTAGATATTCATGAGAAAACTGCATGGATGTTAAGAAGTCTTTTAGAATAAATTTTGTCAGATGATAAATAAAAATATGAGGCTAACTGCCTCATATTTTTATTACTACAATTTGAAGTAAAGAACTAATTTCAAATTATAGTGATTTAGTGCTATAGTACCAATCTACATAGTTGTAGCCTTCAGATTTACGTGTATCAGCAGCTTCCATTGTTACTGGTGGTGGCACAATCACTTCTTGGCCCGGTTGCCAATTTTCAGGTGTAGCAACTTTGTATTCATCAGAAGTCTGTAACGCTTTAAGTACACGAAGAAACTCATCAATACTACGTCCATTACTCATAGGGTAATAAACCATTGCACGTAAGATACCTTCAGGATCGATAATAAAAGTCGCACGAACAGCTGCTGTATCACTAGCACCTGGTTGGATCATGCCATAAGCTTTGGCAACTTCCATTGAAAGATCGGCAATAATTGGGAATGGGATTTTAATGCCAAAATTTTCTTCAATACTACGTGCCCAAGCAATATGTGAATGTACACTATCAATTGATAAACCTAATAGTTCACAGTTCAGTTCAGCGAATTGCTCAGCGCGAGTTGCAAAACCCATAAATTCAGTAGTACAAACAGGTGTAAAGTCAGCTGGATGTGAGAAAAGAACTAACCATTTTCCCTTGTAATCTTCTAAACTTTTCATACCATGAGTAGTTTTGGCATTGAAATTTGGTGCTGGCTTATTTAATTGTGGAAATGTTACAACTTCATCTAGGTTAGACATTTACAGTCTCCTTAGGGGGGGGAATTAATTTAAATAAGAAATGGTTGGATAACCTGCATCAATCCAAGCTTGCATACCACCTTCTACAGAATAAAGTTTTTCAAATCCCATATTTTGAAGTGCTTGAATTGATAGAGCTGAACGAGCTCCTGTACCACAGATTAAATAAATATCTTTTTCTGATAGTTCCTGTAAAGAATGTTCAATTTCGCAATGGTGATTCACTAGGGGATGTTGGGCTATTTTCATTTCCAGCATCCCTCGTGGAAAATTTACAGCTCGATCAATAGCTACAGTTTTGTATTCTTCAGGTTCACGAACGTCTATTAAAATTAAGTCAGGATATTCTAAATATTTCTCGTAGAGCTTCTCGACTTTTATTTCAATAACCTTATTTTTAGTTTCAGCTATTAGCTGGTTTGGGGTTTTCATAATATCCTTTTGAAGTAGATATCAATATAGTTTATATATTTATAATATAATAAGTATTCTCATTATTGTCTAATATTATTAAACTTCTTTCATAAATCAAAAAACAATCTTCGTTCTGATCCTTAGTTCAAAGCGATACATTGGGGTATCTCATTGTCAACTTTTTATTTAATGGTTAAGCAATTGAAAATGCATATTTCATCTAAAAGCAGACCATCCAAATGAAATTCTTCTCTTCCTGAGCTATTAGCAGGAATACTGAATGCTATTCTTGTTGCGAAAAGTTGTGGTATTTCTATAAAGCTACAGCCCTGAAATTTCACGGCTGTAGCTTTATAGTTCTCTGAGTAACGTCACGTGGATTTAATAGGTTTTATTATACTTTGTTATAAGGAATCTGATTAAATCACCATGATAGAGTTTTGGTACCAGGTTGAAAAATTGCTTCCCCCATATCATCAGGATTCGCATATTTTAAACCTTTGATAAGATCACCCTCTTTAACACCATATTGATCCATACACATTTTACAGATAAAGACTTGTCCACCATTGACCATTATATTTTTCAGCATGGCCTGATGCTCTGCATATCTATGTTCGAAGCGGCTAGAAGCAAGCATAACCCCTTGATCGACTAAATATACAGTCAAGGGATGCCCTTTTTGGAATTGATTATTACTCATGCCGATGGCCATCTTTGTACGATGAGCATCATTACTGGTAAGCAATACAAATAATGGATCTTTTGTTGTTTCTGCTACTGCAATCGATAAACTTGAAAAAAACAGCAGAAAAGACAAGCACAAGTTTTTAATAAATTTCATAGGATTTATACTCTTTTTAAATCAATATAACCTGAATTGTGGATAAGAAATTGGCTTGAAAAAAAAGGTGGCTACATACTATTAGGGAGTTACCACACAACCTACGCTTTCAGCGACCATGTTTGATTTTACATATTTCTTCTGCATGATTGATGACTTTTTTCAAAAATCGAAGTAACTTATTGGCAATTTTTAAAATACGATCCTCTCAATTAAAAGTTTCGTAAATCGTGTTTATTGCCATTTAGTATAAATTTTCGTATTTCCATAATCTCAAAGTTTTATTCTTTTCATTAAAGCAAAATCACGGTCAACTCTTTAGATATTTACCTTGTTAACAACGGATAGTTTATCTCATTAGAGCACATCGATTGGCACTGTATGCTTTACATTTTGCCTTGATGAAAGATTATCAGAGCAATTTTATTTATGGATCAATCGACTACGCTGCCTGTAGGCAAAAATCAGCGTATTCAACGGTATAAATATCTACCATTGCAACACACGGTAAAAGCTCAATGGACTGGTTCTTTGGCTGTAAGCTGCATTTAATCATGAGTCAGTCAGGCAAAATTGTCAGTACAGCTTTATCTAATGAACATACAGCAGACATTAAAATGATTGAGCATTTGGTAGAAGGCTTAAAAACAAAACTCTATGCTGTTCGTGGATATATCAGTCAAGAATTAAAAATCAAATTCGAGGAATCAAGACATTTGGTTTAATTACATATCATCGTAAGAATATGAAAACTATTCGTTTATCCAAAGCAGATGAATACCACTTAAAACAACGCAATAAAAAGAAAATTTATTCAGCTTATTGAAAAAATTAAGCTATTAATCTAAATCTATCAACTAGATAAAATACTTTAAATTTCTAAGCTTTTAGAAACTACGACCCTCTCCTTTTTCTTCATACGTTATTCCCTCACGAATATGATACAGTCGCTGGAAAGTCGGAATAATTTTATCGTCATGTGTAACAACAATAATTGCTGTTTGAAATTTTTCCGCCATTTCGTGCAACAAACGAATTACAGTCATGGCACGAACGCTGTCTAAAGGTGCCGTTGGCTCATCTGCCAAAATGACAGGTGGCTTATTAATCAAGCCGCGTGCAATAGCTACACGTTGTTGTTCACCACCTGATAATTGCCCAGGCATGGCATGAACACGATGCTGAACATCTAAAGCAGTCAAAATTTCTAAAGCACTTGCACGTGCAGTGTCATTAGGAACACCTGCAAGCATAGGTAATAGCGCAACATTATCTAAAACATTCAAAAAAGGAATCAAATAAGGTGTTTGGAACATAAAACCAATTTTGTCACGTCGCAATGCACTTAAATCTTTTACCAACCAGTGTTGATCAAAAATCACTTCACTCCCTAAAGTCATACGTCCTTCAGTGGGATCAATCACAGCGCCTAAACATTTTAATAAGGTACTTTTACCTGAACCTGACGGACCAATCAGTCCAACAACTTCTCCTGGATCCACCCACATATTGACATCTTTTAATGCATAAAAAGCATTATCACCTTGCCCAAAACGTTTTTTTAAACCCTCAATTAAAATTCCGTGGGTCATGTGTTATCCTCCAATTGCTTCGGCTGGATCAATACGTAATGCCATACGAATAGCTACTAGACTTGCCAACATACAAATCAACATCACAGCAATAAATCCAAGAATAGAATCCTGAGGAATCAATAATACATACTTTGGAAAATATGGCGCAGCAAAGGTTGAAGTGATTTTACCTATAGTAAATCCAATTAGACCAAGTGCGAGCGCTTGCTGTAAGATCATCCAGGCAATCGTTCGGTTGCGTGTTCCAATTAGTTTCAGAACTGCAATTTCTCGAATTTTATCCATGGTTAGGGTATAAATAATAAATGCCACAATTGCCGCGCTCACCAAAGCCAAAATTACTAAAAACATCGCAATCTGCCTTGCTGATGTTGCAATCATCTTGCTAATTAAAATATGTTCCATTTGAAGACGCGTGTAGACAGTCAGTTGCTGCCAACGTTGGATGTGTTCAGCAGTATCTTCTGCGGAAGTACCAGTTTTAAGACGGACTAAAATTGCATTTACATAACGATTGCTGGTTTGAGCACTCAGAACACTGTCTAATAAATCTGGATACGCAGGACGATTGTAAATCGGATTTTGTGCGGTACGTCGGCGGTCTTGTAAAATTGCCGCATTATCTTTTTGAAATTGGGCTTGTTGTGCATCTTTAAGCGGAATAAAAATCATCGGGTCACCACCTGATGACACCATTCGTCGAGTCAATCCTACTACAGTAAAATAATTACGACGGATTTTGATGCGATCACCTAATTTAAGTCCTGAAGTGATGTCTACAACAGCTTCATAGTGCCCCCGAGTCAATTGACGTCCCGCTAAAAGGTAAGGTGGCCAGCCTAAATTATTCCAGGCATGTTCACCTGTATGGATTCCAACCACCATCGCACGGATATCTTTATCTTTATAATGAACTTGTGTGGTCAGATAAGTAATATTTGAGGCATGTGCCACACCAGGTATGTTCCTGATACTACGATATAAATCATCACGCACACTAGAAGGTTCAGCATATGGACCAAGCGTATCTTGTTGTACCACCCATAAATCTGCACCGCTATTATTTAATAAAGCCTTGGCATCATCCACCATACCACGGTAGACACCCGCCATAATTAGAGTCACGCCGATCAACAAGCCAAGTCCAAAACCAGTAAAAACAAACTTACCCCATGAATGGAATATATCCCGACCGGCTAAGCTAATCATTCAGATGTTCCTGCAAGATTTTTTACAATACGCAAACGGTTTTTCGCATTAAGTGGTTTTTCACTATATAAAATGATTTGATCATTTTCTGATAGACCATCGAGTACTTGAACATCACCCTCTAAATTAGAGCGACCTAGTTTAATTTCAATAAATTGTAGTTTTTGATCTGTCACTTTCCAGACACCGACTTGGTTATTGATGCGGTGAATAGCAGCATTTGGAATAGCAAGGCTGCGAGACAGTGGTGCTAATTTAATTGTCACTTCTGCTAATTCACCTAAAGGGGGTAGAGGGTTAGGTTGTTGACTAAAGACTACTTTGGCTAAGATTTCTTCGGTAATAACATCTGCACGAGGCTCTACCCATAAGACTTGACCTGAAAGCGTGTTACTTTGACGCGAACGTAAATGAATTTGTGCAGGTAAACCTGAGGCTAAGCCAATCGCACTAGATTGATCGAAGCGTGTATTCAACCAAATAGACTTCGGGTCTACAATTTCCAATACGGTTTGCCCTGCAACTACAGTAGAGCCAGGTTCTGCATAACGGGCTGTGACTATACCTGGTGCTGTTGCCATTAAATTTAAATTGTCGCGCTGGGCTTGTAGTGTATTGAGGTCTGCACGAGCTTTATTAAGTTCTTGTTGCATTGAGCCAAGTGCTGTTGTAGCGAGATCAAGCTCCTGCTGCTTAATCGCGAGTGACTCTTGACTGGTGGCATTGATTTTGGTGAGTTGCTGATAGCGTTGAACTTGTTGCTGTGCAAACTTTTGACGAATTTGAATATCTTGTTGCTGAGAGATGATTTTTTGGATAATGGCACGTTGTGCAAGTGTTTTTTCTTCCAAATCGACTGGATCCATTTCTCCCAAGAGCTGTCCAGTTTGTACAGCATCGCCAATATCGACTTGAAGGTTTTTAAGACGACCTGCCGCTGTGGGACCAATTTTGTAATTATGACGAGCTTCAACAGTCGCTATACCAAACAGACTAGGCTGAATAGATTTATACTTAACCTGTGTCAGACTGACCTTGACTGGTGCAAAAGGTCCTGTACGCAATAGGACATAAACCAAAAATAAGATTAATGTAATAAGCACTACAAGAACGGAAAGAGCCCTCTTTCCTAATAAAAATGTTTGCATCTGTATTTTGCTTATCTTATTTAATTAAGAATAATATAATCTATTTTTAAGTATTATATAAAACAATTCCTTCCTAATTTAGATACCTAATCGGTTCGGACTGCCACTATCTAAGCTCATTCCACTGAATCATCACTTTCTAATGAACTAATTCTTTCCCCAAAAAGGATTGTAGCAACCTCTCTAGTGAACACTCTTTACCAAGCTATCCGATAAGCCTTAATTAAGTTCCCACTTAAAAATAAATGGGGACTTAATTCATGACTACAAATACCCATGCATGGGACGTAAAAACTGGCTGTTTTCAGGATCACTACGCAATGGCTAATGAGCTGTGAACACATGACGCTTACAGTCAGCGAAACTGAATGGACTGTATCCGTATCGTATGCCTATATGAGTGATTTATTCAGTATTGATGATGAAAAAATGACTTTATTGCACCAAACATCAACGTGACTGAACTGGATGAAGGCGCAAAACGATTTGATATCGTACTTGAAAAACGTGATGCAAAATTGAATACTGTGATGAGTAACAGTTTCGGTTTTGGCGGTGTAAATGCCTGTCTTCTTGTTTTCAAAAAATAGGAAGGCTAAGCTAAGAAGTGTTGATCATTCAGCCATGGATGATCAACTTCTGCCACACTGCCCTTTAAAAGGGTGAATGGATGGATGCTCCTTCTGATGCTTTCTTGTGGGTAAAAGCATTACATATTATTGCAGTCGTTTGTTGGTTCGCGGCATTGTTCTACCTGCCACGTTTATATGTTTATCATGCGATGAGTGAAGATGGCACGAGTCATCAGCGTTTCCAAATTATGGAACGCAAGTTGTACCGTGGCATCATGTGGCCGTCAATGCTTGCCACTCTCATCACAGCGCATTTTTTAGTGGATTGGGGTGATGCAACTCGGCATTACCATGAAGCACTCTGGTTTTACCTGAAAGTTGGATTAGTGGGCTTACTGGTGATTTACCATTTTGTTTGTGGTTATTACCGTAAAAAACTGATGGAAAACCCGCATTACAAATCACATAAGTTTTGGCGTTTCTTTAATGAAATGCCAACGATTATTTTACTCGCAGTAGTGATTTTAGTAGTGGTTAAACCGCAGTTTTAATCCAGTTGATTTAAAAGTACATTCTCTCTATTAAATGAGGAATTTAAAACCTCCTCAAAAATAGAATCCCTCCATCTACAAAGCAGTGCTTTTCACCTTCATAAAAGGCAGGAGTAATGTAAGTATCCGGCAAAGCACCTCCTTACCAATCTCTCTAATTAGCCTTATGTTAGTCCCCACTTAAAAATAAGTGGGGACTTAATTTATGACCACAAATATCCATGCATCAACCGTATCTGCTTCCAAAAAGCGAAGAACATACAGTGCTGAATTTAAAAATAGTATTGTTCAAGCCTGTAAAGAACCCAATACTTCAATCGCCTCAGTCGCTTTGCAGTATGGCCTGAATGCAAATCTCGTATGTAAATGGATTCGCCTTCTTGATGGCAGACAAACTCTGCACAACCCGGCACTACCCAAGCCCGCATTTATTGCCTTGCCTTACCCTGCAACATTCAATACATCTACTGCAGGAATGTTGCACGTTCACATTACTTTGCCTGATTCGAGCAGAGAGATCGGGCTGAAATGGCAGGCATCAGAAATGTCTGCCTTGGCAGAACTACTCAAGGCACTGGCAACATGATCCGTATCGATGAAATCTGGCTCTCTACCCAGCCGATGGACATGCGTGCAGGTATGGATACTGCCATGGCTCAGGTGCTGAGAGCCTTTGGCTACATCAAACCGCATTGCGCCTATCTGTTCTGTAATAAGCGTGGCCATCGCATGAAAGTGCTGGTGCATGATGGATTGGGTGTCTGGTTGTGTGCCCGACGGCTGGAACAGGGTAAATTTCACTGGGCTAAAGTTCACCAGGGTGAAACCGTGGCGATCAGCCCGGAACAGTTACAGGCCTTAATTCAGGGGCTGCCCTGGCAGAGAATCGGATTGCAGCAGGTGGTCACTATGCTCTAAACTAGGCTCGTGCATTCTGCTATTCTCCAAACGTTCTATTTCATTCTTCTCATGACCTCAGGCATACTGCGGTCATGAATATGCTGCCTGATTTAAACCAACTGACCCATGAACAACTGCTGGAATTCACCAGACAGTTGGCGATGCAGCATCAACAACTCGCAGAAGATAAACAACAATTAGATGCCAAAGTTCAACATCTCTCCATTCTCACGCAAAAATATGAGCATGAACTGGCGCTGTTTAAACGGCATAAATTCGGCTGTAAAAATGAACATTTAACCCAGAAACAAATCCATCTGTGGGATGAAGCGGTCGAAGAAGATATCGCAGCGGTTGATCTGGAGCTTGAACGACTTAATGCTAGTGAGACTGCTGTGCAAATACAAAAATTCAAGGTGAATAAACCTAAACGCCGAGCACTGCCAGATCACCTGGAAACGATCCGTATTGAGCATGAACCCACATCGACACAGTGTCACTGTGGTTGCACGCTGCGTCGTATCGGCGAAGATATCAGTGAAAAACTGAATTTCAGACCAGCACAGTTCTATAAGGAACAACATGTGCGTGGTAAATGGGTCTGTGATCAGTGTGATACCCTGATTCAGCAACCAATGCCTGCACAAGCAATTGATAAAGGCATTGCTACACCTGAATTGCTCAGCCATGTGCTGGTATCCAAATATGCCGATCATTTACCCCTGTACCGTCAGCGCCTGATCTATCAACGAGCTGGAGTTGACTTGGCTCGATCTACTTTAGCTGACTGGGTCGGCCGCTGCGGTGTGGAGCTGGAGCCCTTGGTGGATACCTTGAAAGAGATGTTGCTGCAACAACAGGTGATCCATGCGGATGAAACGCCAGTAACGGTGATGCAGATCGGTGAGAAAAAGCCGAAAAAGGGTTATGTCTGGGCTTATGCGACGACACAGTACAATTCAATTCAGGCAGTCATCTATGACTTTCAAGATAGCCGTTCTGGTCAGCATGCTGAAGAGTTCCTGAAAGGCTGGCAGGGTCATCTGGTCTGTGATGATTATAGTGGTTATAAAGCACGCTTTAGATCAGGCCAGGTCATTGAGGTGGGCTGCATGGCGCATGCGCGTCGTAAGTTTCATGAACTGCATGTGACCGGGAAAAGTCAGATCGCTGAACATGCATTACAACTGATTCAGCAACTGTATGCTATAGAGGCTGAATTAAAAGAAACAGCCAACTGTACAGCAGAATATCGTCTACAGCGAAGGCAACAAGAGAGCCAGCCGATCATGCAGCAGTTACATGAATGGTTGACAGCACACCAGATGAAGGTGCCACCAAGTTCTGCAACCGCCAAGGCAATCAACTACAGCCTAAAACGTTGGACTGTATTAAGCCACTATCTGGATGATGGCAATCTGCCGATTGATAATAATTGGCTCGAGAACCAAATGCGTCCCTGGGCTTTAGGACGTAAGAACTGGCTGTTTGCTGGCTCACTGCGCAGTGGTCAGCGAGCGGCAAATATTATGACGCTGATTCAGTCAGCAAAACTGAATGGGCTGGATCCGTATGCCTATCTCAGTGATGTGCTGAAAAGACTGCCGACACAGAAAATGAGCCAGATTGAAGAATTGTTGCCGCATAAGTGGAAGCCTGCCTGACTTAAGTAGGCTTCACCGGATGCTTACATTTTACTTCCCGTTTTAACCGTGATAAATCACCTCCATATGTGGGTGCTTTATCCGTGTTGATCACTTGTGGAATTTTCCACTTCTTCACATTATTTAAATTTTTTAAGAAAACAATAGGCTGATTTGGTATTACGTCTAGAAGAAAGATAAAAATCAATGGTATAGCCACGTTGATCGACTGCACGATACAGATAAGACCATCGTCCATTCACTTTTATATAAGTTTCATCAATATGCCATGAGCTCAGATCTGTAGGATTACGCCAATACCAGCGTAAGCATTTTTCTATTTCAGGAGCATAACGTTGAACCCAACTGGAAATAGCAGTGTGATCAACATTCACACCACGTTCGGCAAGCATTTCCTAAAGTTCACGATAGCTAATGCCATATTTACAATACCAGCGTACAGCCCAAAGAATGATCTCGCCCTGAAAATGCCGACCATGGAAGGGGTTCATATGCTGAACCTTTAGCTAAAAAACTATTTAGCTTACCATCAGCGGCTATTTGCAACAGTGCCTATGCCTATCTGAGCGATGTATTGAAAAGACTGCCGACACAGAAAATGAGCCAGATTGAAGAATTACTACCGCATAAGTGGAAGCCTTCCTGACTCAAGTAACTTTCACTGAAATCTTACACACACTATTGAATTTTATTAATTTTTTATAAAATATGCAGTACTAGACACGATAATACCCTCCAACCATTTCAATAAAAAGGAGAAAAGAAGCTTAAACAAGATACAATGTTATAACAAAAGGTTTATGGTTAATCATTAATTTCTATAATTTAATAAAATATCAAGCAACTCCACCTAAAAAAGGCGATAAAATGAAAAAATTAGTACAAGCCAGTTTTTTCACCTTCTCAACAGCAATTTTTATCTCACCAGTCATAGCTGCGCCTCAAGAGCGTTTACATAACAATTCATATAATCAAGCATATATGCATTCTCCTGCTGCAAATCAGAGCCAACAGCAGATGCAACAACGCCATCAGCAACAGATGCAGCAAGAAACTCAACAGCAAATGCCACAGCGTAATCAACAAGAGATTCGACAAGAAGTTCAGCAACGTCATCGTGAGATCGTACAGAATCAGATATTGAAACCATCCCGCGACTGGAAACCAGGACAAGCTTTACCATCCCGCTACTATGGTCAAGGCTATAGATTCGATTATAGAATGAATAAGAAACTTAGCAAACCTGAGAAAAATCAACAATGGATTCGTGTACATGGCGATTACATCCTGATTAATACAGTTAACCATCGTATTTTAAAAGTAGTTCCAGATTGATGCATTTAATCTGTTCACAAAAATAAGGGTTAATAACTACTAATTGAAATATATGCATTTCTATACTGATATTATCGTTATGAGTAGATTAGGGCCTGTCATCAATTAGCTTGAGAAAATCTAATCTGTCCTCATTATTTTTTCATGACTAAACGCTATGCATTAAGAGATGATCAGTGGGAACAGATTAAGGATCTGTTGCCCAGACGAGCGAGTACTGTTGGAGTAACTGCCAAAGACAACAGGCTATTTGTTAAAGCAGTATTGTATCGGTATCGTTCAGGTATTCCGTGGCGAGATTTACCAGAACGCTTTGGGGATTTTAGAGTCGTGCATACTCGCTTTAGCCGTTGGGCTAAAGCAGGCGTATGGCAGAAAGTTTTTGAAGTGCTGGCAAGGAATAGTGATAATGAATATGCCATGCTGGATTCAACCATTGTGCGCGCTCATCAACACAGTGCCGGAAAAAAAAGAACAGGCGATTGGACGCAGTAAAGGTGGCTTAAGTACCAAAATTCATGCTCGTATTGATGCTTTAGGCAACCCAACAGGATTTTATCTCACTGCCGGGCAGGTTCATGACTTAAATGGCGCTGATGTGCTGCTGGACTTATCGTTAAGTCAGACTTGGCTCATGGATAAAGCCTACAATTCCAAGGATCGGTTGATTGATCCAATCCATAAGATCAATGGTCAGATTGTGATGCCGTCCAAAAGTAACGCGATTGATCAGCGTGATTATGACCAACATCTTTATAAGGCAAGACATCTGATCGAGAACTTCTTCGCCAAGCTCAAGCAGTATCGAGGTATTGCTACACGCTATGATAAATTGGCTCAAAATTTCCTGTCAGCGATCTACCTTGCCTCAATCATGATATGGCTTAATTGATGACATGCCCTAGTAAATATTAATATAGCAGCTAAAGTGTTAGGCGTTTCCATTCAAACTTTAAGACGTTGGAATGAAAGCGGTGTTTTAGTTGCTAAAAGAATCCCAAATAATCACAGACGTTATGATCTGATTAAAATCACGCCTGAACAAATACACAGCTTATGTAAGAGTTTCAAGTCATGATCAAAAAGACGACCTGGAACGACAAAAGCAAGTTTTGGAAATGTATTGTGCAAGGCACTGTTGCAAATAGGGACCTAAGTCGATGATATTCGCTTCAAAAAAGCTTAGAGACCGAAAACCCTGTTGATTAGATACACTTCACCCTGAGGCTGACCATAATAAAATTACGAAGCTTATCCTTTACGTAGTGCACGCATGACTTCAATACCTTTAATTGTGGCATAAGCCATCTTCATAGATTTGAATCCTAATGTGGCCCTGATGATCCCTTTAGCTTGCCATAATTACATTCGATCACGTTATTTTTGTACTTAGCCTGCCTGTGCTCAAGGTCTGGTGGACATTTTCTTTCCTGTTTCATGATGTCAGCCTTTTTAATCATAAAATGGCCACAATTACAGGTACTGGTTTGGGTGTAGAATGAAGTGCAGCATTACTTCTTATTGAGCAAGCTGCTAAAGTAATTGTTTCAGATATTAATCTTGGTGTAGTTAGAAAAGTTGCGGAAAAAATCAAAGGTGTTAGTAGTCAATATACCATTGATAGTTTATATACTTCGCAATAATTTATATATTTTAATAGATGATAAAAAAGACCACGTGAAAACATGGTCTTTTTCTATTTTAGTTAAGATTATCCAGTACAAATTGAGGTGACTTTATAAATAGTTTGATTAAAGCCTGTGCCGAACTTGATGGATGGCGAACACCTCTTTCCCAACTTTCTAGTGTCCTTGGAGAGATACCAAGTTTAGATGCTAGTTCTTGTTGAGAGATATTCATTTTTTTGCGTGCTCTAATAATTTCTTGAGCTAATGTTAAATTAACAATGAATGGAAAATCATAATTAATATTCACATGCTGCTGTTGAAGTAGATTCATAGGTGTATCCTCTTCTTTTTACATAGCTAATAAGAAAGCTGAAGCAGAAACCTAAAGCTCATAGCAATTGCTAATGAACTTAGTAAATCGACTAACCATAAAAAGATAAACCACTGAAATTGTGATAATTTCATTAATAACTCCTTTAATGGTAACCCTCATCGCCAACACTGACTTTATCCCTAAATACCCAATAAGCCATGATGGTGTAAATGATGATAATTGGGATCAAAATCAGTGCACCGATCAGCGCGAACAACTGACTATTGGCTGGTGCAGAAGCATCCCAAATCGTCACTGATGGAGGAATTACATAAGGGAATATGCTAATTAGAAAGCCTGTATATGCCAAAAATATCAGTGCCAATGTGTATAAGAAAGGCATTGATTCATGATGCTTTTGACAAGCTTTAATGGTAGTATCTTCAACTAATTAAATTTCAAAACAATAAATAATTGCCAATAAATTTAGACAGCAAAAGAAAAAGGAGGTGCTCGGCCTTGAGGAATAAGAAATAATTGCTTTAAAAGAAAGAAGATATGGAAATAAGCTTCTTTAAAAGCTAAAAAACGAACTTGAATTCTAACGAGAACTTCTTTAACACCGATGTCTGGTAGTGGAACGACATGTGCGTAAACAACACAGTACTGACATTGATGATTCGTATCGTGATGATGACTGTACGAAGTTTTTTGTTCTAGATGTGCATTATTAGGCTTTTCAGGTTCATGATTAGCTAAACTCAAGTCTCGATGAGAGTAATTATGCGAATGATCTGAGCTATGCAGATCATGAGAAGTATCTAATTGAAGTGCATGGACAATAGTTTCACAGACTGGAGAAATTTGATATTTCTCTGGGAGTAAAGGCTGTATAAAAACAGCAATCTGCAACAAGATTGCCCCAAAAGCTAGCAATCTACCTAAAACCATGATCACTTAGATGGTCTCAATTATCCAAGTAAGAATATTCGATTCTAGCAGAATTAATATTTATTAAAAGTATGTAGTATTAATTTAAGAGTTTTGATTTTAATTTAGCCTAATAATTTTTATAATAAAGTAAAAATAAAAAATATCTATATAAGTATTTGATTTTAATCTGAATTAATTCAGATTAAAATCGTGCATGATTAATTTTGCTTTTAAAAAATAATGATTAAAGTTCAGAAAGTAAAGTATATGGAAGAATTTTTCCTACATTGTAGGGATTTTATTTAAATATCTTTTACTAACCTGAATAGCGGATAAGCAATTGACTTGAAAAAGAGAAGGACTAGAGTTGTATTAGCTCACCTTTTGCGTAGGTGGGGCGAGTATGTCAATTGTTCTGTGGGGTATCGCCGGGTAGCAATAAGGGCATCTGCGATATGTACTTTTTGCCTGGGCAATCTCTAAGGCATCTTTGATAATTTTTACTTCTACAGTTTTACGACCCAGCATTTGCTTAAGCCTCGAAAAAATTGAATTTTCAAATTTAATTAGATCTTAAGAACTTGATTTTACCCTGAGGGAAAATATTTTTGAGGGTAGATCAGTGAGTCAGCAAGTGAGTGTATTACGAAATAAAAAACTATTTATCAGTATTTGCACATTGGCCTTGGTGATTTTAGGAATTTGGTGGGGCAGCAGTTTACTACTAAATAAAAATAAAACGGAAAAATCAAAGACACAAAATGTAGTCGCCAATGAAACAGAAACAATAGATGTGTCTGGTAATCAGATTTTAATTTCGCCCACACAGATTCAACAAGCAGATATTCAATTACAAACTTTAGGGCAAGCGACAAGAGATGTACAACTCGCACTGACTTTGCAGGGGCAAGCGCAGTGGTCACCTCAAAGTAAAGTGGTTTTAACCAGTCCTGTAGCGGGGATAGTGCAACAGGTATTGGTGCAACCTTTAGCCGAAGTGGGTCTCCACAGTCCTATACTGGCCATTCATAGCCCTGATTTAATTCAGATTCAAAATGAAATTTTACAAATTCGTGCACAACTGCAATTGGCCAGCCAAAATTTGGCACGTGAACGCAGTTTATATGCTGAAGGGATTATTGCTGAAAAACGTGTACACGAAGCCCAGAATGTAGTGCAACGACTGAATATTGATTTGAGTGCCAAGCAACGCATGTTGCAGTTTATGGGAGGAAGTAGCAGTCAGGGACTGAATCCCGTGGTGTATGTCAAAAGTCCAGCCAGAGGCAGTGTAGAAAGTTTACAGGTATCTGCAGGTCAGTATGTAGAAACCGGTGCAGTACTGGGCCAGTTGGTGAATAGTGATCTACCTTTGCAATTAATGCTGCAAGCCCCTTTAGCGGATAGCAAATATATCCAGATTGGCGATCTGGTCAAAGTTGAGGGGTGTGAAATTACCGGGCAGGTACAACAAATTGCACCAGCCCTTTCAGGCAATACGCAATCTCAAAATGTTCTAGTCCAAATGCAGGCCAAGGACAACTGTTTAAAAGTACAACAGTTTGTTAAAGCGAATATTCAAAGCCATAACCCGACAACAAAAACCGCATGGGTAATACCGAGTGCTGCCTTAACTTTAAAAGATAACAAGCACTTCATTTTTATCAAGAACCAAAATGGTTTCGTGGCAACGCCTGTGGAACTGGTGGGGGCGAACCAGCAGCAAAGTCATGTGATTGGAAATGCATTAAAACCTGGAATTCAAGTTGCTGTGCGGGGTGTCGAACGTCTAAAAGCCGTTTGGTCAGGTTTCGGTGCAGAGCAGGCACCACCTGCCAGCAGTAGCACTGCGGTGAATTGAGGTTAGGCACATGTTAAAACGTATTATTGCATTTTCACTGAGTCAACGAATCCTAATGCTGTTATTGGGTATGGCAATCAGTGTTGCGGGTTATTTGGCATTTACCAAATTGCCGATTGATGCCTTTCCCGATGTATCAAGCACACAGGTTCAAATTGTGATGAAATCTCCTGGCATGACGCCAGAAGAGGTGGAAAGCCGTATTGTGGTACCGATAGAACAGGAAATGTTGGGAATCCCTCATCAAACTGTACTACGTTCACAATCTAAATATGCTATTGCAATCATTACCCTGGATTTTGCAGAAGGGACAGATCCTTATTGGGCCCGACAACAGGTCAATGAGCGTTTGACTGGAGTCATGTCAGCTTTGCCTGGCAATGCCTCTGGCGGGATTGCGCCTATGACGACGCCATTAGGTGAATCTTTTATGTTCACTTTACATGGTCCTATGAGTGATATGGAAAAACGAACCTTGCTCGATCGGGTCGTCCGTCCACAGCTCAGAAAAATTGAAGGGGTAGCGGATGTCAATGTCCTGGGTGGTTTGGCACGTACCTTTGAAGTGACACCCAACCTGGATGCTCTGGCATCGAGAGGTCTATCTCTTGATCAGTTAAAACAAGCAATTGAATTAAATAATGCAAGTGACGGTGCGGGGCGTCTGAATGAAAATGGAGAATCATTACTGATTCGTAGCGATAGTCGTGTCACCAATTTACAAGAGCTGGGTGAGATTATTGTTTCCAATCATCAGGGGACGCTGGTGCAAGTGAAGGATGTCGCCGATGTTCATACCGGTGCCCTTACCCGTTACGGAGCGGTAACCGAAAATGGTCAGGGTGAAGCTGTTGAAGGGATTGTCCTCACCTTAAAAGGCGCCAATGCACGTCAGGTTGTGCAAAGTGTGCGTGAACATTTGCATGACATTGAGAAAAACTTACCCCCGGGCGTTACGATCAAGCCTTTTTATGACCGTGGTGAACTGGTGAATCGTGCCATTCATACCGTGAGTAAAACCTTGGTCGAGGCGATTGTATTGGTCCTGATTTTATTGCTGTTGTTTTTAGGCAATTTAAGAGCCGCTTTGGTGGTTGCCGCGATTTTACCTTTATCTGCGTTGAGTACTTTCTTAATGATGCGTCAGTTTGGATTAAGTGCCAACCTAATGTCATTGGGTGGTTTAACCATTGCCATTGGTTTGCTGGTCGATGCGGCGGTTGTGGTGGTTGAAAATATCGAAATGCAACTGGCAGATGCACACGAGTCCAAACACCGTTCGTTTTTACCCCCGCTGAATGTCATTTATCGCGCGGTTTGTGAGGTGGCGGTGCCGGTGACTGCAGGAATGATCATTATTATGCTGGTCTTCATTCCGTTAATGACGTTGCAAGGTCTGGAAGGGAAGCTTTTCTCTCCAGTGGCACTGACCATTGTCTTTGCATTGTCGAGCTCACTGATTTTTTCATTAACGATTATTCCGGTGCTGTGTTCCTATTTTTTAAAATCTCAAGCACATCACACGCCGTATATTGTTGCTAAGCTGGAACAGGCATATAGCAAGGTGTTAAATGCAAGTTTGGCCCATCCGAAACGTGTTTATGCTTTGGCCGGAGGTGCTTTGGTGGTTGCTGCACTCATTTTTCCACTCATTGGTAAGTCCTTTATGCCAACCATGGATGAAGGTGACACCATATTGCAGCTGGAAAAAATGCCATCGATCAGCCTGCAAAATTCGATTGCACTTGATCTGGACATTCAAAGAAGAATTCTAAAACAAGTTCCAGAAGTGGCCCGCATTGTGGCAAGAACCGGTTCGGATGAACTGGGCCTTGACCCTATGGGCTTAAATGAAACCGATAGCTTTGTCATTTTGAAACCGCAAGATCAGTGGCAGGGACAAAGTAAGGAGCAGATTTTAGCCAAAATTCGCCATGTATTGGCCGATGTTCCTGGGGTCAATCTCACCTTTAGTCAGCCGATTGAAATGCGGACTTCAGAAATGTTATCGGGTGTACGTGGAGATTTGGCCGTCAAAATTTTTGGTACCGATTTAGATCAGCTGAATCAGCTGTCTAAGCAAATCTCTACCGTTCTACAAGGGATCAAAGGCAGTGAAGATGTCATGACTTTGGAAAATTCTGGGGTGCAATATCAGGAATTACGTATTCGTCGTGATATGGCTGTCCGCAATCAGTTAGATAGTCAGAGCATACAGGCACAACTCAAAATGCTCATTGAAGGGCAGCAGATTAGTTCGATTATTGAACAGGGTCGACCAGTTCCATTGATGATGAAAGGTGATCCACGTCTGGGACAATCCAGTTTTGCCCTCGCGAACATGAATTTACCTGTTGCAAACTCAGCGGCTGTACCGTTGTCCTCTTTAGCAGAAATGGTCAAGACTGAAGGCGTCGTCAAAATTGACAGGGAAAATGCTTCAAGAATGTCCGTTGTCCGTGCCAATGTGCGTGACCGGGATCTGGTTGGTTTTGTCGAGGAAGCAAAACAGCAGGTTGCCCAGAAAGTTAAATTACCGGCCGGCTATTCATTGAAATGGGGTGGACAGTTTGAAAATCAACAACGTGCAGCAGCGCGTCTGATGCTGGTTGTCCCTGCAGCGTTGACCATGATTTTCTTCCTGCTCTTTACAACTTTAGGGTCTGTTCGTCAGGCAGTACTGGTTTTTGTGAATATTCCCTTTGCTTTAATTGGGGGAGTCGTAGCCTTAGCCATTACCGGTGAATATTTATCGGTACCTGCTTCTGTTGGGTTTATTGCATTAATGGGGATTGCCGTACTGAATGGTTTGGTGATGATCGGTTATTTTAACCAGCTCATTTCACGCGGCGTTGCAATTGAAGAAGTGGTTCGTGAGGGGGCGATGCGACGTTTACGTCCAGTAATGATGACTGCAAGTATCGCGGCTTTGGGTTTAATTCCCTTGCTCTTTACCACTGGGCCAGGTGCTGAAATTCAGCGTCCATTGGCGATCGTGGTGATTGGGGGATTAATTTCCTGCACCTTACTGACGCTGATTTTACTTCCTAACTTGTTCAAACAATTTGGTTTAGTGCGAGATACTCATGTCTGAAATGTGCCAACTCTCTATCAACATCTCCAGTGATATTGCGGAAGAATTAATGAGCCATTTATGGCTTATTCCCGAGATTGTGACAGGATGTACCTGTATCCCGGCACAAGGTTTCGGCAGCCGCCAACATTATCGCAACATTCAAGAAAAAATTCGGGGTGCAACTGAGCGTAATTTGATTCTGTTGATTTTACCCCTCGCAACTGTACCTTTAGTTTTAGCCCATATCCAAAAGAAATTTAAATCAAGTGACTGTTTCTATTGGGTATTACCAACCATAACATCGGGTTATGCTGGTCAAGGAGAAGTGAACGAATGAAACCAGAGATAGCGACTCAACCCCGTTTGCTGGGTAAAGCCTTACGTTTACTGGGCTTGGGCTGTTGTGTGATGATGACTTCTGTCGTATCCGCGGAACCCGCTTTGGATCAAGTCTTGCCGCAACTCGATGCGGTCAAACAGAGCTTGTTACAGCATCCAACTGTTCGATCGGCAGTTTCGGACCAGGACTATGCCAATTTTGCAGGACAGGGGCTAAAACTGGGCCATCCCTGGACCGTGCGTGCAGGCATGCAGCTTCGTAACAGCAACGCCCCGGATGGTCAAACAAAGTCCAATAGTTATGAGCCGAGCTTTGGTATTGAAAAGCAGATTCGTTTGCCTGGCAAATACGAGCTGGATCAGGATTTGGCGCAACGAGGGATGAGTATTGCGGAATTAAAATATGAAGATGCCAAACATGAAGTTGCCAAAAATTTGCTAAATCAGTGGTTTGCATATATGCGCAGTGCTTTGCAATTGACGCGTTTAGAGGAACAGCAAGCAAGAATACAGCACTATATGCAAATGACCCAGCAGCGTATTCGTGCTGGAGATGCCCCACGACTGGAACTGATGCTACTTAGCAATGAATCGCGGCAAATCAAAGAGCAATATATGCAGGCTAAAACAGCTTACTATCAAGCACAGCAGTTATTGTCACGTGATTATCAGGGAAATATTCCAGAACACTGGAGCAGTGATGTCATCAAAATTCGACCACTCGAATATACACAGACTGAATGGATACAGCAGGTTTTGTCTGCCAACCATGAGCTTGAGCTGGTTAAAACACAGGCAGCACAGCAAGATGCATTAGTCAAAAGAGAGCAACTCAATCGGGTACCTAATCCTACGGTCGGAGTGGGCTATAGTCGTGAACAGTCTGGCGTTGAAAACTTGATGAGTGTGAGCGTTTCAATTCCACTCGCCAGTCGGCAAGTGCGTATAGCTTCTGGTATGGCCATGGCGGAAGCTCAAAAGGCCAATTTTGAGATCGGACGAGTAGAAAACCGTTTGCGTCAGGAAACGCAATACTGGTTTACGCAGATGGAGTCGGCAACTGTACGGAGTGAGCAGGCTCAACAGAATTTGGCACAGTTACAGCAACAACATGGATTGATGCAAAAAGCATATAAGCTTGGTGAATTGAGTTTAAATGAACTGTTACTTCATTCACAGCAACTGGTTGATGCGCGCGGTCGAATTGATCAAGCCAAAATTGATTATGCAGAAAGCTTGAGTTTACTATTGCTGAATTCGCATCAGTTATGGCCTTTACATGAGGATCATCAGGCAGAGTAAAATAGTAGAGTGCTGATATATCAATGCCTTGTATGATCATTATTCGGTTGGTGTTCTGTCTTTCTTGGGCCAGAGTACCTGCCGCTTTCACAGAAATAAATATAGGCTTATAAGTAGCAGAATGAGAAGGTAGCTCAGACGTGAGAATATTGTTAGTTGAAGACGATGCCTTACTGGCTAAGGCGACAGCACGGGGCTTAGATCATGCAAATTTTGTGGTCGATATAGCCACCACAGCAGAGCAAGCCTATCATTTTTTGGCGAGTTATGATTATCAGTTTATTTTGCTTGATTTAGGTTTGCCAGACCGGAATGGATTGGAAGTTTTAAAGTCACTGCGCCGTAAAAAGAATAAAGTAGGCGTTATTATTCTGACTGCTCAGGATAAAATTCAGGAGCGTATTTCAGGTTTGGATGCAGGAGCAGATGATTTTGTAGTTAAGCCATATGATTTGTATGAAGTCATTGCACGGATTCAAGCGGTATTGCGCCGTATTTCAGGTGAAGTGAGTGATTTGATTCAGATTGGCAATATTGCAGTTAATAAAGCGACCAAACAGGTACTGAGAGATCAAACTGAAGTTGAATTAACTCAGAAAGAATTTCACTTGCTGGAACTCTTTATCCTTAACCGTGGCCGGATTATTTCACGGGAGAGCATAGAAAACTCATTTTATGCCTATGATGCGGATGTAAGCAGTAATGTGATCCAGGTCTATATTCATAATTTACGGCGCAAGCTTGGGAAAAACATTGTCCGTACAGTGCAGGGTTTTGGCTATATTATGGATGAAAATTATTGATGGCCAATTTCATCCGCAGTTATTCATTGACCCGGCGTCTATCATTGATTTTACTGGTTATCACCGCCACTGTCTGGGTGGGTAGTCTAGGCTGTATCTACTGGGGAATGCAGCGCACGGCGAACAATATATTTGATAAATCACTGGTCGAAACCGCCCATGCTTTACTCTCGACCACTTCAAGTTCACTGGAAGGGCGAATCCCTGACCATACTGTCATCGAGAAAGCTCAAGGTGAGCATTATAATCAGATTATATTTCAGATTTGGCATCGTAATGGCAAGTTGATTTATCGTTCGGTTGGCGTGGATACACACCCGTTTGTTCAGCAAGCCAACTTTGGCTGGATTAAGATTCACAATCAAACCTATCGCAGTTATTCGGTTTGGGACAGCACCCACACTATACAAGTACAAATTGCACAGGTCTGGACTATCCGTCAGGATATCCAGAGAGATATGCTACTATTTTTAATAGTAGTTTCAGCATTTTTTTTACCATTATTGTCCTGGTTGATTTTGCAGACCGTACGTAGCAATTTGTCCACTGTATTCAGTATCAGTCAAAATCTGGAAAAGCAGTCGATTGAACATTTAAAACCCATCAACCCTGTCGTGCCCAAAGAAATCGAACCTTTGGTGAAGTCATTAAATACATTATTGAGTGAAGTTGCAGAAAGCATGCAACGTGAAAAACGTTTTACCTCAAATGCAGCCCATGAGTTACGTACACCTTTGGCGGCGATCCGCCTGCATGCACAAGTTTTGCAGAGTGCACGTTCTACTGAGGAGGCACGAGAAGCAGCAGAGGACATTATCATTGGCATTGATAAGGCCTCACGAATGATCACGCAGTTACTGACCTTGGCCCGGATAGAACCCAATGGTCAACAAATTCAAGGCCCGGTTGATCTAGTTAATATTATTCAAAGTACCCTTGCGATGATGGATTTTCAGCTTCGTCAGGCAAAGATTGACTTACAGCTACAACTGGAGTCAGCCCTGGTCATGGCACAAATGGATCAATTGGAAATTATGCTCCGTAATCTTTTAGAAAATGCCATTATCTATCGTAGCCAGGAACGTCCGTGTTTCATTAAAATCAGTTGTGGCTGTGTTGAAAATTATAGTTTTGTGCAGATTGAGGACAATGGAATCGGTTTGGATGAAGCACAAATACCTCTGATTTTTCAAAGATTTTATCGAGTGAATCAGAACAGTACAGTTATTGGCAGTGGTCTAGGCTTATCGATTGTTAAGCAAATTGTCGATCTATACCACGGAAAAATTGAGTCACGCCGGGCAGATGCCATTGGCGGTCTGGTGATCAGGATTGAGTTTAAAATCAAAAATAAATAACCGCACTATAGATAGTACCCAAGAGTAATTTTTAAAATTTTAAATTAGGTTGTCACCACTACGTGTGGTGACAGAGGTCAAATAAGCCCGCGATCCTATACTTAGATAAGAGGCTGCAATATGACAGTGAAAATCGGCATAAATTTTATTAAAAGCATAACTTGATTTCTATGCTGTGTTGAGAATTGGGTCAATAAGACGATTCCGTTTATAGTTTCATCATGGATAGATACATGCTTACAGATGCTCAATGGGCGAAAATGGAACAACTCCGCCTCGGTAAAGTCACAGATTGTATATATAACGGTACACATACTAGATTAGTTATTGAAGGAATTTGATCATCCTGGCGTAAAAGCAGTTATTCCTCCCAAAGCTAACTGTATAAAGTTCAGCGCATATCTGATCGTTGTATGTATCAATCGCGATATCTTATCGAAAATTACTTTTTAAATTGAAATAATTCAAACATATAGCCATACTTAGTTATAAAACCTACTCAAGTTTTTCTGCCATAATTTATATTTGTGCGAGCGTAATTAACTCTCGTTAATTTTCAATACATCTTGGTAAGAGTATGTTATTTATATAACTCAACAGAATACTAATGTTTACAGCTTTGCTGATGTCCTAGCAGAATATTTAAGGATCGGTCGATGGTTCAAAAATTTCTTTATCAGGGCTAAACACGTAGTCTCTATTGCTCAGGTCTTATAGAGCAGATTGAGCTAAATTAATATAAATATACCTTTAAAATACAAGGAGTCTCAAAAATGGCGAGTTCTAAAAAAGAATCTAAAGCAGTGAAAATTGATATTGGTATCTCTCATAGTGATCGTGCCAAAATCGTGGAAGGGTTATCTAAACTGCTAGCAGATAGCTATACCTTATATTTGATGACCCATAACTTTCATTGGAACGTGACTGGGCCACAATTCAATAGCTTACATAACATGTTTATGACTCAATATACCGAACAATGGAATGCCCTGGATATTATTGCTGAACGAATTCGGGCATTGGGATTTCCTGCGCCAGGAACCTATAAACAATTTGTAAAATTAACTGCAATTAAAGAAGTAGAAGGTGTTCCTAAAGCCGAGGAAATGGTCAGCCTGCTGGTCAATGCACATGAAACTGTTGCACGCACTGCTCGAAGTCTATTTCCCATCGTGGATGAAGTTAATGACCAGCCTACAGCGGATCTGATCACACAAAGACTTGAAGTTCATGAAAAAACAGCCTGGATGTTAAGAAGCCTGTTAGAAGAGTAACGATCTACAGCTATTCAACTGATAGATATCTCCGCAAGCTGATCAATCAAGCGAACCATCTGTTGCAAAAACAGATGGTTCTCATTTTTTATAAATAGATGAGAGAGTGACTCACCTCATAATTTAATTGTTAGCTTCACTTTTTGATCACTTCAATCATAAATTGAATCACGTGGCTTTTGCCCTGATGCAATTGTCCTTCATAACGTTCTACATCTCCGACAAAAAAGTGAACAATATGATCGTCCTCAAAAACTTCTAAAATCTCTTGAGGATCATATAGAAAATCAGGATTGCCAGGACCACCAGTTTTATAAGCAAATTGCGCTTTGGAATAGACCTCACCAATAAAATGACCGTGATTTTTTAGTGCCTGACGTACACCCTGCAAGGTTTTTAATCGGGTAGCTGGATCGACATGACCAAATACACACAGAATATTGTCATATTGATCTTCTGGCCATTTCACTGTAGTCAAATCGATCTGCCGGGTTTGCAATTCAATCCCTTGTTCTTGTGCATATACCTGGGCATTTTCAAGAGCGACTTGCGAATAATCCCACGCCTCGGCATTAAATGCTAAATGCTTCTCTCGTGCTGTACGTGCTAAATACAGGATATTACGCCCTTCACCCTCTGCAATAGCCAAGGTACGGCCAGAAATCGCATAACGCTGGCTGATGTCCTGAATAAATACATTTGCTTCTGAGCCATATAAATGTTGTGTTTCCCGATAACGCTTGTCCCATTCTTGATGCATATGGATTATCCTTTTACTCAATAAAATCTAAAAATACCTCATCGATTGTAGCTACCCCAAACACATGTCGCTACAACAACAGCTTTGTCATCTTGCTGCATGATCCAAATTTTTTAATACTAATCAACATACACAACTAAAAGAAAATAAGCACAAACCTAAAAAAAAACTAATTCTTTAAATGAGCTGATGGCACAACGGTTTAACTTCGCCCACTGATGCCAATATTCAAGCCTAAATCAGATGGCTGTGATGCAATTCGCTTGGTTCAGCTGGATAAATAATGTCGAATTGATGTAAAGAAAACCGACCCACTCCAGTACAGTTGGAAGGTGTCGAATAGGGTTATGTTGCAGATGTAGGCTTTATGCTGCACCTAACATTTTAATGGCGGGAGTCTGCGTTAAAGGTCGCCCTGTGAAACAGAAAGCAAGGGGAATCTATGAGCAAATCAGCTAAAGACTTTTGCTTTTAGCATCCCTGAAAAACCTGTTTTGCCAAAAGTGATCTTAAAAGGAGGGGTATATCAATCACAATCGTGGCTGCAGTACACTTCATATAGGGTCTGCATGATTTTTAGCACCCGTATATCACTGAATTGATAAAAAATCTGTTTGCCTTCCCGTCGTGTCGATACGATCTGGCTGTTTCTTAATACAGTCAGCTGTTGTGACAAGGTGGGTTGGTGGATATCCGTACGTTGTTCTATGTGCTGTACATTCAGCTCGCCATCGACCAAGACACAGAGAATTTTAAGACGGGCAGGGTTGGATAAAACTTTCAGACAATCACTGACAAAATCGACTTGTGAAAAGTCTATTTGTGCTTTTAACGGTGCAGCGTTCATGTAGGTGTCCTGATAAGCCATGATGAGATACAAAAAAATCAGCATTTTTGCTTGAATATTTTTATTTATTATATAATATAAAAATATATATTGTAAATGAGTAGATTTACTATGCATGATTTTCTCATCGCATTTCTCGGCGGATTATTACTGGGGGTAGCGGTAGTCGGCTATCTCTATGTGCATGGCCGTATCGCAGGGATCAGCGGATTGATTGGACAGGTACTGAATCCACACACCGTGTTTAAAACCCCTGCAATCTGGTTTATGTCAGGTTTGATTATCACGCCCTTTATTTATGGATTATTTGTCCAGCCTGAGATCGAGTTGAATGCCAGTCCGCTGATGATGATCATCGCGGGTCTGCTGGTTGGCTTTGGTACGCGCCTGGGTTCAGGATGTACCAGTGGTCATGGGATTTGCGGGATGAGCCGTTTATCGAAGCGTTCTATCCTGGCCACCATGAGCTTTATGTTCGCTGGTTTTGTTACGGTTTATATCATTCGCCATATCACAGGAGCTTTCTAAATGAAAAATTTTCTGGCTTTCATTTTTGGCGGTTTGTTCTCTGTGGGGTTGATGGTCTCCGGGATGTCGAATCCGGAAAAAGTGCTCGACTTCCTGGATCTGTTTGGGGACTGGGATGCCAGTCTGGCTTTTGTGATGATGGGTGCAATTGCTGTGGCATTTATTCCCTTTCAAAAAGCGCTACGCAGCCAGGCACCGAAAACGATCTTTAATGAACCGATCGATTTGCCAAAGAATAACAAGATTGATCCTAAACTGATTTCGGGCAGCCTGCTCTTTGGTATCGGTTGGGGTATTGCCGGGATCTGTCCTGCACCAAGTTTTACCTTGATTGGTCTTGGACATTATCAGGTTCTGTATTTTATTGTCGCGATGCTGGTGGGCGTGTTGATTCACCGTAAGTGGGCAGGAGCTTAATCATGTCAAATTCCCCAGTTGTAAAAGACTTTTTCCATGAAGATACTAATACTTTCAGTTATGTAGTGAGTGATCCTTCAACGAAAGCCTGTGCAATTATTGACAGTGTGCTGGATTATGATGCTGCATCTGCCAGCACTTCGACCACACATGCCGATCAGATCATTGCCTATGTCAAAGCGCAGGGTTTAACAGTTGAGTGGATTCTGGAAACCCATGTCCATGCCGATCACTTGACTGCAGCGCAGTATCTCAAAGCTACGCTCGGGGGCAAGATTGCCATGAGCCAGAAAATTGCGATGGTTCAGGAGACCTTTGCTGCGATCTATCATCTGGATATCAAGCAATGGAATGCCCAGCAGTTGTTCGATTACCTGTTTGAGGATGATGAGAAATTCCAGATTGGTTCCATCGAAGCATATAACATTCCCACCCCTGGACATACGCCAGCCTGCTTGAGTTATGTCATCGGTGATGCCGTGTTTGTGGGCGATACCTTGTTTATGCCGGATTATGGCACGGCACGCTGTGACTTTCCGCGTGGCAGTGCAGCCATACTTTTTGATTCGGTACAACGCCTGTTCGAATTGCCGGAAAGTACTCGGGTATTTCTATGCCATGACTATTTGCCAGAAACGCGTGATCGCTATGTGTGTGAGACGGATATCCAGACGCAAAAAAACCGCAATATTCATATTCATCATGGCACGAGCAAAGCTGAATTTGTCGAGATGCGTAACAAGCGTGATGCAGGTTTGAGTATGCCCAAACTGATTCTGCCTTCAATTCAGATCAACATGAAAGCAGGACAGTTCCCTGAACCGGAAGAGAATGGGGTTTCTTATTTAAAGCTTCCGCTGAATTACTTCAAATAGGCAAGTTTCAGGATTAAACCAGTAGGTTCTTGGGTTGAACCACTGGAGTCAAGAGAGGTATAGGTGTGATGTGGTTGATACTGGAAGGGCTGGCCATCGGTGGCTTGCTGGGTTTAACCGGTGCGGGTGGTGGTATTCTGGCTGTACCGGCACTGATGGCAAGTCAGGGTTGGACGGTAGCACAGGCTGCACCTGTAGGCTTGCTGGCAGTGACTCTATCAGCACTGGTTGGAACATTTGAAGGTTTGTCCAAGCGCATTGTACGTTATCGTGCCGCGCTCTGGATTGCACTGATCAGTATTCCTTCAGCGCGTTATGGCGTGCATTTGGCTGGAATTATCTCTCCTGTATGGCTCACGCTGGCTTTCAGTTTGGTGATGCTGATCATCGCTTACCGGATATTCTTTAATAAGGTCCATGATCATGGAAATGCACTGTGCAAGGTTAATCAAACGACTGGTCGCCTGATCTGGAATATGAAAACAGCATTGTCTCTCGGCGCTATTGGGGTCGTTGCAGGTCTGCTGACCGGTTTGCTTGGAGTGGGTGGGGGGTTCGTGATTGTCCCGGCACTGCGTAAAGTGACTGACTTGGATATGCGCAGCATCGTTGCAACTTCGCTGATGATTATTTTCCTGATTGGCGGTGTCAGTATTTCTGTACACGTACTGGATGGCTTTCAATACCCTGTTTCGGTCACGCTGACTTTCGTTCTGGCCTGTATTGTGGGCATGTTAATAGGACGTCGTGCGATGCACCGGATAGACAGTCATCAGGTGCAGAAAATTTTTGCCACGACTGTGATTGGGGTGGCGATGTATTTAATCTATTCAGCGCTCATGGGCTAAAACAGCTGGTTGGGAATTTAAACTAAACCGCTTTTAATCTACCTGATCATAGTTTATAAAATATGAATATGATTTTAATGGCTGAGGAAGAATGAAAATGATGAAAACTGCAGAGCAATTGATCCAGAATGCAAAAAGCCGAATTCAGGAAGTGAGTGTAGCTGAACTGTTTGAAGCGATGAAAAACCATAAAACCATTCTGATTGATGTTCGGGAACCGGATGAATTTCAGGCGGCAGCGATAGACCGTGCGGTGAATTATCCTCGTGGTGTTTTAGAAATGAGAATTCACCAGCATCCTGTGGCGAGCCATCATTGCGATACCTTGCAGGCACTGGAACATCTTAAAGATCAGACGATTTATCTGATCTGTGGCACGGGTGGACGTTCCGCATTGGCAACCGATACCTTACAGAATATGGGTTTTACCCAGGTCAAGTCTGTGCATGGCGGTTATCAGGCCTGGCTGGAGCAGGGCTATCCGGTAGAAAAATAAGCCGTTAAATAGATGAAAAACCGTATTGTTGATTGTTTAATGTGAGAGGCAGTAATGAAATACAAAGAATTAACCCAGAACATTTCAGGCAGTTTAAAAACTTTAACTCAGGATTCACCTGATTTAATGAAAAGTTTTAATCAGTTGTCCCAGACGGCTATGCGTGACGGCGTGATTGATCCCAAAACCAAGGAAATGATTGCTTTGGGAATTGGTGTCGCATCGCGTTGTGATGGTTGTATCGGTTTTCATGTCAGAACCTTGGTCAAAATGGGGATGACCCTGCAAGAACTGGAAGAACTGTTAGGTGTTGCAGTATATATGGGCGGTGGGCCTTCATTGATGTATGCTGCAAATGCACTGGATGCCTTTAAAGAGTTTTCCAGCTGATTGGATACGGGTCACTGGCAGTCCTGCCGAGTTTAGAATCAAGCTGATGGAATAACAGGTCGATAAATCACAAGAAAAACTGATGATTGAGGCCTCATACTATTGATCTTGATAACATTTCCTCATACTAAAAAGTGTGCTTCAACCAGCGCACTTTTTTTGGCTGTATCTTAAGATTCAACTCAGCTTGATTTGCTATGCTGTATTTAAAATAAAGTCAGCACAGGTTTCTTATGCTTCAGCGTACAACCACTTCTTCAACGGATTTACTGATCCGGTTTCTGCATATTGTCATCATGTTGAGTTTTACCGGGGCTTATCTGACCGGGGATGCAGAAGAATGGCATCAAATCCATATGGCCTTTGGCTATACCCTCGGAATCAGTCTGATATTAAGAATTTTATGGCAGTTTGGCGCTCCCCGACTGGCTCATACTCAGCCTTCAGGGCCAAGCAGACGATTGCAGGTGATCAAGCCCTTTGTGCAGCGTTATTGGGCACAGCCGCAGCAATGGATTTCGCCAACATTTTTAAAAGCAGCCAGTTCCAGCCTGTTTCAGCTCAGCATACTGGGTATTTTTCTCCTGCTACCTTTAACGGTGCTGGCCGGCTTTTTGACCGACTATACCTATAGCCACACTTTAAAAGAAATTCATGAACTCTTTGCCAATCTGTTTTTAGCCAGTGTGTTGCTGCATTTGACAGCGCTGACACTGAATAGTGTTCTGCTTAAAAAATGGCTGGCAAAACGGATGTTCTGGGGAGCCGAATCACATTCATGGTTCACCCTGTTTGCTGCACTATTTTCACTAGGCGTGTTGATAGCTTTCTGGTTTTTCTATTTGAGCTAAGCTGATATGAATGCAGAACTGAGAAGGAGATGAGATTTAAACATCTCCTTTGACACATTGAGAGGGTTCATAACATCAAATGACAAAACATTGATGGAATGGATCGTTTAAATGGGATGAGTTCTGATGGGGTGGTGGAGTAATGAAAGTAATTAAGTTTTTAGCTTATTGGATAATCACCATTATTCAGTTTTTTGGAGTTTATACCTATTTCAATGAGGTACTTGATTGGCATGGTGTATTCGGAATAATCGTGGCGATTATTACAGCGGGGATTCCTGTTGTCGGCACGACTGTGGGTGTGCTTGGGGTACATTATGGATGGGATTGGACTTGGCCTGCTGCCTTGGCATTGTACTTATGTCCGTACATTTTGATGGGCCTGATTATTCTTTTATATACCCTGTTTGACCAGTGATCGCTCGTAGCATGACGGGTCTGAAACCACAGCAACAATACTGCATGTACTCTACTGTGAGAGAATCAACTCATAATCCGTTGGTCGACAGTTCAAGTCTGTCTGGGCCCACCATATAAAACAACCACTTAGGTGTACTAATCCTAAGTGGTTTTTTAATTTTTAAAATTTGGTAAGCACATGGTAAGCAAAATAGATCAACCTTAATAGCTAAAAATTAATCTAGAATGAACTGATCAGTAAGATTGGATAAAAAATCATAATTATTATTTTCATTCTTAAGTTGCTCTCGAATCGTAGGAAGTAATCCAAGTACCTCAAAATGCTTAAATATCTCAAACTCTTCTAAATCCGAATATTTCATTGGTTTCATATGGATTTGACATATTTTCAAAAAGAAGATGCTTTCTAAACAAAAAAAACTAATTATGGGTTCCAAATTACAAATAAAAAAAACTATACAATTATCAATTTCTTGTGAGTCCAAGGCAAATCTTGCAACGTAATATGAATACAAGATATAACTATAGAAATCTAAAATATTTCCATATTTTAAAAATTCATCCTTATCAAAACATTGATCAATATAAAATCTTCTTGGGTCAATAATTTTTCCATTATTAATAGCTTGTATACTTGATTGCTCTAATTTTTGTAAAAAAATATCAAGGTCGGCTTTAGTATTTGGTCGTGTTTTCAAAAAATTCCAAATTGGATGTTTAAAATATATGCTTGCGTTATCGATTATTTTATCAATTCTAGCTAACTTAACTGCATTGGGTTTGGTTTCACCTTTGGCATATTTATACCATATCCTGGATTCCGCTTGATTAAAGTGATGCCCGACTTTATTAGGATTTGTATGATAGGAGTTTATTTCCTCTTCACTTAGCTTGGAAGAATGAAAAGCCTCTCGTAATCGGATTTGTTCATCTAACTCTTTAAGCCAAATATTACAGTCTTTTGCTTTGTAGAACTGTTCAAGTTCTTCTTCATGTAGGCTTGCTACTACTCTCATCTCTACATATCTGTACCAAAAAATTGTTTGTAATGCATTAAGAATATTTTTCTTGGGTTGTCCTACTTTGTTCATCGAAATCAGTTGTCAAGTTATTACTTAAAACATTGAACATTATATTCAGTTTAAAAATCAACTAAAAAGTACTTAATTCAATTTAGAAGAAGTACTTCATAATGAAGCAAGAAAGTTTACTACTTACAACAGCAGAGGCTGCTAAATTACTAGGCATGCAACCACAGACACTTCGTCGCTGGGCTGTATATGAAAATGGCCCCATTGTTCCAAAAAGGCATGGTCGTTTACTTCGTTGGAACCGTAATGAAATTCTAAAGTTTGCTGGTGAAATTAAGTAACTGAATTATCCTATCCCCTCGTAAATTTTTTAAATTAAAAAAATCTGCTTATAAATCTAAAGCAGATTGAGGGGGTTTTTGTCTAATTTTTAGGTTTATATAAATGCAAAAAAATAAAACCTTTGCCAATAATCATAATTTCGATGAATGTGCAATTGGCAAAAGTGTAGAACAAAAGTCTTTATTAGTAGAGATGCAACCATTTTTTGTGCAGAAAAATGATGCCGAAGATCATGTTTATCTTACAATCAATGACTTTAAAACAAAGAGTACACAGGTAGCCTGCGATACTAATCCCGTACTTGTAAAATTTAATATTGCTACTGCTCATCTATTTTTTGAGTTTAGAGAAAATTCATATTTAGATAAAGACAATGCAAAGTTCGACTATGAAGGATTTGTGGCAGTTGATTTATATAGTAAGAATGGGCAACTTTGTGGTGTTCTTGCTTTTGGCAGGCAAAAAGGATTATTTAAATCAACGCAATTTAGCAGCTACGTTGTTGGAACAAACGGCATTGCTGTATTTAATAAAAACTCAGCAAATGCAAAAGTAAATTACTGTACGAACAGAATCGATGTTGCACTAAAAATAGCTCAGTGTGGTGAGCGTGTGGCATGGGCGGATAATGTAGATGATTGTGTCACATTCTTTTTAAATACCACAAATAACAGCCCTATTGGGATTGATGCTTCACAAAATAATTCTAAGGCCTTGAAATTGTTTAATTCTGATGTGATCTTAAAGGCAAAAAATAAGATAGACCTACAAAGCTATCTCCAACAGTTATACACTGATTTTACTAAACAGTATGGGGTTGTGGAGGAAGATCCTCAAGTTGATAAGACCGTAATAGATACAATTAACATCGTAAATATGAATGATATTCCTGCCTTGCCAATTCTATGGTTATGGCCTAGGTGGTTACCATTGGGCAAGATGACAATTTTGGCTGGTGCTGGTGGGTGTGGTAAAACAAATCTATCACTTGCATTAATTGCAACCATTACAACAGGCGGATTTTTTCCAGATGGCCTACGATGTGAAAATCCAGGGAAAGTCTTAATCTACTCAACAGAAGATGATCCAGCAGACACATTAAAACCTCGGTTAATTGCAAATGATGCAGATATTAGCAAAGTATCTTTCATTGCTGGACGAACAAATCATGAAGGTAAATTAGAACCATTTGATCCAGCGAAAGATTTTCCTAAAATTGAAAAGTATATAAAGGATAATCCAGATCTTAAGTTATTAATGATTGATCCCATCATCTCTGCTGTAAGCGGGGATATGAATAAAGCAAACGATGTAAGAAGGTCCTTACAGCCTTTAGTTGATTTGGCTAATCAATATAATTTTGCAATTTTGGGCATCACTCATTTTGCCAAAGGTAGTGTAAATAATAATCCGGCTGACAGAATTTTAGGCTCTCAAGCGTTCAGTGCATTGGCACGTATGGCTTGGACAGCTGCTCGGCGAGAAACTGAGGGTGATTATATTTTCGTACGAGCAAAAAGTAATATTTCTACTTTAGATGGCGGAATTCGTTATGATCTTGAGTCTATGATAGTTGAAAATATTATTGAAACTACAAAAACAACTTGGTTGGGTGTGATTGATGGGGCTGCTAAGGAGCTGTTAAATACTGCAGAGTTAAGTGGGTGTGAAAATAATTCTGTAGTTGATACAGCAAAAGAGTTCTTGATTGAGTTGTTAAGTACTGTTGATAAAATGTCTTCTAAAGATGTTCAAGCTCAAGCTAAGGAAGCGGGTTTTAGTTTAGCATCAATTCGTCGCGCACAAGAAAGGTTAAATATCAAGCCATTCAGGCCTCACGGCGAAAAAAGTTGGTTTTGGTCATTGCCCAAAATTCATAAATTAGACGAGCCCAGCAATTTTTAATCCCAAATTCATCCATTGAACAATATGATCAAGTTGGACGATATGGGGGTAAATAATTGAAATATATTAATATTCATATTGCTCAAAATAAATAAGTATGAGCAATATGATTATCAAGTTGAAATGCTATATAAATCATTAGGTTATATTTAATTTGTTCGTGTTGCTCAACTTGCTCAAATAGATGTTTGATAGTTCACTCTGCAACTAAATTCAGCCCAAAGCTCTTATTAAATCCATATTTTTCAAAATATTGATTATCCATGAAGTATGCAACCGCTTCATAAGTATTAAGATGTTGAACTACGTCTAGCTGACTACAAAATCTCGGATTAAATTGAAGCTGTAACGCCGTAGTTTCAATAATTTTTGTTGCAATCATTTTAGAAATTTGACGTACATTTAAATTTCGAATTGCTGGATGGATAGAAACAGGGATATGGCTCGGTGAGCTGCTCATAAGAGACTCCTAAAGTGAATTTACTTCAATGGTCGGTTATGAAAGAATGCAAAGGTAAAACGTCGAAATTTTACATCTTTCATGTCAGTGCTTTGATATGAAACGCATGAGTGCTTTATTGTCGAGATAAGGCACTCATGCACATACAATATGATTCATATAAATTCTCTCCTTTAATTATCTTTTTAATATGTCTTTTTGTCGAAATAGACAATAAACTACTGTCAATATATATATGCAAACTTGTCTAAATAGTCAAGTTTTTATTGTCGATTTATGGTGTTTTATGTTGATTGAGATGGATTCTGAGCTATTTTGTAAAAGGCTCAAAGAAATAAGAACACAAAGAAAAATGACACAGCAAGATATCGCGGACAAAACAGGTATTCCTTCAACTTCAATTTCGCATATTGAAGCTGGCTCTCGAAAGCCGTCTTTAGAAAATTTTTATAAGCTCATTGTTGTTCTGAATGTGTCTGGTGATTATCTCTTAGGACGAACAGATCAGTATTCAGATTTAGGTACTGACCCAATTTCAAAATCAATCCAAGGTTTACCAGAGTCTGAAAGAGAGATGATTCAGAAATTCATTTTATCTTTGCAAAAAGCATAACTTAAAAAATAATTGCTCAAGATATTGAGCAGATCAGATTTATAGATTGATTTGGAAAAATTATGAACCTTACTGAATTAAAACAGTTGGAAGATCAACTTTGGTCAGCGGCAGATAGTCTGCGTGCAAATACAGATTTGAAACCGAATGAGTATTCCACTCCAGTACTTGGCTTAATTTTCTTGAAATTCGCAGATAACAAATACGGCGCAGCGGAAGAAGCGATTTTAAAAGAGTTTAATGAGCTTAAAGGCACACGCCGTGAAAAGTCTCTGTCAGAAATTGCCGTTAAACATTGTGGTTTCTATTTGCCGGATAATGCCCGTTATAACTACTTACTCGAACTTCCTGAAAGTGAAGATTTAGCATCAAAAATCAAAGAAGCGATGCAGGCGATTGAAGATCATCAAGGTCAAGAAGATTTTAAAGATGTCTTGCCTAAAAATGATTATCAGGCATTTAATCGCTTAGCTCAAAGTAAACAGGCTTTAAAAGCTTTGGTTCGTAGTTTTTCAAATATTCCTTCTGATGCTTCAGGGGATGTGTTTGGTAAGATTTACGAATACTTCTTAGGTAAGTTTGCTTTGTCTGAAGGTCAAAAAGGTGGTGAATTCTTTACACCAACTTCAGTTGTTCGATTGATGGTTGAAATGATCGAACCGTATAACGGCTCTGTATATGATCCTGCCTGTGGTTCGGGTGGTATGTTTGTTCAGTCTTTACAATTTGTAGAGCGCCGTAAAGAGCTGAGCAAAAAGCTAGGTGAAGCTGAGACAAACAATAGCTTATTTGTCTACGGTCAAGAAAAGACGCTTGATACGGGTAAACTTGCCAAAATGAACTTGTTTGTAAATGGTCTAAAAGGTGATATTCGACAAGCAAACTCTTATGCAGAAGATCCGTTTAAGGGCTTTGAAAAGTTTGACTACATCATGGCGAATCCACCATTTAACGTGGATGATGTGGCACTAGCGACTGTTGAAAAAGATCCTCGTTTTAATACCTATGG
Source organism: Acinetobacter sp. ANC 4218 (assembly GCF_002135245.1). Classification (NCBI taxonomy): domain Bacteria; kingdom Pseudomonadati; phylum Pseudomonadota; class Gammaproteobacteria; order Moraxellales; family Moraxellaceae; genus Acinetobacter; species Acinetobacter sp. ANC 4218. The sequence continues at coordinate 46,628 of NZ_NEGD01000001.1, read as the reverse complement.
TTTACCTCGTAACAAAACCAAAACTAAAAAAGCAGATGATAATGCCAAGACTGAAACAGTTCCTAATGCGAACTATCTTTGGATTAACTTATTTGCTACTTCATTGAAGAATGCCGAGCAAGCGAAGTTATCTAATAGTGGTCGTGCAGCGTTAGTTATGCCTAACTCAGCTTCAGATGCACGTAATTCCGAAGCTGATGTACGTCAGACATTAATCGAGAATAATTTGATTTATGGCATGCTAACTTTGCCATCAAATATGTTCTATACAGTCACACTGCCTGCAACCTTATGGTTCTTTGATAAAAATAAAACAGACGACAAAATTTTGTTTATTGATGCACGCAACATCTTTAGACAAATTGATAAAACACATCGTGACTTCACTGATGAACAGATCTTTAATATTGCCATGATTAGCAAACTGCATAAGGGGCGGAATCATGAATATATTAGTTTGGTAGATGACTACTTTAGACAAGGAATGGCAAAGCTTGAAGCTACTGTGCCACATGTTGAGCCGAGCTTTAACAAGCTCAAAGAAGCTTTAAAAGATGATGCAACCATTATTAAAAGTGTTGATGCACTCAATGAACATTGGCATGCGCTTAAACCACTTAAAGAAAGCTTTGATGCTTATATGAAAACTTTCCCTCAAGTAGTCACAAAGGGTTTAGTGAAAAATCTAAATGAAGCTCAAAAGACCTTACGAGCAAGTTTTACGCCGTTCTTTAAAGCGATTGCTGATGAAGCTAAAGTTTTAGATAAAGCGATTCGTGAAAAAGAAAAAGCACACAATGAGCTAGTGAAACTGACTCGTGCTGAAGTTGCTGAGGCAAAGACAAATGGTAACAAAGATATTTTAAAAGTTAAGGATGCAAAGCTTAAAGTTTTAAATGCTTTATCAGCAGATATTAAAGAGGTGAAATTCTTACTTGCCAATATTAAAACTGACCGAAGTGAAGCTGAGTATTTCTTTAATCATATTTCATGGTTGCAAGAGCGTTTCCCAAATGCGGTATATGAAGATGTAACAGGTCTTTGTAAGTTGGCAACACCTGAAGAGGTAAAAGAGCAAGATTACTCTTTAAATGCTGGACGTTATGTTGGAGTTGTAATTGAAGAAGATGGGCGAACAGAAGAAGAATTTTTAGACTATCTCACTTCATTGAATGAGGAGTTTAAACAACTAAATGAACAAGTGTTAAATCTAGAAAAAGTTATTAGTCAGAACTTAAATTCAATCATTACAGGAGCTGTATAAATGATGGAATGGCAAGTAAAGACTATAAAAGATTTGGGTAAAGTGGTAACAGGAAAAACTCCATCTAAAGAAAATGATGAATTTTACAAGGATGGAGAGTTGCCATTTGTTTCACCTAAAGATTTAGACTGGAACAGTTATTATGTTTATGACACCCAAACTAAAGTCACTGATAAGGCTTATGATTCTCAAAAAAATCAAAGAGTTCCTAAGAATTCTGTATTTTATACGAGTTTAAGTTTTGCAATCGGTAAAATAGGGATAGCATCAAGAGAAAGCTTAACAAATCAACAAATTCATTCAATTGTTGTGAATGATAAGCATGATTACAAGTTTGTGTATTATCTTCTACAGCAATATAGACCATATATTTTCTGCTTCAACTCAGGGATTGATACGCCTATTGTTCCTAAATCAGTGTTTGAAAAAATTAATGTTGTAGTACCTGATTTAGAAGTCCAAAAGAAAATAGCGGCAATTCTTTCAGCATACGATGAACTAATTGAAAACAATAAAAAACGTATCCAAATTTTAGAAAATATGGCTGAAGAGTTATATAAAGAATGGTTTGTACGTTTTCGGTTTCCGAATTGGGAAAATACTGAGTTTGAAAAAGGGATTCCAAAAGATTGGAATACTTTAAAAATGTCAGAGATAGTGGGCTACTACATAGGTGGTGGTTGGGGAGAGGAAGAACAAAATCTTGATTTTTCGGAAGAAGCATATGTAATTAGAGGAACAGATATTCCCAAAATTAATGGAATGCATTTTTCTGAAAAGGTTTTAAGATTTCACAAGCCATCAAATCTTAAATCTAGACTGCTTCAAGCATATGATTTAATTTTTGAAGTATCAGGTGGTAGTAAGGATCAATTATTAGGGCGTAATTTGATGATTACACCTAATTTGCTTCAGATTTTCGAAAATAAAGTAATTTGCGCAAGTTTTTGTAAATTGATTAGATTTAACCTAGATAAAGTTAATCCTTTCTTTATGAAATACTTTATGAAACTTTATTATAAATATGATTTAGTTGGGCTTTATCAGGTTCAATCGACTGGTATTAGTAATTATCAATTTGAAAGTTTTTTAAAGCATCAAACTATTCAAGTTCCAACTAAGTCTTTGACAGATCAATTTGAAAAAGTTGTTAAACCTTTAGTTGAGCAAATGGAAAATTTAGGGCTTCAAAATGAAATGTTAGTTTCTACAAGGAATAGTCTTTTACCTCGTTTAATTTCAGAAAAACTATCTGTGGAAGACTTAGATATATATTTTCCACCATCGATGCAAGACCAGTAAGTAATAAAAAAATAGAGTGATTTAGAGGGATATAGGGGATTAATTGTGGCAAAAGTAACACGTAACTTTATAAGTGAAGACGATATTGAACAAGCAACGATTGCACTGTTAAAGACTGAATTTCAGTATGAGCATCTAAACTGCTATACCGCAGATTCAAGTGATTTAAATGATGGTTCAGGTCGTGCAAGCAAGAAAGATGTCATCTTAAAAGAGCGTGTTATTGCCAAATGCGTACAATTTAATCCCCAAGTTCCTTTAGTTACTATCGAAACTGCTGTCTCGAAATTGATGGGTCGCCGTGGCTCTATGTCGGCTATTAAAGCCAATATGGAGCTGTATTCAGAGATTCGTAATGGCGCTTCGATTACTTACGAAGATTCCTATGGCGAGAAACATGAAAATGAATCTCTGAAACTGATTGATTTTGAAAATCCTGAAAACAACGAGTTTTTGGTGGTTTCTCAGTTATGGATTCAATCGACAGGACGTACGCCATATTGCGCTTATCGCCGTCCAGACTTAATTCTCTATGTAAACGGTTTACCACTGGTATTTATTGAACTTAAAAATTCAAATGTAAAACTTAAAAATGCGTTCGATGAAAACCTAAAAAATTATAAAAATGATATTCCACAGCTATTTTTAACCAATGTTTTTTGTGTGCTTTCAAATGCGACAGACACCAAGCTTGGAAGCTTTACGGCTGAATGGGAGCATTTTTTTAATTGGCTACGGGTAGACCAAGAAAAGGAAAAGGTGAATAAAGAAGAGATCGAAGAGCAAGGTACAAGTATTGAATACTTGCTTCATGGTCTATGTCGTCCTGAAAGATTATTGGATTATGTCGAAAATTTTATTTTATTCCAAAATGAAAAACATAAAATTATTGCCCAAAACCATCAGTTTTTAGGGGTAAATCATGCCTTCCAAAACTTCTTGAAACGTGATGAGTTGAAAGGTCGCCTTGGGGTGTTTTGGCACACACAAGGTTCGGGTAAAAGTTTCTCAATGATTTTTTACGTCAGAAAGATTTATCGTAAAGTCACCGGTAATTTTAGTTTTGTCGTGATTACCGACCGAGAAGATCTAGATAATCAGATTTATAAAAATTTCATTTATACACAAGCCGTCACAGAGGCTGAGGCTGCTCAACCGAAAAATAGTACTCATCTTCGAACCTTGCTGAGTCAAAATACCAAGATTGTATTTACCTTAATTCAAAAATTTAGATACGAAAAAGGTCAAGAGTATCCACAGCTATTCGATCCTTCTGAACGTGAAGTCATTGTTATTGTTGATGAGGCGCATCGTACCCAATATGAATCATTAGCAGAGAATATGCGTAAAGGCTTAGACGGCGCTCATTTTCTTGCTTTTACAGGTACACCCATTCTAAAACAAAAGAAGACCAAGCAGTGGTTTGGTGAATACGTTTCTGAATATACCTTCCAACAGGCCATTGAAGATAAGGCAACATTACCGCTTTTCTATGAAAAGCGAGTACCTGAGGTGTTACTGCAAAATGACGATCTCAATGAAGAGCTCGCTGAAATATTAGAAGATGAAGAGTTAAATGATGCTCAAAAAGAAAAGCTAGAGCGTAAGTTTTCAACTGAGCTAGAAGTCATTAAGCGAGATGATCGTCTAGATCGTATCGCTGAAGATATTGTTTACCATTTCCCACACCGTGGGTATTTGGGTAAAGGTATGATGGTTGCGGTGGATCAATTCACAGCAGTACGTATGTTCGACAAGGTTTCAAAACTTTGGAAGGAAGAACAAAAAAATCTACAAACTCGAATTCATAATTCTAAAAATGATATTGAAAAACACCGTTTGAAACAGCGCCAAAAATATATGAGTACCGTACAAATGGCGGTAGTGATTAGTGATCCAAGTTCGGAAAAAGAGCGCTTTGATAAACAGGGTCTAGACATCCAGCCACATATTGATCGTCTCAGTAAACTCGATGTCAATGGGGCTGATATTGAGGATAACTTTAAAAATCCAGAGCATCCATTACAACTTGTCTTCGTGTGTGCAATGTGGCTTACAGGCTTTGATGCGCCAACTGTTTCAACCCTGTATTTAGATAAGCCTATGAAAGGCCATACGTTGATGCAAACGATTGCTCGTGCTAACCGAGTGACTTCCTACCGCATTAAGAATACAGAGGGTGAACTTGTAGAGAAAAGAAATGGTGAAGTCATTGATTATTACAACGTATTCAGGAATCTAAAAACAGCCTTAAAAGATTATGGTCAAGGCACCGGAGAAGATGGTGAAACAGATGCTCCAGTACAAGATAAAACAGTGCTTTTCCAAATGTTGGATGAAGCGATTACTAAGACTCTAGAATATTGCGAGTCTAAAGACATTGATCTGAATCAAATCCTAGAAACTCGTAATGAGACCGGCGGTACGTTTAAAGAGAATGCTTTATTTGAGCAATATGCAGATCAATTATTAGAAAAAGACGAGTATCGTAAAACCTTTAATGTTCATTTTAATACAGTCGCAGCTTTATATGAGGCATGTAAACCGAATATATTGGCAAAACCTAGACCAATTGTGTCAGTGATTCAATTCCTCCATGGTTTTATTGAAGCGATGATTGAGCGTCAGGATTTGGATGAATCTGGTACTTCAGTTTCCGATTTATTGGATAGAAGCGTAGTCGTCAATGAAGACACTGTGAAGACTGTTAAAGATTTTAAAGAAAGCTATAGCTTGATTCATGGACAAAAATGGGATTTAAGTACTGTAGATTTTGACAAGCTAAAAGAACAGTTTAAAGAAACCAAGCATAAAAATATTGCTATTGCTGATATGCGTGCCTTTCTTGAAAAGAAAATCATTCAAATGCTTAAGCAAAATGGTGGTCGTATTAACTTTGCAGAACGTTATCAGCAGATGGTTGATCGTTATAACTCTGGTGCTACGGCGACTGAGCAATTGTTTGACGAACTTCAGAAATTTACAAAAGGTCTTAAAGAAGAAGATCAACGTCATATCAGAGAAGGTCTAACTGAAGACGAGTTAGAAATCTATGATCTGCTCTTAAAAGACAAACTAACGAAAGATGAGCAGCAGCAAGTGAAGCTGGCAGCTAAAGACCTAATCAGTGCTTTGTTAAATACAACTCCAAAAGTTCTAGTGCAAGATTGGTGGAAGGATGTTCAGACTCAAGCAGTTGTTAAAGATGAAATTGAGAAAGTATTGGATAAAGACTTACCAATAAGTTATGACCAGATTCAATTTAAAGAAAAGGTTTCAACAGTATTCGAGTTGGTTAAAACTTTAGCTATGAATGATGATAAGTGGGTGAGTTAAAAGGACTTATAAGATGAATATTAAAGAGGATATGGGTTTAGTAAATAAGATTTTTGAGAAGATGCCACTTATATTGAATTTGGTGAGATAGATCGTAAATACACATGATATTACTCATATTTAAATATTGAGCAGTATAAAAGTTAAATAGCATAGATAGAGCTTTATGAAAAAAAATGAAGAGTCACTGGATATCGCAGGGCAGAGTATTTCTTATTTTCAGGGTGCATGGAACCAAGTACAGGGTGATGCTTTAAACCAAGCTTTGAGTGAGTATAGTAAAGGGATAAAAGATGCAATATCTTATAAAAATGGGGGATTTACCAGTCAAACAATTGATGTTCAGCAAGGTTTTGCATCGGAAGCACATCATGCCGGCTCATTTAATATTGAAGCTGCAGCTAAGGGGCATAATAATCATCGGGCTACACTAGATGTTGGAATGCATAACGATCCTGTCGCAGATATCCATGTAGTAACGCCAGATGGTACAACGAAACATCAAGTTAAATTTTATAAAGATGGTGAAAAGACAGCAGGTGCACTATCACCAGAAAAATACGATGGTGTTGGTAAAATTGTACCAAAAGATCAGGTTGACTCTGTAAAAGCGGCGTCACGTAAACAGGCACTGAGAAATAAAGAAATACGTCCTGAAGTATCTAAGAGTTATCAGGATACTGCTGATAATGCGACAGATAAACTAACATCGAGTGATGGTAAAGTGTCCAGCACAGGTCTGAACCGAAAGGGTGAAGGTAGTGCTGAAGAATTGGTACAGGAAACTAAAAAAAATCAAGAAGGGCCTGAATACAAAGATAAGCAGCGAGTACGTTCTGAGTTTAACGCAATGCAATATCGTAATGCAGCAAAGGCAGGGGCGATTGGTGGTGCTGTTAGTGAATCAGCAACGATCTTGCTAGAAGTTTTGCGTAGCGATGATCCTTTAACGATGGATCAATGTATGGAGATAGCACAGCGTATTGTAGCTAGCTCAGTCAAAGGGGCTGGTAATGCATTGTTGGTCACTAGTATTCAGCATGCAGGCCAAGCCATGGTTGATGCGGCAACTCAGCAAACGGGTAAGGCGATAGGGCAAACAATCGGTAAGCAACTTGTTAAAGGCAACGTTGCAGCCGCCGTAGCCCAAATTACATTTCAGCTAGCTCAAAACATCTATAAGTTTTCAAAAGGTGAAATTGACAATCTTCAATTTGCTTCATCCACGATTGGTGGGGCTGTACAGGTTGTTGGTAGTAGTTTGGCATTTAGCTTAGGAGTGGGTGCGAGCTCTTACCTTGGTGCTGTTATACCAGCAGCAATATCTGGTTATGCAATTGGGGGAACTACTTTAGGTGCATTAGGTGTAATGGCTTGTGGCACTGTATTTGCGATTGGCTTTGCTGTTGCAGCTGGCGCATATGTTAATCATTTCTCATCCAAGGGTATCGCGATTGCCAATACTGATCTGAAATCTGCTCTTGAATTGCTAAATGGTGGACAAATCGATCTCACCACTTATGTAGGTAAAGTTGGAAAGCTATCAGAGCTAACTTTTAGTTGGAGCGACATACTACCTTTGAGTGGTGCTATATCTGTAATTTCTGAATATAGGGTTCGTAAAAATCAATTGCATGCTGTTCAAAGTAGTATATATGCCCAGCTTGATGCATTGCCTGAACAAGAGCGTGCAATGATGGAAGAATTAGCTAAGCAATATGAAAATGCGATTACAGCCATCGATCTACAGTATGAAGAAGCTAGAGCGAGCATAACAGAGCAAGCATTTGATCAGTTTGATGCAATGAGTAAAGATCTCAATCAACATCTTGAAATTCAATATTTAATGTTTACATCTGTACGCAAGAGCTATATCGAGTATACCGAGTTAATGGATATTGAGCTACGTAAGCAACAACAAGATCAACAACGTTCAGAAGCTTTTTCAGATGAACTTGAAGATCTACAAAAGAAAATTAAAGATTTGACTATCTCGGATCAAACAGATGCCGCTATAAAGCAAATGATGCAACAAACGATTCTCACACGTATGGAAATACTTATTCCCCATAGGACTGGCTGGGATCTAGCCTGTGAATTTTTAGAAATGCAATAAGGGGGAATTATGATTAAAGCTTTTGTTCATTGGTGGGCTAGCTCAAAGTTGGAAAAAGAAGAGGCCCGTACTAAATCTCTAATTCGTGAGTTAGATCGTGAAAAAGAGGCTGTAAAACAGCGACTTCAAGTTAAAAAAAGAGACTATTCGGAGAAGATAAAATCTCATCAAGAGAAGAGAAATATAGAGCTTAAAGAACATATTGAGTTTATGAATCAACAATTAACTATTACAACTGGTTATTTGCCTAAACTTAATAATTTTCAAGATTTGATGTTTTGTTGTGTGGATTCATGGATGTATATGGATATCTACCAACAAGAGCTAAATATCCTTTCAAAAAAAATGAATAATTTATTTTCCACAATTAATTTACTTGATGCGTATATGTTTGAGCTAAAGAAGCTCTCTCAGAGCCAGGAAAGACACGCATGGAGAGAATTAACAGCCAATCGTGAGCTTACAGTTAAAAATAATTTTATTTTAAAAACGAATGAACGTATTGAGCGTACTTCTAAATCTAACTACGAAGAGTTTAAAAATGAGCTTAGACGTCTTCAAAGTCATCGTAGTGTGCTTTTAAAGCAAGCTAATGAGCTGCGTGCAGAATATAGCGATTTATCTGTAAAGAAGAAAGAGGCTAAAGAAGAGCATGAAAATAATAAAAATACTTTAAAAAAAGAATATGAGCTATGTGTTGAGAAGTGGAATTATATTTCTAAAGGTTTTGAAGCTTATTATGCCTTTAAAGATTGTGATCTTGAATACGTTAATATGTGGATGCGACATCTTCGTGAAGGTGGGACATTAAAAGAGATCACACAAGTCCTTCGTATCGCAAACTCAGCTGTAGATGATGCCAATCGTGACTTTAATGATATTAAAGAAGAATTCAAATTGTATAAAGATTTGGTAAAAATTGCACATGATACTAAGGTGTATTCAGATAGCTTTTCTAGTGATAAAGCAAAGCGTGATCAATTAAAAAAAAGGCATGACGAAGCTTATAATAAAAGACAAGAACTTAAAGCAGCTCGTTCTTTTTTATATGATCGACGCAACGAACTACTTGGTTATATTGAACGCATTAAACCTTTCCATCCAGATACTATGATAGATACTTTATATGAAATGCTAGCATTAGATCATAAATCAGAAGCTTGGTTTATCTTTGGAATTAATACCACCAAACAAAAAATTAGACATTGGGAGAATAAACAAAAACAAAAGAGGAGTGAAAAATATGTCTAAAGTCGAATTACAGCTTTATTGGAGACACTTTGCTATTGAGGAAGCTGTCTTTGCAGTCACGAAAGCAGTGATGAGTGGATATAACACCAAAGATAAACTTCTTTCTGTATTACCTCAGTTCTCACTTCATAGAATTGCTTTAGCTATCGATCTCCTGATCACAGCAGATATGTTGGAAAATAATCTTGGTGAACTCACTATCCATACAGATATGAATATTATCTTTGAATTGCTGAACAATAAATTTGAGTTGCCTTTATCTATTGATGAGATACAGACTCCAGGTATACGCCGTTTACTTCTTAATAAATTGGGCTGTAAAAATCCTGCAGGGGTAGAAATGCTTCTAAATACAAAATTCGTCGAGGCATAAATGGGGCTACATAATTCTCAATTGTCCGTTGAAGCTAAACAGGCAATTGACTTTATTGATCACATTGATCATTGGTTGGAATATCTTACAGAGTTGCTTGTTAATGTTGATCGGGCTACTAGAACCAAGCTTGAGCGTCAAATACGGTGCTTGTTAGGTTTCCGTGCAGGCACCAATTGTAATATCAATCATAATCGAATCCTGCATTATTATTACAACAATAACGCCGTTGATGGGGATAAGCTTTTTACTTTAATGAATGATCAATCTAATATTGATGTTAATAAAAGAAACAATAAACAAGGTTCAAATGCACAAGAAAAAATTGATGAGTTTATTGCTGAATTTCAAGCACGTGAATGCTCGTCTATGTCTATTTGTGCAACTCAACCAATACAGAAAAGCTATGAACCAAATGATGCTGCATTTAAGTTAATTCAAAAAGCTTTGGCAAGTGAAGATCTTTTTTTTATCCAAGGTCCACCAGGAACGGGAAAGACGACAGCAATTGTAGAGATAATTCTGCAACTAATTAAGGCTAAACCCAATGCTCGAATTTTGATTAGTTCTGAAACACATGTGGCTGTCGATAATGCAATAGATCGTCTGTCGAATGAAATTGGTCAAGAGCTTATAAAATCAATTTTACGATATCCAAAATTTAGTATTACTGAATTCGAATCTGAAAAAGCTCGAGAGGCAGATGCTCTGACACGGGCAGATACTCTTTGGCATCAGGCTTATGGCGTAGCTCCAGAACTGACTATGGAATTATGGAATGAGCTAAATGCCTCTAAAACCAATAATGATGACGATGTTGTATCCATTGCTCGTTGGCAAGCACGGAATTTAGCAGAAATGCACCAAGTGATAGGTGTTACGTGTAATCAGATCGACCATTTGATGGATAGTGAAAGTCAGACGTTTGATTTAGCAATCGTTGATGAATGTTCCAAGGCAACTATGCCTGAATGGCTTATGGCTATGAGTGTTGCTAAGAAATGTATTTTGGTGGGGGACCATAAACAATTACTTCCTACCTTTTGTACAGAAGAGTCTGAAGTTCTGGAAAAAATGGATGCACAAAAGGAATGTTTAATTCGTAATGGTGTAATTGACCGCTTATTTGATAACTTGCCAACTAATATGAAAGGAACATTAGGAAAGCAATTTCGGATGCTTCCACACATTGGCCAATTTATCTCTGAGCATTTTTATAAAGGTGAGTTAGATCATTATAGAAAGGAAACTAATCATGAATTTCAGGATTTTGGTTGGCTAACTTATAAGTCTCCGGGATATCGAGTACCAGCACAAAGAGGTAAAGAAAAGAAAATCTTGATCAATGAATTTGAGATAGACATTATCTTGAAAAAATTGACTGAAATGAGTAACCGCTTAAAAAATAATTCAGTAAAGAGAAAGATTAGTGTAGCACTGATTACACCGTACCGTGCTCAATGCAAAGCTTTACGTCAAGCATTAAAGAAATGTGATTATGGGGAACTACTTGCAGTAGAGGTTGATACTGTTGATGCATTTCAAGGACGTCAAGCTGATGTTGTTTTCTTCTCGTTTGTACGTAACATTGGGCCTGCAACTTTTTATGCTGATGACCGTCGTATTAACGTAGCGATTTCACGAGCTCGTGACGCAGTGTATTTGGTGGGTGATATAAAGTATATCTCTAGTAAGCGTTTACCTGTACTTGATGCCCTCGTCAAACTACCTATCTTGAATACTGATAGCTGAATACTGTAATTAAGCTAGTTAAAAGTGTGCTAAGCATCTTAGTACTAAAGCTCTTTTACATATGGCTTGATTAATTAATTTTGTTGAAAAAGTAGATATAAAATGATTGAAAGTGAAAAACTATTCGTTGGTAAAGTTTTTGAAAAATGGTACAGAGTACCTGAGTATCAAAGACCATATGTTTGGGGTAAGGATCAAATAGCTGAGTTTTTACAGGATTTGTGTGATGCAATGAATCGTGATGAAAATTCTCAGTATTTTTTAGGATCAATGGTTTTACAAAAGAAAACTTTGGAAAAAAACAATACTCATTATGATGAGTATGATGTTCTGGATGGGCAACAACGATTAACTACACTTTTTCTACTTATTGCTGTAATTCGCGATTTAACTAGTGATAAGGATTGTTTTGAAACATGTAAAGAAATTATTTTTCAAAAGAAAAATACATTTAAAAATATTCCTGAACGATTGAGAATAGTTTTCGATATTAGGCAGGAGGTGAAAGATTTTATTAATACTTATGTGAAGGATGATGGCACCACACGTAAGCTTAACTCATCACTCATTCAGGGTTATGGTAAAGACACAGATCTTTCTGTAATCAATATGTCGAAAAATATTGTCCAAATACGAGAGTTTTTTGAACATAATCAAAATTTTGATCAGTTTGTTAAATTCTTACTTAATAATGTTTTGATGATTTATGTCGGATCAGAAGAGTTGGATGATGCTTTTAGACTATTTACAGTCATGAATAATCGCGGTGTTAAACTTCGTAGTAGCGATATTTTAAAAGCAAGTAACTTGGCTCTCGTCTCGGATGATGAAAGAGTTAAAGCTGCAAAAAATTGGGAAGAAGCCGAAAATTATTTTGGTGAGGATTTTGATGAGTTTTTATCTCATCTACGTTCTATTTTAGTTAAAAAGAAAGCCACTGTTAGTCTTCTGAAAGAATATGAGGACAATATTTATGCACCCAAAGAGTATGATCGATCAAATAAAATTACTAAAAATTTACCTCCTTTGTTAAATAAGGGTATCGATACTTTTAACTTCGTTGATAAATACAGAAAGCATTACATAGAAATTTTTGATAATCACCATTATGAACTATCAAAAAGCTTTGAATTGAATAACTTACTTATCATGATGAAAGCAGGATTTGAGTCAGATTTCTGGATTGCGCCGTTATTAAAGTATTACGATAAATTTGGTAATCATGAATTAATCGATTTTGTAAAATCATTAGACAATGCGTTTGCTTATGATTGGTTGATAGGTTTGACCCCCACAAGCCGAATAGAAAATGTAAATCATTGGATGGAAACTATAGATTCTAAAACTAGTGAAGAAGTTATTGCATTATTGAAAGAACATATAGATCAAACAGAATTAGCTCATGAATTAGATAAGAAAATTTATGGTAGGAGAGCTGCTAAATATCTTATGCTTAAATTGGACTGTATCTTGCATGGTCATACTACTAAATTAGATTTCCCAAGTACCATTAGTATTGAGCATATTCTTCCTCAAACACCTAAGGTTGATAGCCAATGGTTACACGATTTTACTGAGGAGGAGAGGGATTATGCTAAAGACAGACTGGGTAATTTAGTATTACTGTCGAGACGAAAAAACTCTTCTCAAAATAACCGAGATTACGCTGATAAAAAGCAAAAATATTTCCAAGGAAATATTGAATTATTCAGTAATTCAATAAGAATTTTTCAGCAATACGCCACTTGGACTGTGACTGATTTTAGTAAAAATCATGCTTATGTGAAAACTAAATTACTAGAGCATTTTGCAGCTTAAGTATCAGGCAGTACCCTAACTAAATAAAGTTAGGGTACTGCCTTGTTTATTTAGTGTTGATAAATTAGTCCTTTTGCTTGATTCGCTTTGAAGAAGTCAGCGATGTCATTTAAAAAAATACGGCGTCCCTCATCTGCTTTTACATAGCTTTGTTCCAATTGAGCGCCGTGCTTTAGCATAAGATCGACAGCATAAGCATTATCTTTTTCAACAGCTAACATGAAGGGGGTATAGCCTTTAATTGGATGCTGAACTGTGCTTTGATTTGGATCGGCACCATATTGTAAAAGTAATTCAAAAATCTCGTATGCATCGCAAACTTTTTTGTCTCCAAGAGACATTTTTTTCACCTCTTCAAATAAGGCCTTTCTCGGATCACTGTTTGGTAGGCTTTGAAGTTGTTTGTAGCTTTCGATATCACTGCCTCCGTTAGAATGACGTTTAATCGAATCTGCATGATATTTATCATTGGCTTGTTCAACTTTATGACCATTCAATATGCCAATCACACCTAAATTCTGGTAAAGCATGGAAATACCATAAAGACCTGTATTATTAGAATTAGCCCCATTTTCCAATAAGAGTTTTACCAGTTTTGGTAGATTTTTCTCAACAGCGAGGTTTAAGGGGCAGGTCTGCTTTTTTGCTGTGCGTTCATTTAAAAGCTCTTTATCAAAACCACATTTGAATACATATTGGATGAATGCGTATGTTTCATCTGATTTAGCTGTAATGTGGTTTAATGCCAATAGCACAATACTGTCGTTATTTGAAGTTAAAGCATTTATGTTGGCACCAGCTTCAATGAGCTTTCTAGCCGTAGAAAAATCTCCGATAGCGACAAAGTAGTGAAGTTGAGGCCATTTACGTCTTTGTTCAATATCAATGTAAATGCTTGCATTCACTTTTTTAAAGTCAGGGCTAATATCCATAGGAACTGCAAGGCTGCCGATTTTTGGAATTAATTTTTTAATTTCCGTACCTTTGTCGCTAAAAGTATCGGCAGTAAAATATTTAAAGAATCCAACCAGGGTTGCCTCTTTTTCCCATTCTTCAAAAACAAAGTCAGTTTTAAAGCGGTCAGGGCGCTCGATTGGGTCAAAGATTCCAACTTTAAGGTCAAATAGGATCGCTAAATTTGAAATCTTTCCAATGAGTTTATTTTGGCTTTCCACAAGTGAAGTAATGCAAAGTATCTCATTCAGCAGTACTTCTAAGTAACGCATATCACGATATAACAAACCATCTAAGCACAGTTTATATTCAGTGAGTGCTTCTTTAAATTGATATTGATATACCAAATTAATTGCTTTAGCCCAATGTATATATGGAAGAAGATGACCGACTTCTTGGTGCTCAGTAAGGTACTTATCTATTTGGTTTACCATCAATGTATTTAGTTGAAAAGTTGTCTCACCTGTTGAGCTATAGACCATTGATGCTAAACGAGCATCGGTTTGATCAATACGTTTAACATGCGTTTTATCAAAAAATACTTGAGTTAGTTTTTGATATGAAAGAGGGATTTCCATCAAAAAAGGAAAATGTGTTTGTGCATTGGCAATAGCCATCGCTCTAAATGTAAGTGCTTGGGTGTCATGTTGCGAAATACGATGAGACTTCAATTTTTGGTTGTGTTGTTCGGCTAAAAACTGGATAAAGTTTCCATGTTGCAAGGAGAACCCATATTTAATTTTTAAGGCTTGTAGTAATCGCGAAAAACACAACAGCTCATAATGTGCCTGCGATGCTTCTGTATCGGTCAAAAATAGGCGTTTTAAGGTCGACGGCGTAGGTAATGCATCTGGGCGACCAAATTTACTAATGTAATTTTTGTCATCAGGACTTAATACGTCACTTTTCCAAAAATGAGCAAAGTTCTCATCATTATTTTTTAGATAACTTAAGCTTTCTTGAATAAAGTTTTCGCCTTTCCAGTGCTTAGTGATACCCATTTGTGTAATGCAAAAGGTTATGAGTTGATGAAGAGATGGAACTAAGTAATTCGACCATAGTGAAGTTCGAATAGAATCAACATTCATCAATGCAGTTAAGCGAGCATGTATTAGCATTGCATTATAGCGGTCTAAAACATTACGTTTAAGCAATGTTATGAATTGTAAATCTGTGCGATCAGAAAATTCTTTTGGGCATAACTGATCTAAAAATAAGTCTACATCATAGTGTGAAGTGAATAGTTTGTTTGATGAACCATCTAAGTGTTTAGAGTTCGTCTCTGAGAGTTGGCTTTTGGTATCCGTGTGACTAAATAAATCACGAACAATTTCTATAGTTGTTGGAAAGGTATTCTTTGGCATTGTAAAGCTCTTCGTATGTCTGTTTTAAAGTTTAAATAAGCTTTTCGGTCACTAGGTGTACCTGGTATCGTAATCTTTTGTGATTGATTTACAAGCAAAAAATCATGTTTTTTGCCAGGTCTAAAAGATGCGATACCATCCTTGATAAGCTGCCGAATAAATTTGTTCAGTTCTTTGTCATTACTGTACTTTTTCATCGGTAATCCTGGATTAAGGGGATTGCTCCCCTTAATAATTACTTGGCATTACCACGACCACCACCTGATGGGCGACCTGTTGTGCTTGGCCAATTACCACCAGGACCAGGATGAGATGACGGTGGGCGGTTATATTGAGTTTTCATGAAATGAATCCTTTGAAATCATAGCGAATTTGCTATGATTTCAAAGATAGCTAAGTATGATTTTTTATTCTTCTGAGAGAATGGCGTTTTAATTTTTAAAACTTAATCTTAGCCTGTTCCAAAACCCAATTCTCATATTTTTGCAGATGCCCTCTAAGCATATCCATAGGCCGATAAGTATAATGTTTTTCCGCTAGAGCACTTGGTTTATGTCCAGAAATCTGTGCTGTGACACCTACAGGAATATCTACCCATTCCGCCAATGACTTAAATGAACGTCTAAGGCCATGAATTGTTAACTGAATATCTATTTCATTACAGATTTTCTTAAATTCTTTGTATGGATTGACGATGTATCCCGTCGCAGAGGTATTGCTACTAAATATATAAGATGAATCGCTTATTTTTTCTATGTCACGTAATAGCTTTTCAACATACTTAGTCATTGGAATGGTACGACCACTATCTTCAACTTTGTCTTTCAGTTGAATGGTCTTCCACCTAAAATCCAAGTCATCCCACTTAAGTGAAAGGAATTCATCTTTACGAGCACCAGTCAATAAACAACACATATAAAATGTGGCTAGTGCCTTATTTTGAGATTTGAGGACAGTAGAAAACCATATTTCCAGCTGTTCTTTTAGAAGGCAATCTTTTCTTGCTTGAATTGGTTTTACTTTAGATCTTACTTTTTTAGATTTAATGGCATTTGCAGGGGCTATTCCTTGGAATCTATCATCTTCTTCACACCAATTTAAAAAGGCTCTAACGAGACGGAAAGCTTTACTAGCTGAGGTTTCTCGGTAACTATTATTTTGAAGCCAGTCAGAAAAATAGTTGTTATCAAGGTTTGAGAGCTTTTCTTCTAACAATTCAAAAATAGGCTGAGGTTTATAGTTAAATTTTTTGATTTCATCAAAACCGCCTTTTGATAGCAATAAATGGTCAAGATAGGTGCGTTCTCTCCATCTTTCTTTATTTTCTTCAAGATAAATATTCCAAGCTTCTTTGAATAAAGTTTCTTTTCGTTTTTCAGTCTTAAGATATTCTTGGTCGGATTTAATACGTTTATCTTTTTCAACTTTGGGGTCGATCCCTTGTATACACATTACAGCAAGCTCTTTAGCTTTTTCACGGGCATCGGTTAACCGCCAATCTTTTATGTTTCCTATAGTGATACGTCGAGTTGTTGATCCTATACGGCCTTGAAAGATGTAAGTCTTTTTATTATTAGGAGTTACTTTCACTCCAAAACCGCTAGTCGAGCTATCCCAATAAAAAGATGGCTTAGAATCAGATATACATTCTAGTTTTTCAATAAGTGGTTTTGTAAAATTCATGCCATTAACCTAAAAAAGTAAGCAATTAGTAAGCGTATTAAAGATACTATAAGCAACCTTAAGGGCCAATAGTTGAAAAAGAAAGTTTTGTATCTTATTGTATATATGTATATTTGTGGTTTTTAACTTATAGTGTGTAAGGTGGGTTGTAGAACTCATAATCCGTTGGTCGACAGTTCAAGTCTGTCTGGGCCCACCATATAAAAAAACCACTTACGTGTACTAGGGCGTGTCCTCATTTGAAGAATTGGTTTTAAATACTTAAAATCCTGCTTTAAGCTCTTTTCATTTCTATATTTTTTCAATGGCACGTACTCTTCTCACCGATGATATTTGGCAGCAAATTCAAGATACTATGCGATTACACGGTTGTTACTGTTCAAAAAACAGTAGAAATATCATGGAAGCCATTTTATGGAAACTACGTACGGGTGCGACATGGCGTGATATTCCTCAAGAACTTTGCCCTTGGCAAACTGCTTACAATCGCTTTAATCGCTGGGCAAGTAAGGGATTATGGGATAAATTTTTTTTAGATTACGAGGCATTCTGGATCAGGAATGGGTATTCATTGATGGAAGCTACATACGCGTGCATCAACATGCAAGTGGAGCTCGGCATGGTTTCGAAAGAGCAATTGGACAATCACGCGGTGGACGAACAACAAAAATACATCTTGCAACCGACGCGAATGGATTACCGATTGATTTTAAAATCACTGGGGGTGACGTCCACGACAGTCAAGTTGCAAAACAACTGATTGATATTGTAGGCGAGGCAACTTATCTTATTGCTGACAAGGGGTATGATGCTAAGCACATTAGAATATGTGCCAACAAGAACAAGAACAAGAATATGATTCCCATTATTCCATTGAGATCAAACAGTAAGAGATCAAATAAGGAATTTGATAAATATCTATATAAATTAAGACATTTAGTTGAAAATGCTTTTGCGAGATTAAAACATTTCCGTGCTATTGCAACTCGATTTGATAAACTAGCACGCAATTATAAATCTATGATCCGTATAGCCTGCATATTTATTTGGTGCAAAGCCAAATGAGGACATGCCCTAAAAAAGAATGAGATAACTTACTCAAAACGCTTTACTCCAAAATCACTTTCAACCTTATCTAGTGAGAATTTTACTTTCCTATAGGTTTTTTCTGATAAAAAGTTAGTTATATGGCGAATATAAGTCATAAAATACCTGATGTTCGCTATATAGCTAATATTATGGTTGGGAGTGAAGTAATATGGCTTCTAGAAAAGAAATAGGGCAAGCAATATGCTCTGCAAGAAAAAAGCTAGGCTATACACAAAAAGTAGTTTCAGAAAAATCAGGAGTCCATAAAACAACAATTTCTGAAATGGAAAACGGTCGTTTCACCGGCTCTTTTGATTTGTTTGAAAAAGTACTTAATTGTGTAGAGTTACAATTTCAGGTTGTGCCAAAAATGCGTAAATTTCCGCACTGGGATGAAATTGAATCTTTATTTAAAGAAGATGATGAATAAGGCAACCTGTTTAGAAAGTTTCAAATCTATTGTCTTGAAGCTAATTCAAGTTTTCGTGAGCAGTACTGATAAATATTTGGTGGTGTTTCAAAATGTATGCTGCTCATTTTAACACCACCTTAACACTGTATATACAAAAAATTATCAATAAAAAGATCAGAAATAACAATTAATTGAGTTTTTATTAAATATTTCTACAGAAATTACCCTTTATTAGACATAAATCTCCGTTTTTTATACTATCTTTAATCATTATATTCACATTTTTTAATCAGTAATTTTACATAATATTTACATATTCTTGGTAAAAAACTTAACTTAAAATAGGTTTAATTTATATTTTTATAATATTGTATTATTAATAATTCTCTAATTTTGTTAATTAACACCCTCTTGAAATGAAGTTATTCTTTTTAAGAAAAATATTCTTATTCATAAATTGAAATTAAAATAAAAAAATGAAATAAGTAATCTGAAAAATATAAAATTTATATTTTTTTGTTCTTAATATAGATTATGTCTAAAATAAAATTTACATCCTGTAATTTGATAAATATAGTTTTGCATCGGATATTAAAAACTTAAATTAGTTAAAATATAAAAATAAAGAATATTGTGTCTAAGAATAATTTTGAAATTTTTATTCATTATCTGGAATATATGAATTTATTATATGTTTTTCATAAATCTATTATAATTCCGTAATTTATATACAGATTATAAAATGATCAATTTTTCAAAAAAACAGGTTTTGATGTGGTAACAGACTTCAAAAATACAGGTTTTGATGTGGTAACAGACTTCAAAAATACAGGTTTTGATGTGGTAACAGAAATTAAAAAATACAGGTTTTGATGTGGTAACAGTAAAATTTTGATGTAGTAACATAATCCAAGTATATAAAATGATCAAAAGTACGGACAAGACCATAGAGGGGTATAGAGTGATCTTGTATACATGATAAATTAGGGGTGGTTTGATATTGTTATCTTATATTATTGTTTTTATAAAATGATAAAAATATATTAATTAGAAGTATAAAAATAAATAGATCATATATCCACTTGAGAAAACTAATATATTGTTATTTATTTATATAATATTAAAAAATATATATAATTAAATATATAAGTTATTATAGGGTTGAAATAGATTTTAATAAATTATAATTATTATATGGGGTAAACTTTTATTTAGATAGATAACGATGTAATAAGTATATACTTTTTTGTTTTAATAATTTAAATTTAAGTTAAATTGTTAGAAATAAAAAATTAAACCAAGATACAAGGTCTATTACAAATGTTTTGATAAGATAGTTACAAAAAAAAATTAAGTGGTTATAAGTGCTGTACAAAAAACAACCTTTTAAGTTAAGCATAATTTTTCTTACTCAATCAGAAATATGCTCAAGTCGCCAAAAATAGCAATAACAACATCAGAAAAGAAAGCCAAGTGCATGCGCAAATTGCCATGTCGATTTTGCAATATAACAACTGCCATTATCTGTCGGTCATTCAACGGGCTGAGGCAAATAACTGACCGCACCAAAGCGTTTTTCCATGCTCTGTACGAGAATGCGGATATTAATGCTTCTCGTAACATTTTGGCGGTAGGACATACCGTTTTGTCTGTGGAGGGTGGATGCGGTAAAGGTCGCCCTGTGAAGCAGAAAGCAAGTGAAATCCGTGAGGAAGTCACCTAAGAGCTTTTGCTTTTAGAATCCCCCCACTTGAGGTAAAACGAAAGTGGTGGGAGTATGTCAACAGAATGTTCATATTATTTTCCTGTCTTTCTTTAACGTTTATATGCATCATCGCAAGTTAATTTAACAATTCGCTGGCATGTAGATTGTTGTGATCCGTTCATTTGCTGTATCAAGATGTTGTTATTGCAATAGATTCAAGCTGTGATTTATCTGCCCATTAGCAGTCCTTGCTGAACATCGGCCTGTTTACGCAAAAAATCCCACACTAACTTAATTCTGGGCTCATGTTGCAAATCGACCAGGGTCAGCATCCAGAAAGTATGGGTAAAACTCAGCTGATCACCCAAAACTTCTTCCAGTTCGCTTTTATCATGCACCAGAAATCTCGGCAAAATGGCCAGTCCGGCACCTGCCCGGACTGCAATCTCTTGTGCCAGAATGCTGTTACTGCGAAAACAGGCACTGACCTGCAAAGGTAAACGTTCCAGCGAATACAGTGCAGCGCTATAGACCAGATCATCAATATAATCGACAAAGCGGTGCTGTTTCAGATCCTCCAGTTTTTGAATGGGCGGATTGTGTTGTAAATAATGTTTACTGCCATACAGCTTTAGACAGTAATTGGAAAGTCGGGTAATGATATAGGGCCCAGATTTGGGCCGGTCGATGGAAATGACGATATCTGCTTCCCGATGCGAGAGCTTGATGGTTTTCGGCACCGGAATCAGGTCAATGGTCAGCAACGGATAATGCTGGGAAAACTCCGCCAACAGACCGGCCAGAAATGCCGTGCCGAATCCTTCCGGTGCACCGATACGCACCCGACCTTGCAAGGGGTCATGCCGCGTGTCAATCTGGATGAAGGACTGTTCCATCTGTTCCACACGCGGGACCAGCGCCAGACCTTCCGAGGTCAGCTCATAACCGCTGGCTTCGCGTTTAAACAGTTGCGTACCGAGGGTACTTTCCAGTGCCTGAATCCGGCGTGCCACAGTACTGTGTTCGACCCCAATCAGGCGGGCTGCATTGGTGAGCGTTTTAGCACGTGCCAAAACTAAAAAAAAGCGTAAATGATCCCAATCTACTTTCATCTTCTATTTAACATCCTGTTAAATTGCTGTGCATATTTGCACAACCATCGTGCATCAATTTCTATTGGTGGTCAAAGTGTTCTTTGTTAGTCTGCTGAAACAGCGTAAAAAAATACGTTAAAAAAGCCAGTAAAGGCAAAGACAACGACAATAACAAACCAGCACGGAGCGACCATGAACGCTATTCATCATCCACAGCAAAGTACCGGATTCACCACGGCCAAATTATTGATTAATGGTGAATTTGTCGATTCAAAAAGTACTCATTGGCAAGATATTGTCAATCCTGCGACTCAGGAAGTCTTGGGTCAGGTACCATTCTCAACCCCTAAAGAAGTCAATGCTGCGATTGCGGCGGCGCAAAATGCCTTGGCCAGCTGGCGCCAAACCCCAATTCAGGCCCGTATGCGCATCATGCTGAAACTGCAGGACCTGATCCGCAGTAACTTGAAAAGCATTGCCCAGGTCTTGACTGCTGAACAGGGCAAAACCCTGGCCGATGCCGAGGGGGATATCCAGCGTGGCCTGGAAGTAGTGGAGCATGCCTGTTCTATCGGTACTCTGCAAATGGGGGAGTATGTGGAAGGCGTGGCACGTGGGGTCGATACCTATACCTTGCAGCAGCCGCTGGGTGTCTGTGCCGGCATTACCCCGTTTAACTTCCCGGCAATGATCCCACTTTGGATGTTTCCGATGGCCATTGTTTGCGGTAATACCTTTGTATTAAAGCCTTCGGAACAGGATCCCCTGTCGACCATGATGCTGGTTGAGCTGGCGATTCAGGCCGGTATCCCTGCTGGTGTGCTGAATGTGGTGCATGGTGGTAAAGAGGTGGTCGATCTGCTGTGTACCCATCGTGATATCAAAGCCATCTCTTTTGTCGGTTCAACCGCAGTCGGTACGCATGTCTATAATCTGGCAGGCCAGCACGGTAAACGTGTGCAATCAATGATGGGTGCCAAAAACCATGTGGTGGTGATGCCGGATGCTAACAAGGAACAGACATTAAATGCCTTGGTCGGTGCAGCTTTTGGTGCAGCGGGACAGCGTTGTATGGCACTTTCGGTAGCGGTGATGGTCGGTGAGACCAAGCAGTGGGTCGATGAACTGGTCAATAAAACCAAAACCTTAAAGGTCAATGCCGGACATGAACCGAATACCGATGTTGGGCCAGTGATTTCAACCCGTGCCAAAGCGCGTGTCATAGATTTAATTAACAGTGGGGTTGAACAGGGCGCCGAACTGCTGCTGGATGGTCGTGATGTGCAGGTTCCTGGCTATGAACAGGGTAATTTTGTCGGTCCCACGATTTTTAACCAGGTCACGACCGAGATGCGCATTTACAAGGAAGAAGTATTTGGTCCGGTACTGGCGATCATGCATGTCGATACTTTGGAACAGGCGATTGCACTGATTAATGCCAATCCGTTTGGTAATGGCGTGGGACTCTTTACCCAAAATGGCAATACGGCACGCACCTTCCAGAACCAGATTGATATCGGTCAGGTCGGTATCAATATTCCAATTCCGGTGCCTGTGCCGTTCTTCAGCTTTACCGGATCACGCGGTTCCAAGCTTGGCGATTTAGGTCCTTATGGCAAACAGGCAGTGCAGTTTTATACCCAGACCAAAACAATTACCAGCCGCTGGTTTGAAGACAACCAGGAAACCACTGGTGTGAATACCACCATCAGTCTGCGTTAAGGAGCATCAGCATGAAGATTGCATTTATCGGTTTAGGCAATATGGGCGGCTCGATGGCACAGAACCTGCTCAAGTCGGGACATCAGGTTTTTGGTTATGACTTAAGCGAAACAGCACTACAGCATTTCGCGCAAGCCGGTGGCATCATCTGTGACAGCCCGCAAGCTGCTGCCAAGCAGGCAGAGGTCGTGGTCAGCATGTTGCCCGCCGCCAAGCATGTCCGTGAAGTTTATTTAGGCGAACACGGTATTCTGGAGGTGCTTCAGGCGGGCAGCCTGTGTATCGATAGCAGCACCATTGACCCGCAAACCATTCAGGAGATTGCCGCAGTAGCGCAGGCCAAACAGGTTCGCGTCTGTGATGCACCGGTATCCGGGGGGACTTTGGGCGCCAAAGACGGTACATTGACCTTTATGGTCGGTGCAGATGCTGCCACCTTTGAAGCCGCCAAACCAGTCCTCAGCTGTATGGGCAAAAATCTGGTGCATTGTGGTGCTGTGGGTACAGGACAGGTGGCGAAAATCTGTAATAACCTGATTCTGGGCATTTCCATGACTGCGGTTGCAGAAGGAATGGCGCTTGGGGCCAAATTAGGCATTGATCCGCAGGCGCTGGCTGGGGTAATCAACAGTTCCACCGGACGTTGCTGGAGTTCTGAAATCTATAATCCCTGGCCGGATATCTGTGCCAATGCACCATCATCACGGGGTTATACCGACGGTTTTGCCGCACAACTGATGCTGAAAGATCTGGGTCTGGCGGTCGATGCGGCACAACAGGCCGAGCAGCCGGTGGTTCTGGGCAGCATGGTACAAAAACTTTATCAACAGCTGTGTCAGGACGGTCATGCCCATCTGGATTTTTCCAGCATCATGCATCAATACACCACAATACCTGCTTAAAAACTTAATGATTCAATGGAGCAAGGACTCGCTTCATCAACAATACCTTGTCAGTAATAACGATAAATTCAGGCTGAGGTTGAACATGTTAGATTATCAAAAAACGGTTGAAAATTTTGATTTAGATGCGGTGGCAAAGCAGTATTTGTCCGGTTCGATGCAGGCAGTGAATGCCTGTTATGAATGTTGTGACCGGCATGCCGATTCCGATGCGATTGCCTTGTACTGGTATGGCAAAGATGGCCGCAAAGAAAAATACAGCTTTCGTGAACTGAAGAAATATTCCAGCCAGTTTGCCAACTTCTTAAAGTCACAGGGGATTGGCAAAGGTGACCGCGTTTCCGGCTTGTTGCCGCGCACCCCGGAGCTGATCATTACCATTTTGGCGACCTGGCGCATTGGCGCAGTCTATCAGCCTTTATTTACTGCCTTTGGCCCTAAAGCCATTGAGCATCGTATTCAGCTGGCACAAAGCAAGCTGGTAGTCACAGACCTGGCCAATCGGGAGAAATTATCCGAGATTAGCCACTGCCCCCCGATTGTGACGGTACAGGCTGAACTGCAGGCAGAAGCCTATCCGCAGGATCTCAGCTTCTGGAGGGTGCTGAACCGGCAAGCGGAAAACTGTGAACTGGAAATGCTTGGTATCGATGAGCCATTTTTACTGATGTTTACCTCGGGCACGACTGGACCAGCCAAACCGTTAAAGGTTCCGCTAAAAGCGCTGATTGCTTTTGCCGGCTATATGCACAATGCCATCGGTCTCACCAAGGATGACACCTTCTGGAATATTGCCGATCCGGGCTGGGCCTATGGTTTGTACTATGCGATTACCGGGCCTTTACTGCTCGGACACTCGACCCTGTTTTATGAAGGCGGTTTTAATGCTGAAAGTGTCTGCGATATTGTCAAGGAATATGGCATCACCAATCTGGCTGGTGCACCGACCGCTTACCGCATGATGATGGCAGCGGACCCTGCCCAGATGGCCCAGCTGCGCGGCAAGTTGCGCGTCGTGAGTAGTGCCGGGGAACCGTTAAATCCGGAAGTGATCCGCTGGTTTAAAGAAGTGCTGGATGTGCCGATTTATGATCATTATGGCCAGACTGAAGTCGGGATGGTGGTGTGTAACCATCATGCGCTGGAACATCCGGTGCGTTCAGGTTCGGCAGGCTTTGCCAGCCCGGGTTACCGGATTGCCGTCGTGGATGAACAGGGCCATGAATTGGCAGCTGACGTTCCGGGTATTCTGGCGGTGGATATCAGCCAGTCCCCAATGATGTGGTTCTCGGGCTATGAAGAAAGCCGTAAATCGCCTTTTGTCGGTGATTACTACTTAACTGGTGATACTGCGGAAATTCATGCCGATGGCAGTATGAGTTTTGTCGGGCGCAGTGATGATGTCATTACCACCTCAGGCTATCGCGTCGGTCCGTTTGATGTCGAGAGTGCCTTGCTGGAGCATGACGCGGTGATCGAAGCGGCGGTGATTGGTGTACCTGACCCAGAGCGGACCGAAATCATTAAAGCCTTCGTGATTCTGGCCAGCCATTCTCCTGCAACTGCCGAGCTGCAACAGGAACTGGGTCAGTTTGTGAAAAAGCGTTTATCTGCCCATGCCTATCCGCGCCTGATCGAGTTTGTCACTGAACTGCCGAAAACCCCGAGTGGCAAGATTCAACGTTTCTTATTACGTAATCAGGAAATTAACAAGCAACAAGCGAAGACTGCATAAACCAGCCAAATTCAGCAGATTGAATAAAAGATCGAATTAAAGAGATTGAAGGAAGAATCAATGCAATTTACGGAAGAACAACAACTGATTCAGGACATGGCCAAGAGCTTTGCCCAGGAACAGATTAAACCACATGCCGGCGAGTGGGATCAAAAAGGCATCTTTCCCAAAGATGCATTGGCTCAAATGGGCGAATTGGGTTTCCTCGGCATGCTGATTCCCGAGGAATGGGGCGGTTCCGGCACAGGCACACTGGCTTATGTGTTGGCGTTGGAAGAAATTGCCGCAGCTGATGGTGCCACCTCTGCGATTATGAGCGTGCACAACTCGGTCGGTTGTGTACCGATTCTCAAGTTCGGGACAGAGCAGCAAAAGCAGCAATTTTTAAAACCTTTGGCCCAAGGCGAAATGATTGGTGCCTTTGCCCTGACCGAACCACATACCGGTTCGGATGCTGCTGCCATTAAAACCCGTGCGGCCAAAGACGGCGAGCACTACATCATCAATGGCGCCAAACAGTTTATTACCTCCGGGAACAACGCCGGGATGATTATTGTCTTTGCCGTGACCGATCCATCTGCGGGAAAAAAAGGCATGAGTGCCTTTTTAGTGCCACGCGATACCCCAGGCTATGAAGTGATCCGGGTGGAAGAGAAACTGGGCCTGCACGCTTCGGATACCTGTCAGATTGCCTTAACCGATGTGCGCATTCATGAAAGTTTAAGACTCGGTGCAGAAGGTGAAGGCCTGAAAATCGCCCTCGCCAATTTGGAAGGTGGACGGATTGGCATTGCCGCACAAGCCGTCGGACTGGCGCGTGCTGCTTTAGAAGAAGCCAGCAAATATGCGCATGACCGCGTGGCCTTTGGCAAACCGATTTTTGAGCAGCAGGCGATTGCATTCAGGCTGGCCAGCATGGCCACCGAAATTGAAGCGGCACGGCAACTGGTTCATTTTGCTGCACGTAAAAAGGAAGCCGGCGAAAGTTGTTTAACTGAAGCCTCCATGGCCAAGTTATTTGCTTCGGAAATGGCAGAACGTGTCTGCTCCAAGGCGCTACAAATTTTTGGTGGTTATGGTTATCTGAAAGATTTTCCAATCGAACGCATCTATCGTGATGCGCGGATTTGTCAGATCTATGAAGGCACCAGCGATATTCAGCGTCTGGTGATTGCACGCGGTTTATAAGGAATTAAAAAGGATTTTTATCATGCAATGGCAAACGATTTTACTCGAACAACGTAACGGCGTCGGACTGATTACCTTAAACCGCCCGCAAGCTTTAAATGCACTGAATAACCAGCTGATTGTTGAAGTCAATCAGGCCTTGGATCAGCTGGAAAAAGACCCGGCCATCGGCTGTATCGTGATTACCGGTTCGGAAAAAGCCTTTGCTGCCGGTGCCGATATTAAGGAAATGGCCGATTTAACTTTTCCGCAAATTTATCTGGACGATTTTTTCAGTCTGGCCGACCGGATTGCGCAGCGTCGTAAGCCATTGATCGCAGCTGTAAGTGGCTATGCCTTGGGTGGCGGGTGTGAATTAGCTTTAATGTGTGACTTTATTTATTGTGCTGATAATGCAAAATTTGGTCTGCCTGAAGTCACCTTAGGCGTGTTGCCCGGCATTGGCGGGACCCAGCGTTTAACACTGGCTATTGGCAAGGCCAAAGCCATGGAAATGTGCCTGACTGCACGGCAAATGGGAGCGCAGGAAGCCGAGCAAAGTGGTCTGGTGGCACGGGTATTTGCCAAGGAAGAACTGCTGCAACAAACCCTGCAAGCGGCGGAAAAAATTGCCGAGAAATCCTTGCCGGCAGTGATGATGATTAAAGAGTCGATTAACCGGGCCTTTGAAGTCAGTCTGGCCGAAGGTCTGCGTTTTGAACGCCGGGTTTTCCATTCCATTTTTGCTAGTGCTGACCAAAAAGAAGGCATGCAGGCCTTTGTAGAAAAACGCCCAGCCCAATTTACCCATCAATAAAAATCATAATAGGAACAAAAATAATGAGTGATGATAACAACTTAGACATTCGGGTCGCAGGAGGTCTGGGCATCATCAGCCTGGACCGTAGCAGCCATTTAAATGCCTTGACCCTGCCGATGATTCAGGGTATTCAGGCACAACTCGATCAGTGGCGTCATGATCCGCAGGTACAAGCCGTGCTGATCAATTCCAACAGTCCGAAAGCGTTCTGTGCCGGAGGCGATATCCGCTATCTGTATGACAGCTATCAGGCCGGAAATACCGGATATCAGGATTTTTTCGCTACTGAATATGCCATGCTGAGCACGCTGCGTCATTTCCCCAAACCTGTGATCGCGATGATGGATGGCTATGTCTTGGGTGGTGGCTTTGGACTGGCGCAGGCGTGTCATATTAAGGTCACTAGTGAAAAATCACGTTTTGCCATGCCCGAAACCGCGATTGGCTTTTTCCCGGATGTCGGTGCCACCCATTTTCTGTCCAGACTGGATGAAGTCGGTGTATATATGGCACTGACCGGTGAACAGATCAGCAGCAGTGATGCGCTGTATCTGGATCTGGTTGATTATCATGTTCCGAGTGAGCGTTTTGCTGAGTTAGAAGCGGCATTGAGCGCTGTGCCTATTTTAAACCCGGTGGAAATCCCCAAAATCATCAGTACATTTATCACCCATCCGCAAGAAAGAGAATTACAAAAACGGATAGCGTCTATTCACAAGCATTTTGCCTATCAGAACCTGGATGAGATTGAACACAGTCTGGCCCATGCAAGCGATGCCACGGAGCAGGAGTGGGCGGATAAAATGCTGGCCATCTTGCAGCAGCGTCCGCTGATGGCCAAACAGATCAGCCTGAAATTACAGCAGGCCGGCCAGAACCTATCGCTGGAAAAATGTATGCAGTTAGAACGGGATTTGCAGGATATCTGGTTAGAGCAGGGTGATTTTATCGAGGGAGTACGGGCACTGATCATTGATAAAGACAAAAATCCACAGTGGCAAACAGACAATGCAGAATTTGAAAAAACGCTGGAAAAATGCTGGCCAGTCTGGACCAAGCAGCATATAGATTCGCTTTGTTATAAATAATCGGAGTTTATTTTAAATAACAAAGTGGGTCACGGATGACACAGCTTAAAAATATAAGAGGGATAGATATGAAACCCGGACAAGAATTACATGCTCAAGCTAAAAAGCCTTCACACCGTTTGGCGGGTATATCCAGTATGGTGGGTACCACCATTGAATGGTACGATTTTTTTATTTACGGTGCTGCGGCCGCATTAATTTTTAATAAACTCTTCTTTCCTAATCTAGATCCATTGATGGGGGTCATGGCTGCATTTGCGACTTACGCTGTTGGCTTTATTGGTCGGCCTTTGGGAGGCATTGTATTTGGTCATTTTGGAGACAAAATTGGCCGTAAAGCCATGTTATTGACTACGCTGATTATGATGGGTATTCCCACCGTGCTTATTGGTTTATTGCCGACCTATGAAAGTATTGGTTATTGGGCGACCGTGTGTCTGGTTATCCTGCGCTTTATTCAGGGTATGGCTATGGGAGGAGAATGGGGTGGTGCTGTTTTAATGGCAGTTGAACATGCACCTGAAGGAGGCAAGGGATTTTGGGGTAGCTTACCTCAGGCCAGTGCGGGTGGTGGACTGATGCTCGCATCAATTGCTCTGGGATTGGTGTCTATGCTGCCAGAAGCCAGTCTATTTAGTTGGGGGTGGCGAATTCCATTCCTTGCCAGTATTGTTCTATTGGGCGTTGGCTGGTATATACGGGTCAAAGTGCCAGAATCCCCCGATTTTGAAAAAATGAAAGACCAGGTGCAAGAGATTAAAGTACCGGCTTTGCAAGTGTTTAAAAATCATCCTCGAGAGCTTTTAACCATTATTTTTGCTCGTGCCGCTGAGAATGCATGGTTCTATATTGCTTCTACCTTCGCCCTCGCCTATACCACCACAAAACTGGGAATTCCCCGTCAAGACATTCTATTTGCCACGATTTGTGGAGGTGGCTTGATTATGATTATGACGCCTTTATTTGGACATCTCTCAGATAAGGTGGGTCAAAGAAATATGTTTATGTTTGGTCTGGTGGTCCTTACACTTTATTGTTATCCATTTTTTAGTATGTTGGATACAAAAGACCCACTCTTGGTCTGGACTGCAATCGTATTGGCCATTGGTGTAGTTTTCCCGCTCATGTATGCACCGCAATCCCAGTTGTTTGCTCGACAATTCCCGACCGAAATTCGATATAGTGGTATTTCAATTTCTGTGCAGTTTGCCGGAGTCATTGGCGGAGGCTTAGCTCCCTTAATTGCAACTAAGCTTTTGAGTGTGGGTGGGGGGAGTCCTCATTTGATTATTGGCTATATTATAGGCATGGCTATATTTGCGATTTTCTGTACATGTTTTATGAAGCGTGACAAGTTCAGTATTCCCCACTCCAAAGTGATGGTAAAAAATGCAACAGAAACCGATTTATCCAGCCTTTAATATGAATCAAATTGAAGTTATTCAATAATGTAGCAATGAAATGGATATTTCTTTCGGTTTTGGAAATAATTTTTCCAAGACTGAAAGAATAACGATACGGATGATTTCCATCAGTCTCGTACAAAAAACACATAATTTTCAATGGTTTAAATAACAGCGCTGGAAGCAAAGAGATCAAGCCTTTATGCTTGTTGATAAGAGTAGAGCAGGCTTTCGGCCAATTAGGGATAAGATGCCTAAGCCCATTCAAAGCCAGTAAAACAATCCATTAACCTTCTTGCATCAGCAGATTCATTGAGAAATGGGCGAATATCGCATTCGACTTGAGTATGTAAATGCTAAATTAAACATTTTCAGAATTTTTGCTACACTTTACCGTAATCGATGTAAATGTATGGGTTTAGGTCTGAATTTGATTGCTGCAATTTACAGCACGGAAATGATTAAAAGAGATTTTTTCAATAGATCTAATAGAGAATCTCGAAATAAATGATTTAACCTATGCTTCATCGTAGAGCATCTATTTATCATCTGCTCGAAGTCAAGACAGCAATCCCGAGTCATCGTCATCGTTTTTGGACCTTGAATATGTTTAACTTTGCTAAGGTTATGCAAATTTTATCTCATTAATAGAACAACAGCTTTTATTGCCAAGTTCTATGTCAACAACAATTCTAGAATATAAAGACTGATGTCAGTATTACAAATACAAAAAATCGTAATACTAAACTGGCACGTCATTTGCATTTATCTATCCATCATAAAGTGATCTAGGGTTCCGGCAGTTATTTGGGCAGTTATTTGCAAAAATACTGTGTCTGAGACCGAGAGTTCACGGCTTAGTTTTGATAAAAACAGAGCTACACGGAGGGATAAAAGCCCGGGAGGTTGGAACAAAAACCTTAGAGAGGTCAAGCAAATGGGCGACTATCATAACAATCAGACTTTATGGACTGAAATCCTGCCAGGCGGGCATCACTGGTCGGGCCGCATTCAAAAAGGCGCAATTCTACAATTCAAGGCACTTGGTGCCAATGCCAACGTTTCCCTGTTCTGTGTTAATGCTGAAGATAAGCTGGAACGCTACAACATGCCCGACAGTCTAAAAGGGCAGCATACCGCATTTTTAAGCACCGGCCATGTGCTGTATTCAGATCTCGGCCGGGTCATGGCATCGATTGTCAAAGATGAGCATGGCTGGAATGATGTTTTATGTGCTCCAAGCACCAAAGTACAAATTGAAAAACAGTTTGGAAACAAAACCTTTCAAGATGCACGCAATGACATGTACCGCAATGGTCGTGACAGCTTGCTGTTAGAGATGACCAAATTTGGCTTATCGACTCAAGATTTAAGCGCTACGGTCAATCTGTTTTCTAAAGTTGTGCCAAATGATGCTGGTGAGCTGTCTTATGTGGCATCGGACCATACCAATCAGCTCATTGAACTGCGTTTTGAAATGGACTGTCTGCTGTTCCTGTCTGCAGCACCCCATGCCTTAGATAACAGTGCTGAGTATCAACCTGCCGATATTCAATTGTCACTGTTCAAAGCCAATACTTTAGCCGAGACCGATATTTGCCGTGATTCATGCCCGCAAAATCAGCGTGCTTTCCAAAACAATAATCGTTACTACGCACTCAGCATTTAATTGGGGGAATCATCATGACTGCATTAGCTAATTTAGGAAATGGTTTAGAAAAATCAGTATTAAGTGAAGTCTGTCCTGCCGGTGAAGCGTGGATGGGTGAAGTCAAGAAAGGACAGTATTTCCGTATTGTTGACCTGGAGGGCAATCAGGCGGTGGATACCTTATTTATTTCAGCAAAAAATCCTGAAGAGCGTTACAGCGCAACCGATACGCTTGCGATCAATAAACAGATTTATCTAGAAAAAGGCACCACGCTTTATACCAACTTTGGCCATGCGATTGCGAAAATTCAGGATGATAACTGCGGCCGCCACGATACTTTAGGCGGTGCATGTTCATGTGAAAGTAACAGCGTGCGTTATGCGCATGACAAATTTCCAATGCACAGCTGCCGTAACAATTTCATGATGGCGTTGTCTCAGCATCCGATTGCCAAAAAGCATGGCCTGAATGTGCGTCATATTGGTCCAAACATTAATTTCTTTATGAATGTGCCGGTGACAGCAGATGGTCATTTGAAATTTGATGATGGCATTTCAGCACCCGGTAAATTTGTCGAGATTCAAGCAGAAATGGATTTGATCGTACTGATCTCAAATTGCCCGCAACTGAATAATCCCTGCAATGCCTATAACCCAACTAGAATTCAACTGATCATCCGTGAAGGTGAGGAGTAAGCCATGTTCAATAAAGTCCTCATTGCTAACCGTGGCGCGATTGCCTGCCGCGTGATCCGTACTTTAAAGAAATTGGGTATCCAGTCGGTTGCGGTGTATTCAGAAGCCGACCGTGATTCATTGCATGTCACACTGGCCGATGAAGCGGTGTATATCGGTGAAGCAGCGGCCAGTCAAAGCTATTTAAATGTTGAGAAAATTCTAGAAGTTGCCAAACAGACCGGTGCGCAGGCCATTCACCCGGGTTACGGTTTCCTGTCTGAAAATGCAGACTTCTGCGACTTGTGTGAATCACAAGGCATTGCCTTTATCGGTCCAAACTCCACACAAATGCGTAAATTTGGCCTGAAACACACCGCACGTGAACTGGCGATTCAGGCCAAGGTGCCATTACTGCCGGGCAGTCAGTTATTGGCAGATGAAGCTGAAGCGCTGACTGAGGCTGCACGTATTGGCTATCCGGTGATGCTAAAAAGTACCGCAGGTGGTGGCGGCATCGGCATGCGTCTGGTCTGGAATGAGACTGAACTGAAAGATGCTTATGCAACGGTGTCTTACTTAGCTCAAGCCAATTTTAAAGATGCAGGTTTATACCTAGAGAAATTTGTACAAAACGCCCGTCATATCGAAGTGCAGATTTTTGGTGATGGCAACGGACAGGTCCTTGCACTGGGGGAGCGTGATTGTTCAGTACAGCGTCGTAACCAGAAGGTGATTGAAGAAACCCCGGCACCGCATATCAATGATGAGCAACGTGCTTATATCCAGAATGTTGCGATCCAGCTGATGCAATCAGTGAATTACCGTTCGGCCGGTACGGTTGAATTCGTGATGGATACCGATACGCAGGAATTTTACTTTCTGGAAGTGAATACCCGTCTGCAAGTCGAGCACGGCGTGACCGAGCAGGTCTTTGGCGTAGATCTGGTGGAATGGATGGTAACTCTGGCCAGCGGCGACTGGACAGCACCAAGTGAAAAACTTGAAGCCAAAGGTCATTCTATTCAGGTGCGTCTGTATGCCGAAGACCCGATCAAGAACTTCCAGCCCAGTGCAGGTTTATTGACCCATGTTGAGTTTGATGCTCATGTCCGCAATGAAACATGGGTAGAAACCGGTTCAACCGTATCCTCATTCTATGACCCAATGATTGCCAAAATCATTGTCACCGCAGACGACCGTGAATCTGCGATTCAGGCGATGACCAAAACGCTGGCAAAAACGCAGGTTGCGGGGATTGAAACCAATCTGGAATATCTGCAAAACATCATCGACTGTGAGGTGTTTAAAGCCGGTACCCAAACTACACGTTTTTTAAATACCTTTGTATGGAAAACCCAAAAAATTGAAGTGCTGCAAGCCGGTATTCAGACTGCTGTGCAGGATGTCACTGGTCGTCTCGGTTACTGGGATGTCGGTGTACCGCCATCCGGTGCGATTGATCCATTGTCACTCAATGTCGCCAACCAGTTACTCGGTAATGCAGCTAATACCGCAGGGCTGGAATGTACCCTGCAAGGCCCGACACTGAAATTCCACTGTGATAGCCAGATCGTACTGGCCGGGGGTAATATGCCCTCTACGCTTGATGGTGTAGAGGTACCGATGTGGCAAACGGTGAATGTAGGTAAAGGCCAGATTTTAAAATGTGGCAAAATCGCTACAGGTTGCCGTACCTATATCGGCATCAAGGGCGGTCTGAATGTCCCGAAATATCTGGGTTCACAAGCGACCTTTACCTTGGGCCAGTTTGGTGGTCATGCCGGGCGTAACCTGTTAATTGGCGATATGCTGCCAATCACGGCATTTACATCTAATGAAGTAAAAGCTCTTGCACCTGAACAAGTTCCGACTTTTAGTCAGGAATGGGAAATTGCGGTGATGTACGGCCCACATGGGGCGCCGGATTTCTTTACCAAAAATGACATTGATACCTTCTTTGCCAACAGCTTTGAAATTCACTTTAACTCCAGCCGTACCGGGATTCGTCTGATTGGTCCCAAACCGGAATGGGCACGTGAGGACGGTGGTGAAGCCGGTCTGCATCCTTCTAATATTCATGACAATGCCTATGCCATTGGCGCGATTGACTTCACCGGGGATATGCCGATTATTTTGGGTCCAGATGGACCAAGTCTGGGGGGGTTCGTCTGTCCAGCCGTAGTGATTAATTCAGAACTGTGGAAACTCGGTCAGCTGAAAGCCGGCGATAAAGTCAAGTTTGTCCCTGTCAGCTACCACCAAGCAAAACTTTTAAATGAAAAATATCATGCACAATTAGAAGCTTCTGATACCCAAGCTATGGCATTTGATGAATCGTTCTACCCTGAAATCAGCACCTTAAAATCAGCCATTTTAGATACCTTAAAAGGTCAAAATGGTCTACCGGATGTAGTCTATCGTCCTGCTGGCAATAACTATATGCTGGTGGAATATGGCGAGCTGGTTTTAGATCTTAACCTGCGTTTCCGTATCCATGCACTGATGCAATGGGTACAGAAACAGAATATAGCCGGCATTATTGACCTGACGCCGGGCATCCGTTCACTGCAAATCCATTTTGATTCGATCCAGCTGGATCAGCTCGACCTGCTGCGTCTGTTGCAAGTCGCTGAAGCTGAACTGCCGGATGTGACAGCAATGCAAGTGCCATCGCGTACCGTGTATCTGCCACTGGCCTGGGAAGATTCTCAAACCCAACTGGCAACTGAACGTTATATGCAAACTGTGCGTCCAGATGCGCCGTGGTGTCCAGACAATATCGAGTTTATTCGCCGTATTAATGGCTTAAAAGATAAACAAGCCGTGAAAGATGTGGTTTATGACGCAAGTTACTTGGTGATGGGCCTGGGCGATGTGTACCTGGGTGCGCCTGTGGCGACCCCGCTTGATCCACGTCAGCTTCTGGTCACCACCAAATATAACCCGGCACGGACCTGGACACCTGAAAATGCCGTGGGGATTGGCGGTGCCTATATGTGTGTGTACGGCATGGAAGGCCCGGGTGGTTATCAGTTTGTTGGTCGTACTACGCAAATGTGGTCACGCTACCGTAAAAATGCCGACTTTGAACAAGGTAAACCGTGGTTACTACGTTTCTTTGACCAGATCAAGTTCTATGAAGTCTCTGAAGCGGAACTGATGCAGATGCGTGATGACTTTAAAGCGGGACGTTTAAAACTGCGTATTGAAGAAGGTGTATTGAACTTAAAAGAATACAATGACTTCTTAACGGAACATCAGGAATCGATTTCAGCATTTAAAGAAGTGCAACAAGCGAACTTTGATGCAGAACGTCGTCGCTGGCATGCAGCAGGGCTGGCGGAATATGTGTCTGAAAGCCTGGACGCTGTCGATGATGGTGAAGGTGTGGAAATTCCAGATGGTGGTTGTGCAGTGGAATCGCATATGCCGGGTTCAATCTGGAAAATTGAATGTGCTTCGGGTGATATTGTGGAAGAAGGCGCAACTTTGGCCGTCATTGAAGCGATGAAGATCGAGATTCCAATTATTGCCCCTGAGCGGATGCGTGTAGATGCCATTACCATTGAAAAAGGGCAAACGGTGAAGACGGGGCAGGTGTTGTTTACCTTGGCGCCAGTGGCTTAAAGAATAACTTGCTAATAGAGACAATTGTCGTTAGTATAATACTTAATACAGCCGCCACGCTTAGTTCTTCTTCGGGAGTCCGCGCAACCTTGGCGGTTTTTTATGTCTGAATATAATGAACCATGTTGAAAATCTACAATAAAAAGCCACTCTCATATATCGAACAGGTAAATCATTTGGAAGACAAAGGCATGATTATTCATAATCATGCTTGGGCTGAATCTGTATTGTCTAAATATGGTTATTATCGTTTAAGTGCATATTGGTATCCTTATCGTGTACGACAAGAATATAAAATTTTAGATACATTTCAACCTAATACAAGATTTGAAAGCATTGTTCAGCTATACGAGTTTGATACAGAACTCAGGTTACAAGTCTTTAATGCCATAGAGATGATTGAAACTTATCTACGTACACAGATTACCTATTTTATGGTGCATAAGTATGGTGCTTTTGGAATTTATCAGGTAACAAACTTTCATCCAAAATTTAAGCATAGCAGTTTTATCAACAACTGTAATAAAGAGGTTGAGCGTTCAAAAGATACATTCATTCAACATTTTGAACAAAACTATATCGGATTTCCAAAAATTCCTATTTGGATGCTGACAGAAGTTTTAAGTTTGGGATCATTATCTTTTTTATATCAGGGCTTGAAGAACAATAAGTCTGAAGGTATAGAAGATAAAAAGGAAGTTTCACAGCACTTTTCAGTACATCATGAAAAATTAGCTGAATGGTTGCACATATTGACGTATGTACGAAATACTTGTGCACATCATGGGCGATTATGGAATAAAGAATTAGCAATTAAATCCAAAGTCGATAAAGATCCCAATTGGCAACCACCTATTACACCGACCAACAAACGTATCTTCTATGTACTCTTAATATTAAAAACATTACTCAGACCGACAGGTTTTGATACAGAGTGGTGCAATCAACTGAATAAACTATTAAAACCTATACTGAAAAATGAGAATTGGCGTGTTGCGATGGGTTTCCCTGAAAAATGGGAAGATCATCCTATTTGGAATTTATAAAAGATGGCTAAAAAACTAGAAGAACTTTTAGGAATGCATAGTATTGAAAGTCAAAATCGTATTTTTGAAAATGCAAAAATAATTTTGAATGATCTTGTTAAAGAAGATATTCAATTATTAAAACTTGCAGAAGAAGCTAAAAATGATGAAACCGTAAAGATGAGTCTAAAAGAGCTACGAGCTCGAGTTCACAAAAATCGTGCTTAAAAAGTTCGATTAGCTCAATCCGAAAATTGTAGAATTGTTTATTGGTAAACTCGAAACCATTCACCCAAGACTACACAGCACAATTTTATGTTTTAAATGACATTGTTTTGGTGCAAATCTGATCAATCTTGGCGCATAAACATTTGATCAATATTTTAAAGTACTTTTTATTTTAATAAATAACTGTTTTTACATAATTTTATTTATAACAACTAAGCTGGCACGCTTCCTGCCTTTATTTATATGACAGATAAACAGAGGAGAGCCATTTACTTGATCACTCAACCATACTCATCGGTCAATCCATCATGTATAAAAAAAATAACTGTACATGAAGAATAAAAGCAATCGAACCGGTGAAATCATCAATAACCCCCTGATTTAAAACAGGCCCCAGCTCAGCGTACTGGGGCTTTTTTTAGCCGTTTTTATTTTATCCCATCGCCACAATTGGCACGTTTTCTGCATTTTAGCAAGTAATACGAAATACCAGTTTTGTAATACCTGTAGGAGATGCACATGAATCATCCAGACTCGAATAAAAAGCTGCATCCATGGCTGAAATTTTTAGTTGAGCTTTTAAGCGTACGTGCAGGACTGCATTTACAGCAATCTGCACAGCACAAGGAATACCGCCGTGGCTAAACAAAAATTGGCACGGATTAGTATCACCCTGCCAGAAAGCACGCTTCAGGCACTCGATCAAAAGATTGTCGAGCAACATTACGAAAGCCGTTCTCAGGCTATTCTCGACATGATTAACCGCTATTTGATTGACGATCTAGTGGCACACGATGAAGTGATGGTCGGCACATTGACGCTGGTCTATGACGTCAGCCTTAAGCCGCTACGTTCCCAGCTGGTGGACTTGCAACAGCAATATCTGGAACAGGTGATCAGCTCGTTACATATCCAGCTGGATGATGAAAAGGTCCTGCAGGTGATGCTGATGCAGGGCGTGAGCAGTGACCTGAAAGAAATTAGTGAACAATTTATTGCATTGAAAGGGATGCTCAAAGGGCACCTGGAACTGATGGATGCCGTGATGCCTCCGATTCCCCAAAATACCAATAAAGGAGTATTGTCATGAACACTTTATGGACAATTCAGGACTGGCAGAAAGCTTACCAACAGCAGCAGATCCAGTTACAGGACCTGATCTCTTATGTCGCATCGTTTAACAATGACGATCATGCCTGGATTTCCATTGCCACCGAGCAGCAACTCCAAACCCAAATTGATACTCTAAAGGGTAAATCCGTAGCAGACCTGCCACTGTACGGTATTCCATTTGCGGTGAAAGACAATATTGATGTTGCCGGTTTTTATAGCACGGTGGCCTGTAAAGAAGCTACTTATCTGGCCAGCCAGGATGCAACAGTGGTTGCCAAGTTGAAAGCGGCTGGTGCAATTGTGGTGGGTAAAACCAATCTGGACCAGTTTGCAACCGGTCTGGTCGGTGTACGTTCTCCATACGGTGCAGTGAAAAATAGCTTTCATCCAGACTATATCAGTGGTGGTTCAAGTTCGGGTTCATCTGTGGCGGTTGCTAATGGTCTGGTGCCTTTCAGTTTAGGCACAGATACCGCAGGTTCGGGCCGTGTGCCAGCAGGACATAACAATATTGTGGGGCTTAAACCGACCAAGGGCTGGTTCTCAACTTCGGGGCTGATTCCAGCTTGCCGTACCATTGATGTGATTTCAATTTTTGCCTTGACGGTGGATGATGCCTGGCAAGTGGCTCAGCTAATGCAAGGCTATGATACATCTGATGAGTATTCACGCCAGCATCCAGCCAATGTGCCTACCCAGTTTTCCAAAGGCAAAATTGCCATTCCGGCACAGCTGGAATTCTATGGTGATGCTGAATCTGAAAAAGCTTTTGACCTGGCGATCGCTCGTGCCAAACAGCTGGGCTATGCGGTCGAAGCGATTGATTTCAGCATCTTCAATCAGCTGGCTTCGGCTTTATATAACAAGGCCTGGGTCGCAGAGCGTTGCAGCGCCGTAGAGAAAATGGTCTCGCGTGAGGTGACCCATCCGGTGATTCGCCAGATCATCAGTCAGGCGGACAACTTCAACGCTGTCGATATGATGCAGGCGGAATATGAACGTGCCCAGCTGGCGCGCCAAATCAATCTGGCATTGGCGGACTTTGATGCCTTGATGGTGCCTACCGCACCGACCATTTACAAGATTGCCGAGGTTGAAGCAGACCCACTGGTCAAAAACAGCCATATGGGTGCCTATACCAATTTCGTCAATTTTGCCGATCTGTCAGCTTTGGCACTGCCAAATAGCATTCGTGCCGATGGCCTGCCAAGCGGTGTGACCTTTATTGCTCCTGCCTGGATGGATCAGGCCTTGGCCAACTTTGCTCAACGCTGGCAGCAAGCGACCGTTTTAACGCTGGGGACTTCGCAAAAAACTTACGCTCCAACAATGCCGATTCAATCTCAGCATTCGGTCAAACTCGCAGTCGTAGGTGCACACCTGACGGGCATGCCGTTGAACTTCCAACTGACCACACGTGGCGGAACCTTGCTGCAAGCCACCCAGACCGCCGCCCGTTATAAACTGTATGCCTTGAAAAATACCACACCGCCTAAACCGGGCCTGCAGTACAGCAGCACAGGTCAGAAGATTGCAGTCGAAGTCTGGGATATTCCATTTGCTAATTTTGGTCAGATTGTTGCGGAAGTACCGGCACCGCTCGGTATTGGCAATGTTCAGCTGGCAGATGGCCGTTGGCTCAAAGGCTTTATCTGTGAAGGCTATGCGCTGGAAGATGCCACTGACATCAGCCATTTCGGTGGCTGGCGTGACTTTATTCAATCAAAACAACCTTCAAACACGCGTTTTAAATGTAATTGTATAGGGGAAATTGCACCATGATGAAAAAACTAAGTTTAGCCGCATCAATTTGTGGCGTCATTTTATTGAGTGGCTGTGACAATACGGCTAAGGTGCCAGAATCAGATGCCAAGGCAGGCGCTAGTGTCCAAACCCAGCCGATCCGTATTGGTTATAGTGACTGGCCGGGCTGGGTGGCTTGGCAAGTCGCTATTGAAAAAGGCTGGTTAAAAGAAGCTGGCGTAAATGCCGATTTTAAATGGTTTGACTATTCGGCTTCCTTGTCTGCTTTTGCTGCAAACCAGCTGGATGCAGTCATGGTCACCAACGGCGATAATCTGGTGACTGGTTCAGGTGGCACCAAAGGCGTAATGATCATGGCGACCGACTATTCGGCGGGAAATGACGTCATTATCGCTAAACCGGGGATTAATACGATTCAGGAACTGAAAGGCAAAACAGTGGCGACTGAAAAAGGTCTGGTCGATCACCTGCTGCTGTCGACTGCACTGGATGATGCCAAAATCAAGCTGAACGATGTCAAGCTGGTCAATACCATGACCAATGAACTGCCTCAGGTCTTTAATACTCCAGATATTGATGCGATTGCCGTATGGCAGCCGGTCGCCAATCAGGCTCTATCTGCTGTTGCCGGTTCAAAGATTATTTTTAGTTCTAAAGATAAAGCCGGCCTGATCTACGATACCCTGACGGTGAATCCAGCACATCTGCAAGCCAACCAGGAACAATGGAAAAAGCTGATCCAGGTTTGGGATAAAACGGTAAAATATATTAATGATCCGGCGACTCGTGAAGATGCGGCCCGGATTATGGCCAAACGGGTCGGAGTCGATGCCAAAGCCTATATGCAGTTTAT
Source organism: Acinetobacter sp. ANC 4218 (assembly GCF_002135245.1). Classification (NCBI taxonomy): domain Bacteria; kingdom Pseudomonadati; phylum Pseudomonadota; class Gammaproteobacteria; order Moraxellales; family Moraxellaceae; genus Acinetobacter; species Acinetobacter sp. ANC 4218. The sequence continues at coordinate 5,340 of NZ_NEGD01000001.1, read as the reverse complement.
CGAGGGGACACATCTGTTGGACTTAGAGGCGAACAAGAAAGTCTTTACTAAAGGCCATGGCTTCGATTCGATCTATGGTTCCAGCTACCATGTCAATAAATTCAATGTGACCAATGGCATTTATAGCACTGAAATGAATGTCGATGCTGTCATTGTGCCGACATTGGTACAAGAGCTGAAATAAAGCCAGATCTAGTGCATGAAAAATCCCCAGCCTGATCAGGCTGGGGATTTTTTATAGTCAGATAAACATCAAAAATTTAAAGTTCAGTGCTTTTAGAAAACACATTGATAAAAATAATACCCATGATCATCAATGCCAGTCCGATCAGTGCCGGAAGATCCAGTTGCTGTTTAAACACCAGCAGGCCAACCGTTGAAATCAGGATAATGCCGGCACCGGACCAGATCGCATAAGCAATGCCCATCGGAATGGTTTTCATGGTCAGTGACAGAAAGAATAGCGCAACGGCATATCCAAGAATGGTGGCCAGAGATGGCCAGAGCACACTAAAGCCATTGGAGGCTTTCAGGGCAGAAGTCGCAATGACTTCTGCAATGATGGCAATCGACAGATATAAAAAAGCCATATTCCTCCCTATACCACGCGTGCTGCATGATGCATCAGGTGATCCTGTTCTGACTTCAGCCAGTGTTCCGCTTCTGCAGTTGTCGCAGTGCTGTGCTGAAACTCGTAGTCAGGCACATACATATCTACCGCAAAAATCAGGTCGATTTCACGACCATCCAAAATTACATGCTGAACCAGACGGGTTTCATCAAGAATTTCAAAGTTTTCCAGATTAAAAGCTTTACCTGCTTCACTGGTGCGGGTGCTGTACGTTTTAGTTTGGCCATCTGTGCCGATCGAGACTTCAAAACTTTCAATTAAAGCAAAAACAGTTGGATCAACCGCTTTTAAATCCATTTGAGCAACTGTGCTTTGTACATCGGGCAAACGGGTCAGGGCATAGGCCATATAATTGCCACAGATAATCAGGCCACCATCCATTTCCAGCTTTTGTCCTAACTGGACATCAAGTGCTGATTGAAGTCGCAGACCTAAAAACACACCGCGTTGTACTTGCTGACGCCAGTCTTCGACATAAACGTTGCTGGGAGAGAATTCCAGAATGCAGTTGCCAATTGCATGCAGTTTTGCCGGCTCAGGCCATTGCACATGGTTCTGGTAATTGGCGTAGTCAGCGACTGCCCAGGACAACAGCTGTTTGGATTCATCCCATAAGGTATTGCCAATCCAGCCCTGACGGTCTGCGACGGGTGTGCCCTGACTTTTCAGGCGCAGATCAATGCTAAAGCTGCGCGACTGAAACCAGTACACAATGGTGTTTTCATCGGTCAGGCCATTAAAGAAGCTGATGCTTTTGCGCCGGAAAGCACCGTATAAAAAGTTCGGAATGACTTCGGACTGGTGGCTTATCGGTGTTAAAGTTTTGAGCGCTTCAAACAGATTCATGATGCTGCCTCTGGCTGTTCTTCAAGGCCAAAGGAGGACAGCGGGACCGCATTTTTCAAGACCAGTTCACCGGAAGCGATACGTTGTTTTAAATAATGAAACGTTTGTGCAGTCTGGTTAAACAGATGTTCGCCACCAATTAGAGCAGCATATTTGCAATCTTCAGTTTGAATGACCGGTTCAATCACGGTGTCATAGTTACAGGCACAAAACAGCGGAAAAGAATAACGTTCTTCAGAAACCTTTTTCACCCGATGCTTGGTCGCCAGGTATTGACCATTGGACAGAATTTCCATCATGTCACCGATATTCATCACCAGGGTATTTTCAATCAGAGGAATATCGATCCACTCACCGGCTTTATTCAGTACCTGCAAACCGGGTGCAGTGGGTAGCAGCAAGGTAAAGCATTCATAGTCGGTGTGTGCGCCAATCCCTTCGGCATCTGTGACTTCTGGATTATAGGGATAATGAATTAGGCGTAACTGGCTTGGGGCATCGGTAATTTTGCGCTCAAAAAAGTCCTCGTGAACGCCCAGTGCCAGTGCAAAAGCAGCAAAAATCTGCTGGCTGATCTCGCGCAGATGGCTGTAATACTGACTGACCACCGCCTTGAAATTGGGGTCTTCCGGCCATAAGGTTCGGCCAAGTAACGGACAATTCGTTTTAGGTCCCTGATAGTCATAATTGACATCATAGGCTTCTTTTAGGTCATAGCTATTCCCGGCAAACTGTTCTTCACCGATGGGCACATAACCACTATGGTTACTGGATTGACCAATATAGTGCAGCATCTTGCTGTCCAGATCCTGTGAAAAATAGGATTGGGCAATTTCAATCAGGGCTTTGGCATAGTCAAAATTAAATTGGTGACCTTGCAGATAGAGAAAGCCAACCTCTTTGCAGGCCTGATCCAGAGCATGAGCGACTTCAAGACGGTCGGCCAGATGTGGACTTTGCAGTTTGGAGATATCAATAAGCGGGAGTACATATGGGTCTTGCATGGCAATCACCTTAATTGTTGGTCGTCCAACACAGCGATTAAAACCTTTGGGTCGTCCCAAAGGTGCTTTTAACCTGATTATTTGCTGGTGCTCACTTTAGTCAGACGCGGAATCTCCGGCAGATCCGCCAGTGCAGGATCCAGTTCATCTTCCTGGGCATGCACCAGGTGATCGACATGCTCACGCAGCTGTTTAAATTCCGGCGTCAGCAGGAGATCGGGATGACGTGGACGTGGCAGATTCACTTCGATAATTTCTTTAATTTCACCAGGATTGGCTTTCAAGGCCACAATCCGGTCGGCCAGCAAAATCGCTTCATCCATATCGTGGGTCACGAAAATGATGGTGATGTCGATGTTCTGCCACAAATCCATCAGGTGACGCTGCATTTTCTGGCGTGTATGCGGATCCAGCGCACCAAAAGGTTCATCCATCAGCAAGACCTTGGGTTCATTGACCAGCGCACGGGCAATTGCGACACGCTGTTTCATCCCACCAGAAAGCTGATGCGGATACTGGTCCTGATATTTTTCCAGACCAATGATATTGATCCATTCACGTGCCTGCGCTTCGGCTGAGGCATTACTTTGGCCTTTCATTTTTGGGCCAAACATGACATTTTCTTTGACGGTTTTCCATGGGAACAGGGTATAGCCCTGAAACACCATGCCACGTTCCGGACTCGGACCGGTAATCGGCTGGCCATCGACCAGAATCTCACCACTGCTATACGGGTCTAGTCCTGCTACTACACGGCTAAACGTAGACTTTCCACAACCAGAAGGACCAATCACACAGATAAACTCACGCTTATGAATTTTGAGATCCAGGGCATTTAAAACCGTACGTTCAGTTTTGCCATGACTGAATTTTTGCGTCAGCTGTTTCGCTTCCAGAATCACCGGACGGCTATAAATCTTGTCAAAGTATTCGCGGGTATTAAATTCAGGGTTTTGCATTAATTTGCTCCCGGTTTCCATTTAAATAGGCGTTGTCCCAGTTTCATTAACATCACATCGCAAAGCAGACCAATCACCCCAATGATCAGGATCGCGGCAAAGACATTGTCAAAATTCTGGTAACGGGCTTGCTGGGTAATAAACCAGGTAATCCCCGAGGTACTGCCGATCAGTTCAGCCACGATCAGATAGGTCCATGCCCAGCCGAGCAGGACACGCAGATTGCGGTAAATTTCAGGAAGGGCCGCTGGAATGACCACATAAAACAAGCTTTTCATTTTATTGGTGCCTAAGGTAAAACCGGCTTCAATCAGGCTACGGTCCACCAGACGTGTGGTATTGGCAATAATCAGGATTTGCTGGAACAGGGTGCCAATGACAATGATGGCAATTTTCGGTGCATCATTGATCCCTAAAATAGCAACCGCAAGTGCACCAAAGGCCGGGGCAGGCAGGTAGCGGAAAAATTCAACAAAAGGCTCGGTCAGCTGGGAAATTTTGTGAGAGAAACCACATAAAATACCGAGTGGAATCCCGATCAGCGAAGAAATAAAGAAAGCACTAAAGACCAGTTTGATACTGTGCCACAGGCTTTCATGGAACCAGGGTGTATTGGCCTGTGCAGGTTCAGTGGTGAATGCCGTGACCAGGGCAATCGCCACTTCATGTGGGGCGGGCAGATAGATCGGATTCACCAGAATCCCTTGAGGTGGAGCCAGACCTTGATCTAGCGCAGACTGGGCGGCAGAGAAAAAGACGTCTTTATCAATGCGACTACCGACCTGTAAATAGTTCACGCTGCCTGAATCGGCAATCTGGACTTGTGGATGCCAGATAAAGGGTAAATAGCTGACTGCACACCAAATCAAGACCGGTATTAAAAAAGACCCCAAGCCAAACAGCAGTTTATTTCTTTGACTGAGTTCACGTGCAACGTAACCCATAGTGTTGCCCCTCAATATTACAATTTTTATAAAACGTAATACTGATTAAGCAAAATAGGTGCCAAAATTATTGTTTTCATTCAATGGACTGCTGGAAATAGCCTAAGCTGAAAGAAACTGATGTTTAAATTACGCATGATGCCACCTTTTACATAGGACAAAGGCTTTAGAAGCGGGAACGTTGTGCAGGCCATCATCTGGTGTGTTTAGCCCTTGGTTAAAAAACGTGGAAACTAAAATCAGGTGGCTTAGATAGATGGGGAAGGAGCTAGCCTCAACCATGATCTGGTTTAATGGGTGGCGAGTACCAGAGAGCAAGTATTGAAAGCTTTTAAACGGGCAGTTAAACAATAATGTAAAAACTAAAAAATGGAAGAATTTCTACAATTTGATCAGACATATAGCGATAGTTAGCTCATCATTTCGCTACTTTTGGTATGTAAACAGATTACAGTAAATAAATTAGAAATTGACATTCTGCTTAACCTCAAGGCGCAGCTATCTACGCATCTTTCTCGATCCTTAAAATATGTTGCTATTTTCTCTAACTCATCCACTGAATATTCTGAAGCTGGCTGAAGGGTACCAGTCTACTGAATAAGCCAAACGACCCACCTGAGTGGGAGCTTGCAGTTATCACCACCCGAGATATTGCGCCTTTAAAATATTTGTATAATCCTGCCATAGCCAGATAAAAACTCAGGGTTTGTAACTGCTAATTGAAATCTACTTATTTCTATACTATTATATACAACATGAGTAAATATGTAAGCATTAGCGTTGCAGCTAAAACATTAGGTGTTTCCATTCAAACATTAAGGCGTTGGGATGAAGAAGGCACTTTGGTTGCAGATCGAACCCCTAAAAATCATAGACGATATGATCTGAGTAAGATCATGCCTGAGCAAATACACAAGCCCGATAGTCAACTTCAAAGGAAAACCATTGCATACGCA